>NZ_LT629689.1:4177500-4505000 GCF_900102035.1 Pseudomonas extremaustralis
GCCAGGTACAGCAGGTGCGTGGTGCCATAGCCATCCAGGTTCATCGCCGCCACATAGCGGTCATCGCGGAATTCCTGATGCTTGAGCGACGCGTTCTGCATCGACTCACGCCACTCCTTGACCTGGCTGCTGGCGTTTTCCAGGCTGGCGGCGCTTTGGGCCAGGTTCTGGTTTTCCAGCTCCAGACCTGCGGGCAGCAAGTCCACCACCAACGCATCCGGCACGCGCTGCTTGGCGCTCACCGCCAGATGCACCAGCACCAGATCGCCGCTGTTGAGACTGCGCAGGTTCAGTGGCTGGCCGTTCATGCCCAGGTACTCGCGGCGGATGCTCAGGTTGTCACCACCGGCGGCCGGCGGCACTTGTGGATAACCCGAAATCGTCAATTGCTGGTACACCGGCGTCTCCCCTTGATTGCTCAAGGTCAGGTCGCCGGACAGTTGCCTGCCGTCCAGTGCCAGGGTCGATTGTTGATTGTTCAACTCACGTGCACCGCCGCTGCCGCTGAGCGACACCTGCCAGTTCGCCTCGGGCTGGGCGAAGCCAAGACGCCCGGCAAGGAACAGTGAATTACGCTCCTGGGTCGACAGGTAAGGGCTGGCCGCCAACTGATCCGACAGGGTGAACAAGCGCTCCTCGCGCTTGCCTTTGGCCAAATCGTTCTCTTCCAGCAAGGCCAGGATCATCGCCTGGTCGCGCAGCGGGCTGCCGTAGTCGGCGAGCCACTCCTTGGCGTTGCGCTGTGCCGCCAGACCGGCGAGCAGGGCCTGATCGGCACGCGGTTGATCGCCCATTTTCTGCAAGGCAATGGCCAACTGCACCAATGGCAACCCGGACCGCGCATCCGTGCGCCGCTCGAAGAGACTGCGCAACGCGCCCAACGGCGCCTGCTGACTGCGCGCCAGCACCATGCCGGCGTAGGCCTGCACGGCGAAGCGGGTGTGTTCGGCGTTGTCGCTGTAGGCGACTTCGATCAGGTTGCGCTCCTGCACATAACGCAGCAGACGCTCGCTGGCTTTCTTCAAGGCTTCAGGCGGTACGGCGAAACCCTGGTCGCGGGCACGCAGCAGGAAATCGGTGACATAGGCCGTCAGCCAATATTCCTCCTCGCCATCGGCGCCCCACAACCCGAAGCTGCCGTTGTAGCGCTGCATGCCCAGCAGGCGTTCGATGCCCAACTCGATCTTGCGTTTACGCTCGGCATCCGGCTCGCCCTTGACGCCCAGGCGCTTGAGCAATGCATCGTCGGCATACAGCGACGGGTACAACCCGCTGGCGGTCTGCTCCAGGCACCCATAGGGGTAGGCCTTGAGCGCGCTGATCTGCGCACCGAGGTTCAGCGGTGGCCGGCTCGACAGGCTCAGCAACGCTTCGCGCCCGGTGGCCTCGAACGAATCCAGGGTCCCGGCGGGCAGGCTCCATGGCTGGTCTTTGAGCACCGCGCGGTAATGCTTGAGCAGCGCCGGATACGCCGGGCGCACGCCCAGGGTCCATTCGCGGCTGAACGGCGGCAGGTTCTCGCCCGGCAGGTCCAGGCCATTGACCGTGACCTTGACCTTGCCTTGGCCCAAACCGCCCCAGGCTTTGACCGGGATGCGCAGGGTGGTGCGCTGGCCGGGCTTGAGGTCGAGCGCTTGGGCGCCCGCGTTGACCAACTCCAACTGCCCTTCGGCGCTCAGTTGCACATCGAGTTTCTGCGCCCGGCCCGACAGGTTGGACAGGTCCAACGCCAAGGTGGTCTGGTCACCGCCGGCGAGGAAACGCGGCGCCGCCAGCTCGGCAATCAGCGGCGCGGCAATCACCGTCTTGCCTTCGGCCATGCCGTAGCGATCATCGCTCCAGGCCTGGGCCATCAGGCGCAGCTCACCGTTGAAGTCGGGGATGTTGACGCTGACTTCGCCCTCACCCTGCTCGTTCAACGTCACCGGCGCGCTTTGCAGGGCGACGATGGTGACGCTGGTGTCCGGGCGTTTGCCGCCCTTGGCCAACGCCGCGTCACCGCCGAAGGCCAGGCTGGCCAGGCGGCCCTGCCCGGCTTCGATCAACTGGCCATAGATGTCGAACTGGTCCACCCCATAGGCCTTGCGACCAAACAGGCTGGAGTACGGATCGGGCGTGGGATATTCGGTGATATTAAGGATACCCACATCCACCGCCGCCAGTAGCACATGCACCTGCTTGGGCACGCTGCCATCGGCATTCTTGGCGGCGATCTTCACCGTCAGCGCTTGTTTGGGACGCATTTTTTCCGGCGCGGTGAGGGTCAGCGCGAGCTTGCGTTGGGTGCGATCCAGCGGCAGGTGCAACAGGCCCACCGCGCGCTTGGGCGTGATATTGGCCTTGCGCTCACCGGGACGGATCACCAGGGCGCTGACGTAGAGGTCATGCCGCGACCATTTCGGGTCGAGCTTCACCGCGAAGCTCTTGCCCTCGGCCGGCACATCGATGGCCTGCCACCACAGTGGTCCTTCGGCGGATTCCACCAGCAGGTAGCCTTTACCGGCGGCCGGCGGCGTCACGGTGACATTGGCGGTATCGCCGTCGCCATAGGCCGGTTTATCCAGCGCCAACTTGACCTGGTCGGGGCGCACGGCGCCGCCTTCGGTGTTGTCCTGAGCCTGGTAGCCGGCCCAGAAACGCAGGCTGCTGACCAGGCCGGTCTGCGGGTCTTCGACCTCGACGCGGTACGGGCCCCACTCCACCTGGAAGCTGACCTTGGCGGTGTCGCCGGCCTTGATGTTCAGGGTCTGCTCGTCGAGGTTGAGGAATTTTTCGTTGTAGTGGTAGCTCCAGCCATCGCTGTCGGAGTAGTTCCAGTAGTAATCGCGGCGCTCGCGCACCAGGCGCACCTTGAGGTTCTGCGCGGCGAGTTTCTGGCCGTCCTGATTGGCCAGCAGCACGTCGAATTCCACCGGACCATCACCGTTGGTTTCCTTGCCGTCAAACAGCCCGCGCAGGCCCGGCAGTTGCTCCGCCGGCCAGACCGGCTGCACCAGGCGCCGCGTGATCGGCCGCCCGCCGGATTCCTGCAGGCTGGCTTGCACAATCAACTGCAAGGGGGATTTGGCCTCGGTCCATTTGCTTTCCAGGGTCAGGTCTTCCTGACCGTTGGCGTCGAGCACGCTTTCGTCCAGCTCGAAATCCTGGCTCAGCTCTTCCTCGGTGACGGAGCCGAATTGATAGCCCGGCAGCGACTTCACCGCCTCGCGCAACGGCCGCACATAGACTTGCCCACTGACCCGATTGCCCGACGCCGGCGCACCATACAGGTAGCGGCCATTCACATGGATGACCGGGTTGTCCGCCGGGCTCAGCGCCGTGTCGCTGCCCTTGAGTTCCAGCGCCAGGCGCTCGGGCAGGAAATCTTCGACGAGGAACTCATACAACTGTGGTTTACCGTCGCCCAGGTCAAACACCAGTTGCCAACGCCCGGTCGGCGCTTCGCCGGCCAGTTGCAGTTGATATTGATAGAGGCCGGACGCGTCGGCGTCCCAGACGAATTTGCGGCTCACCTGTTCATCCGGGCGTCGCACTTCGACGCTCACCGGTTGCGGCTTGACGGCGTTGCCATCCTTGTCGCGCAGCAGCGCATTGAGCAGCACGGTTTCGCCGGGGCGATACAAATCCCGCGGGCCAAACACAAAGAATTGCAGCGGATGGGACGGTTGGCCGCCGATGTCGAACTCCGCCAGGTCGAGGGCGGCACTGTCCAGGCGCAGCAGGCTGGTCTGTTCGCCTTGCTTGGCCAGCAATACCTGGGCCTTTTTCGGCAACGGCAACTCGGCGTGGCCGCCCTTTTCGGTCTTACCCTGGCCAAGCACACGGCCATCGGCATCGAGCACTTCAAGGTCGACGCCATCCAACGCCTTGCCGCCTTCCAACGCCTGGGTGAACACATCCAGGCGATTGGCGTAACGGTGCACCGACAGGCCGATGTCACTGAGCGTGAACAGCGTGGCCGGTTGCGAATAGTTGTAGGTGCCCGACGCGCGCATCACCGCCAGATACACACCGGGTTGCTGCAATTGCTTGAGGCCAGCGATGGGCAGCAGCAGGGTTTCGCGGGTATTGCGCGCCGGATTCAGGTCGAAACGCCCGCCGTAGACCAGATCGGCCATCGGCAGCAGTTCACGGGATTCATAACTTTGCAGACTGGTATTGCGCCCCCACTGCGCCAGGAACGACGGTAGGGATTCCGGCTTGATGCGGAAGAATTCGACGTCGATCTTGTCGACGTTCAGCGCGATCACCGGCAAGCCTTCGGCCAAACGCGTCGGCAACAACGTGCCCCGGCTGGCGAAGCCGACGGTGGCTTGCAGATCACGGGTTTCCAGGCGGGCGCTGTATTCGGCGGCGAGCGTATTGCCATTGACCGCCTTGACCCCGGCGTCGACCGTCAGCACCAGCTTGCGCTGCGGCTCCAGATGGCGCAGACGCAGCTCCATCAGGTTATCGGAAAGCTCCCAGGCGCCATCGACCTTGCCGGACTTGGCATCCACCAGATGCAGCTTGTCAGCGAACTTCTGCTCGGGGTCCAGGGGAATGGAAAAACTCACCGACAACGTACTGGCCCCATCGAGCTGCACCTCGGACACATCCACCACACTCAACTCACGCCCGGCATAACGCTGCTTCAACGCCGCCACATCCACCACCGCCTTGGCCGGCTGCGGCGCCGTTGCCACGGAGGGAGCCGGCGGAGCGGCCGGTTTATCGGAAGAATCGCATGCACTCAGCAGGGCCAGCGCACAGGCCAGGAACAGTCCTTTGTTAAGCATGGGGCACTCGTAATCAGGGGGGAACCGAGGGATGAACTATAGATCAGCGCCGACCAGACTGATGAGGCGCTGGTCACATTGACCGACGGGGGGTGGTTTGGTTCTCGAACACCGGCAAACCCAGCCAAATCCCACACACATCGATACTCGGGGGCCTGGACCGTCAGCGTCATTTTCCGAAGCAACCGCAGGGGCATCGTCATGAGGTTTTAGTCCGAGAGTTAGTAACCGTAGATGGGGTCGAAATAGGAAAGTGGGGGGTGGGTTTTTTCCCACTCTTCAGCGAAAGCTATTCCTTGCCGGATTTCCTGTTCATTCATCTTTTCAGCAATTCTTGGAAGGTTTCTCTTGCCATCCGTTGGCCCTATACCTCCTCCTTCAAGTTTAGAAAGCATATAAGTCAAGCCATAAGCCTTCACTAGATCAAGAGGAAGCCCGTATCTTTCGGGCAAGTGCGCTATATTTAGAGCGTAACTTACCATAGCTTCAATATGTCCTGCCTCAGCAGTTTTCTTAAGCCAATATCCGACATCGGCCTCACTGCCGCCATGCTCATATAGGAAATTGGCATATAAATACATTCCCGGCGGAAAACCGCTCTCCGCCGATGCCTTAAACCATTTTTCAATGGCTTTTTCACGGTTGCCCGGAATAAGAAACCAACCTCCGCCACCTTTATAAGCACTGGCTAATAGTTGCTGGCCGAATCCATCTCCTGCCTCGGCAGCTTTTTCTAACCATGCCAGACCTTGGTTGGCCGTAAAAAGTACAATCATTGCTTCCGTATCACCCTTTCCGGCGCGCTCACGAGCAATTTTTATTGCCTGTTTTCGCCATTGTTTTCCGGACTTTCCAGTGCAAGTTCCCATATAACGGCATAAGTCGTCCTTGCTGCTAAGGCGAAGCATGGCGTAAAGATCGCCCTGTTCGGCAGCGGCTTCATACCATTTTTTTGCTTCGACGGTGGTGTAGCGTTTACTCAAGCGAATAGCCTCGCCTAGATAATATTGAGCCTGTCTATCGCCCGCTTCTGCCGCCGTCTTTAGGAGTGGTTGAGAATCGTACCAGTCACTTTGTTTATATAGTGCGATCCCGCGGTCTTTAGCCGCTTGTTGCTCCGGTGTAAGTTGGGCAGCGGCTGCGCTGGAAAATAATAGAGTAAAGACCGCGCTAATAATGACTTGATTAATCAATGTTTGGCCCTTTATAGACTGTCTTGATTTCTTCAACAGGTGCGGAAGCTGGTCCCGCACATGCTTACAATAGGTCAGGCCTGCCGGCATCGAGCGAGCGCCATTCCTGCTCATACAAACTTAGTACCCGTAGATGGGGTGGAAATAGGAAAGCGGGGGATGGTTTTTTTCCCATTTCTTAGCGAAAGCTATGCCCTCCTGAATTTCCTGCCCTTTCATCTTTTCAGCGATTTTTTGAAGATTTCTTTGACCATCCTCAGATGCAGTTCCACCGCCCTCAAGTTTGGAGAGCAAGTAAGTCAACCCATAAGCCTTTACCAAGTCGAGTGAATACCCAAGATCATCAGGCAGATGAGCAAGTCGAAGTGCGTAATTACTAACCCCAGTAATATATCCGCCTTCTGCTGACTTCTTAAGCCAATGTGCCATCTCTCTTTTAGTGCCATTATTGTCATACAAAAAACTTGCATAGGAATACATCGCTTCTGGGTTCCCCCCTTCTGCCGAAGCCTTGAACCATCGTTCAACCGCCTTTTCTCGGTTTCCCGGAATTAAGAACCATCCATATCCATCCTTGTAAGCGTTCGCTAATAAGTTCTGAGCATAACTATCTCCCGCATCAGCGGCTTTTTCTAACCACCCCAATCCTCGTCCGGCGGTATAAAGGACTGTCATTGCCTCTGTGTCGCCTTTTTCCGCGCGCTCATAGGCAATTTTAAGTGCCTGTTGTCGCCAGTCTGTTCCAGACTTTTCACTGCATGTACCCATATACTTGCATAAGTCATCCTTACTGCTAAGACGGAGCATGGAGTAAAGATCGCCCTGTTCGGCAGCGGCTTCATACCATTTTCTTGCTTCGGCAGTGGTGCGCCAATTACTGAGTCGAATAGCCTCGCCCAAATAATATTGAGCCTGTCTATCGCCCGCTTCTGCTGCCGTCTTTAGGAGTGGTTGAGAATCGTACCAGTCACTTTGTTTATATAGTGCGATCCCGCGGTCTTTAGCCGTTTGTTGCTCCGGTGTAAATTGGGCAGCGGCTGCGTTGGAAAATAATAGAGTAAAGACGGTGCTAATAATGACTTGATTAATCAATGTTTGGCCCTTTATAGACTGTCTTGATTTCTTAAACAGGTAGGGCCTGCCGGTGTCGGCGAGCACGATTCCTGCTCATACAAACTCAGTAACCGAAAATGGGGTGAAAATAGGAAAGCGGGGGATGGTTTTTTTCCCACTCCTTAGCAAAAGCTATGCCCTCCCGGATTTCCTGCTCATTCATCTTTTCAGCGATTCTTGGAAGATTTCTTTGACCATTCTCAGGTGCAGTGCCACCGCCCTCAAGCTTGGAGAGCAAGTAAGTCAACCCATAAGCTTTTACCAAGTCGAGTGGATACCCAAGTTCATCAGGCAGATGAGCAAGTCGAACTGCGTAGTTGCTAACCCCAGTAATATATCCGCCCTCCGCTGACCTCTTAAGCCAATGCGCCACCTCTTTCTTATCGCCATTCTTTTCATACAACAGATTTGCATAGGAGAACATTGCTTCTGGATCCCCACCTTCTGCCGAAGCTTTGAACCATCGTTCAACAGCCTTTTCTCGGTTTCCAGGAATTAAGAACCACCCATATCCATCCTTGTAAGCGTTCGCTAATAAGTTCTGAGCATAGCTATCTCCTGCATCAGCGGCTTTTTCTAACCATCCCAATCCTCGTCCGGCGGTATAAAGGACTGTCATTGCCTCTGTGTCGCCTTTTTCCGCGCGCTCATAGGCAATTTTAAGTGCCTGTTGTCGCCAGTCTGTTCCAGACTTTTCACTGCATGTACCCATATACTTGCATAAGTCATCCTTACTGCTAAGACGGAGCATGGAGTAAAGATCGCCCTGTTCGGCAGCGGCTTCATACCATTTTCTTGCTTCAGCAGTGGTGTGCCAATTACTGAGTCGAATAGCCTCGCCCAAATAATATTGAGCCTGTCTATCGCCCGCTTCTGCTGCCGTCTTTAGGAGTGGTTGAGAATCGTACCAGTCACTTTGTTTATATAATGCGATCCCGCGGTCTTTAGCGGCTTGCTGCTCCTGTGTAAGTTGGGCAATGGCAGTGCTCGAAAACAATAGAGTAAAGACGGTGCTGATAATGATGTAATTAATCAATGTTTGGCCCTTTATAGACTGTCTTGATTTCTTCAACAGGTAGGACCTGCCGGTATCAACCGAGCGCCACTCCTGTTCATAAAAACTCAGTAACCGAAGATGGGGTCGAAATAGGAAAGAGGGGGATGTGTTTTTTCCCACTCCTTAGCGAAAGCTATGCCCTCCTGGATTTCCAGTTCATTCATCTTTTCAGCGATTTTTGGAAGGTTTCTTTGACCATCCTCGGCTGCAGTGCCACCACCCTCAAGTTTGGAGAGCAAGTAAGTCAACCCATAAGCTGTTACCAAGTCGAGTGAGTACCCAACGTCATCAGGCAGATGAGCAAGTCGAAGTGCGTAGTTGCTAACCCCGGTAATATATCCACCTTCTGCTGACTTCTTAAGCCAATATGCCATCTCTTTTTTAGTGCCATTATTTTCATACAAAAAATCTACATAGGAAAACATTGCGTCTGGATTCCCTCCTTCTGCCGAGGCCTTGAACCATCGTTCAACCGCCTTTTTTCGGTTTCCCGGAATTAAGAACCACCCACCTCCATCCCTATAAACTTTCGCTAGTAAGTTCTGAGCATAGCTATCTCCCGCATCAGCGGCTTTTTCTAACCATCCCAATCCTTGCCTGGCGATATAAAGTACTGTCATTGCCTCTGTGTCGCCTTTTTCCGCGCGTTCACGACCAACTTTTAGTGCTAGTTTTCGCCACTCAGTTCCAGACTTCTCATTGCATGTACCCATATATTTGCATAAGTCATATTTATTACTAAGACGGAGCATGGAGTAAAGATCGCCCTGTTCGGCAGCGGCCTCATACCATTTTTTTGCTTCAGCAGTGGTGTGCCAATTACTGAGTCGAATAGCCTCGCCTAGATAATATTGAGCCTGTCTATCGCCCGCTTCCGCTGCCGTCTTTAGGAGTGGCTGAGAATCGTACCAGTCACTTTGTTTATATAATGCGATCCCGCGGTCTTTAGCCGCTTGTTGCTCCGGTGTAAGTTGGGCAATGGCCGCGCCCGAAAACAACAGAGTAAATACGGCGCTGATAATTATTTGCTCAATCAATCTTCGACCCTCTATATACTTATATTCACACCAAAACTTAAATTGTAGTTTTTTGTGCTTAAGGCCGAATACATAGAGCCGCACTTATCGCGCTGCTGCCGATGAAGCGGCCAGGGTATCAGCATGAATTCTTAATTAAAAACTCAGTAACCGTAAGCTGGAGCAAAATATGAGAGAGGAGGGTGAGTCTTTTCCCATTCTTTAGCGAAAGCTATACCCTGCTGTATTTGCCGCTCATTCATCTTTTCAGCAATTCTTGGAAGGTTTCTCTTTCCATCTTCTGGTCCAACGCCTCCTCCTTCAAGTTTAGAAAGCATGTAAGTCAAGCCATAAGCCTTCACTAGATCAAGAGGAAGCCCGTATCTTTCAGGCAAGTGCGCTATATTTAGAGCGTAACTTACCATAGCTTCAATATGTCCTGCCTCAGCAGTTTTCTTAAGCCAATATCCGACATCGGCCTCACTGCCCCCATGTTTATATAGGAAGTTTGTATATAAATACATTCCCGGCGAAAAACCGTTCTCCGCTGACGCCTTAAACCATTTCCCAATAGCTTTCTCACGGCTGCCAGGGATAAGAAACCAACCTTTGCCACTTTCATAAACGCTGGCTAATAGGTACTGGCCGAATCCATCTCCCGCCTCGGCGGCTTTTTCTAACCATGCCAGACCTTGGTTCGCTATATAAAGTACAATCATTGCTTCCGTGTCACCTTTTCCGGCGCGCTCACGGGCAATTTTTAGAGCATGTTCTCGCCATTTTTCACCGGATTTTCCGGTGCAAGTTTCCATAACACGGCATAAGTCGTCCTTGCTGCTAAGACGAAGCATGGCGTAAAGATCGCCCTGCTCAGCGGCAGCTTCATACCATTTTCTTGCTTCAGTAGTGGTGTACCAACTACTAAGCCGAATAGCCTCGCCTAGATAATATTGAGCCGTCCGATCTCCAGCTTCTGCGGCAATGCGCAGTAAAGGTTGAGAATCGTACCAATCGCTTTGATTATAAAGCACGAGACCTTTGTCCTTGGCTGCCTGTTGTTCGTGCGTCAACTGGGCAAGTGCAAAGGATGAAAAAAATAACGTTAACACAATGCTGATTACGACTTGACTAATCATCACCCAACCCCTTATAAACTTGCATTTTCGCCAAACATTCTTATTATTCCTTACACTCTGTGACACCCAAATATATAAAACGCAGAACTCAACCAATAAAAACTCAAGAAACCCTCTTCACATTTACCACAACGTACTCAATACCCATAAACCGGTTCAAAATAAGACAACGGAGGATGGCTACTTTCCCACTCCGCCGCAAACTCTACACCCTGACTTATTTGATCCGGTGTCATATGCCTGGTAAGTTCTGAAAGAGTCTCTCTACCTTCTTTTGGCGCGGCGCCACCGCCTGAAAGCTTGGAAATGAGATATGCCAGACCATAAGCCTTCACTAGATCCAACGGATACCCATAGCTATCTGGCATATGCGCAACATTTAGAGCATAGCTTCCCATTGCATCAATATGTCCAGCTTCAGCGGTTTTCTTAAGCCAATATCCGACATCGGCCTTGCTTCCGCCATGGTCATATAGAAAGTTTGCATATAAATACATTCCCGGCGGAAAACCGCTCTCCGCCGATGCCTTAAACCATTTTTCAATGGCTTTTTCACGGTTGCCCGGAATAAGAAACCAACCTCCGCCACCTTTATAAGCACTGGCTAGTAGTTGCTGGCCGAATCCATCTCCCGCCTCGGCAGCTTTTTCTAACCATCCCAGGCCTTGATTAGCCGTAAAAAGTACAATCATTGCTTGCGTGTCACCCTTTCCCGCGCGCTCACGAGCAATTTTTATTGCCTGTTTTCGCCATTGTTCGCCGGACTTTCCAGTGCAAGTTCCCATATAACGGCATAAGTCATCCTTACTACTAAGACGGAGCATGGAGTAAAGATCACCCTGTTCGGCAGCGGTTTCATACCATTTTTTTGCTTCCATAGTGATGTAGCGCTTACTCAAGCGAATAGCCTCGCCTAGATAATATTGAGCCTGTCTATCGCCCGCTTCTGCCGCCGTCTTTAGGAGTGGTTGAGAATCGTACCAGTCACTTTGTTTATATAGTGCGATCCCGCGGTCTTTAGCCGCTTGTTGCTCCGGTGTAAGTTGGGCAGCGGCTGCGCTGGAAAATAATAGAGTAAAGACCGCGCTAATAATGACTTGATTAAGCAATGTTTGGCCCTTTATAGACTGTCTTGATTTCTTCAACAGGTAGGGCCTGCCGGTATCGGGCGAGCGCCATTCCTGTTCATACAATCTCAGTACCCATAGACGGGGTCAAAATAGGAAAGCGGGGGATGTGTTTTTTCCCATTCCTTAGCGAAAGCTATGCCCTCCTGAATTTCCTGCTCATTCATCTTTTCAGCAACTCTTGGAAGGTTTCTCTTGCCATCTTCCGGCCCAACACCTCCTCCTTCAAGTTTAGAAAGCATATAAGTGAAGCCATATGCCTTCACTAGATCAAGGGGAAGTCCGTATCTTTCGGGTAAGTGCGCTATATTGAGCGCATAACTTACCATAGCTTCAATATGTCCTGCCTCAGCAGTTTTCTTAAGCCAGTATCCGACATCGGTCTCACTGCCCCCATGTTCATATAGGAAGTTTGTATATAAATACATTCCCGGCGGAAAACCGTTCTCCGCTGATGCCTTAAACCATTTCCCAATAGCTTTCTCACGGCTGCCAGGGATAAGAAACCAACCTTTGCCACTTTCATAAACGCTGGCTAATAGGTACTGGCCGAATCCATCTCCCGCCTCGGCGGCTTTTTCTAACCATGCCAGACCTTGGTTAGCTAGATAAAGTACAATCATTGCTTCCGTGTCGCCCCTTCCGGCACGCTCACGAGCAATTTTTATTGCCTGTTTTCGCCATTGTTCGCCGATCGTTCCATTGCAAGTCCCCATATAACGACATAAGTCGTCTTTGCTGCTAAGGCGAAGCATGGCGTAAAGATCACCTTGCTCAGCGGCAGCTTCATACCATCTTTTTGCTTCGGCAGTGGTGTACCGTTTGCTAAGTCGTATAGCCTCCCCTAGATAATATTGAGCCATCCGATCTCCAGCTTCTGCGGCAATCTGCAGTAATGGTTGAGAGTCGTACCAATCGCTTTGATTATAAAGTGTGAGACCTTTGTCCTTGGCTGCTTGTTGTTCGTGTGTCAACTGGGCAACTGCTGAGCACGAAAAAAATATATTTAATACAATGCTGATTATGATTTGCTTAATCAATTTCTGGTCCTTTATAGGTGACTTTTATTTCCTCTACGGGCGCAAAGGCAGGCCCGATGAAGGTCTTCGCATAAGTGCAATGGGAATTCAGACGTCTTCCCAGTTTTTTTACTCGCTCTTTATATCTAGCACGCACATCGTCGCTGGAGGTAAAAGCAGATAATCGCTCACTCATAAATAAGTCGAGGTGCATTTTGTTCTTGCAATACGTCAACCCTGCCTGTGATGCGCGCACACCATCTCTATTCATACAAATAACTGCCTCTTCAAACTGCTGACAAGCGTCTGGCTTACGTGATATCCATCCAAGGCATCTTTCGATCGCTTGTTGTTGCAACAGGTGGGCTTGGGTCTCATTAAAACTACGGACACCTTGCTCCTCTGTTACTGAAAAGGATTTGGGCGCGCTACTCAACGCCAACAGCAGCGGCCCAAAAGCCTGAGGCTGCAGGTTCCGCACCCAATCTTCCATCACTCTCTGGTTGCTATCTCGAAGCAACGTACGAGCAATCAGCCCCCCACGCCCCCCTTCCGTAAACCGTCCATAAATCTCCTTAACCACCGCATACCCACGCACATACACAAATGCAACATCGACCCCTACAGCCCCCAGGAAACTCAAGTTTCTGACATAAGCCAACGCTTCACCGTCGACCCAATCAAGATCCTGATAACGGTTTGCGGCCATTTCCTTGCGTACCAGTTCGAGCAGGGCGATGACGCTTTCATATCCCACTTCAAAGGTCATATAGCCTTTGAAGCCAACCCCCCAGACCAACGAACCTTTTAGGGACAGCAGGAAACGCCCGCCGTCAATACGCAGTTTCAGGTTGCCAGAGAAACTGGCGCCCACGGCCGCTGCGACTTCCATGTCGAGTTTGGCCAATGGACGCCACTGGCTGTCGAACGCGCGATTGGGAATCGGGGCGGGGGGGACGACGCCGGGGGTGGGCACCAGAATAGTTGGCCGCTGAGTTTGCAGCCGGCCTGGGCGCCGACGAATAGGTCGAACTTGGCCAGGTCGCCCGATCGTTCCGCGATGTCGATGCCCGAGAGGCTGGTGTAGCCCGTGGCCTGGTCGAGGGTCAGGTCTCGGGCGAGCATCAGGCTGGCGCCGGCGAAGCCCCAGGCTTTTGCGCTGAGGTCGAGCGACAGTTTGCCGAAGTCGACCGTGCGCACGCTGCCGTCGTAGGCGGTGTAGTCGGCGGTCAACGATTGGGCTTTGCTTCGTGCCGGCAGTTCGAGGTTCAACAGGGTGACTTCACCCCGCCATCCCGCTACGTCCAGATTGACCTTGGCGCTGGCCATTTGCGGGCCGTTCTTCCATTTGGGGCCTTCCAGCTTGACCCCGGCCTGCAAGCTGCTGCCTTCGGGTAGCAAGCAGCGCACAAGTTGGGCCTGGGGGCTGTTGTCGAAGAGCATCAGATTGCGTAGTTGTTTGTCCTCGAAAATCATGGCCTTGAGGGTATTGCCCCAGCGCTCGCGTTTGTCCGCTGCCTCCAGGCTTTCAACCTTGAAGTTGGCGGTTTTCAGCGCGGCAAAAAAACGGTCTGGGAGGAACAACCCGGCACTGTCAAACCAGGGGCCCTTTTCATCCAGTGGATGGGCGCCCCCAGCCTTCAGCCAATCGCTGAAGACGCGGTCGTCGTCCGCTTCTCTGGCTAACGATTTGGGCAGCGATTTCAGATCCTCGAGGGCTTTGCCCAGCGCGCCACCGGTTTCCCGGGCGAGGTATTTGAGGCTGATATGGTTTAGCAAATCGTCGGATGAGGCGCTGCTCATCTCCCGCAAGGGAATATTCGCCTTGGCCAACCGCTCGATGGGGTTGGGTTTGTAGCTTTCCGGTTCCCAGACAAAAAGCCGTGGCGGCAACGCCCACCGTACCGTGCCCTCGGCGGTGTTTTTGATCTGATCCTCCTCTTTGTTCAGCTCATGCCACTGCTCTTGAAGATCAGCGAACAGCACGCCGGGCGGTGCTGCCTTACCCGCAGTCGCCGAGACCCACTCTTCGTAACGCGCTTCAATACTTCGTTCCAGGAGGCCGCGTTTGCTCTGCAGTTTCATGTAGGCCTGGAACGCCTCAGTGCCTTCATATTGGTCATCGGGGCTGAGTGCAAATTCGGGCACGGCAATACCGCATTCGGCGAGTTCCACGATGGCATTGATGTACGTTGCCATCACCGCTTCAAGCGTCAGGATGTTGATTTGCAGGCCTTTGAGCGCTTTCTCGTCGACGATCCCGGTTTCCAGGAATGTTTTCTGAAAGGCCTTGTATTGCTTCAGGTGTTCCCAGGCGGACTCGACCGTCTTCGTGCCCGGATCGAACATCCTGAAACCATGAGCCTTGGCTTTTTTTCGTTCGGCCAGGTATCGATCCATCGCGTCCCTGGCCTGTAAGGCGCGCGGGGTATAGAACACGCCGTTCTCCCGCTTGTAGCCCAAGGCTTCGGCACGTGCGCTGGAAATTTTTTCCAGATCGACCATGCGTTTTTGATTTTTTTCGATGCGTTTCTGAGCGGCAAACATGTCGCGCTCGGCGTGCATCGCGGCGGTGCTGTCGCCACTCGCTCTAGCCGCGTCCCAATCCCGACGGCATTGAGCTTTCTTGGCGGTGTCATCGGAGATGGCCTCTCTGGACTGGGTATAGCGGCCGAGTTCTCCGGTTTCGCCATCGGTACTTTCCAGGAACGCTTCCGGTCCTGGGGTGAGGAAATAATCCAGCAAACCTGCGTCGGCAATGTTGCTCATGCGGGTAGCTTTGTCGGTGTCGACCGTCTTCTTTTTGAGTGCGCTGACACTTTCCTGCAGTTGCTCGGCCATGCGTTTGGGCAGCAACCAGAACCGTCGCTGTCCGGTGACATAGATGATGTCGTAGAAGCTCGTGCTGCAGTCGGGCGTTCTATCGGCGCAGAATGTTTCGGGATCGACGGGAGCGCCTGACGTTTCCGGTGGGAGAACGACTGGCGCCTGCTGTGTGTTTGCTTGGGTTTCGGATGTGTCTGTCATTTCAAACCTCCAACCGCTGTACTTTTTCGAAGGGCGGCAGGTTGCTGCTCAGCACACTCATGATTTCGGGACGTTCTCGCCACGCGCACTGGCTCAGAAGGGGCAGCAGACGTTCGAGGTGGCGCCCTTCATCAATGCCCTTTTCTATGAGCAGGCCGAAGTTATCGAACACTGTCGGCAGCTGTTCATCTCGTAGCGTCTGGGCTGACTCAGCCTCGCGCGCGCGTACCCAGTACCACCATCGTGTGCCTTCGGCGGCAGTCAACGTGCTGTCGTCCAGCAGCAACGGCTGGTCATGCGCCGCTGAATATTCATCGGTTTGCGCTGGCTGCGCCCAGATCCGCCAGGCTCGGTCACTGGGGTGCGCGGGGGGTGTGAAAACGCTGTCCCAAGGGCCATAAAGCCTGTGCGCAGAGGTGGTCAACGCCAATGCAGCCCAAAAGGCCGGGTCGTAGTACCTGGCCAACGCCTCACCCTGCTGACGACAGTTCATTCGTAACAGGCGTTGAGCGTGCGAGAAGGCAGCTTCTGGCGTGGCGCTGCAACTGAGAAGGAGACCGGAGCGGTTGTTCAGGCATAGCTCGACGGCTTTGGCTGCCACCGGGCTTCCTGGTTTCAAAGGCAGCCAGAGCGGGCTGACATCGCTCATTTCAACGAAGGGGGTATTTCGAAAGAGTCGATCGATGCCGCTGATACCGTCCTGTTGGTAGAGCTGCTCCAGGGCGCGGGGTTGGCGCACCGTGTCGATGATGCAATACAGCGAGCGACTGCCGATGGTTGACCACGGTTCCGCAGCGCTCGGCTGGTTGAGAAATGTATTCAGCCACGTAGACATGGGCAGACCTCCCGTGTGCAAACACCATTGGCTTGCTTGCCACAAATGGGGACAAGGGCAATCCCTTGGGTGCTTTTTCGTACAAATGGATTGAGCATGGCGGGCACCAATAGCTGGCCGGCCTTATCCGCATCCGCGGCCTTCAACAGTCCCGGCAACAACGGCGCCGCCGCCGTGCCGCTGCCAGGGTTGCCCCCGGAATTCAGATTCGTCGCCGGGCCGCTGATCCACACGCCGCTGGGATCGATTTTGATAAAGCTCCCGCCGGCCTTGAGCGTCAGTTCTATACCCGCTTCCAGCACCGCCTTCAGCCCGCTGCTCAGGTGTATCTCCCGGCCCGCTTCGACGAACTGCCCCGCGCCGATCTTGACGTGCTGATCCATCGCCACCGTGAGGTGGTCGTCTGCCCGCGCCTGGACTTTGCGGTCGGCATGGACGGTGTGGTGTTCCTCGGCCTTGAATTCGCTGTAGGCGTTCTTCTCGACGGTGTCGTGGCGTTCGTTGCCGACGCGGATTTTCTGGTCGTGTTCGATGTTTTCGTCCCAATCGCGCTGGGCGTGCAGGAAGATTTGTTCCGCGCCTTTTTTGTCTTCGATGCGCAGTTCGTTGAAGCCGCTGCCGCCGGGTGAACTCATGGTTTTGAACACGGTGCGGGTTTTGTTCGCCGGCAGTGGGTAGGGGGCGGGGTTTGTTTTGTGGTACAGGCAGCCGCTGATCAGCGGTTGGTCGGGGTCGCCTTCAAGGAAGGTCACCAGCACTTCCATGCCGACGCGGGGGATGGCGATGCCGCCGTAGCGGGCGCCGGCCCAACTGCTGGAAACACGCAGCCAGCAACTGCTTTTGTCGTCGCCCCGTCCTTCGCGGTCCCAGTGGAATTGCACTTTGACGCGGCCGTGTTCGTCGCAGTGGATTTCTTCGCCTTCGGGGCCGGTGACCACGGCACTTTGGCTGCCGAGGATGCGTGGTTTGGGATGGTTCAGCGGTGGGCGATAGAACACGTCCCACGGCGTGGCGAGAAAACGGTTGCGGTAGCCCTGGTGGAAATCGTCCTTATTGTCGGTGGTGTCGCTGGTGATGGATTCTTCGAGGACTTGGGGCTGTTTGCCTTCGTGGAGGACTTCGGTGAGCAGCCACAGGTCGTTCCAGCGGGCTTTGGGGTGGTGGGTCAGGGGCAGGAAGTGGCCGCTGAGCAGCAGCGGTTGATCGCTTTTGCCTTCGGCGAGCTGGTAGTCGCTGCGGTGGCGTTCGAGGGCGCGTTTGGCCAGGTGCCTGCCGCGTTGGCTGTCGTGGAAACGGCCGGGGTAGTCGTAGTCTTCGAGGTCGGGCAGGGCGTCGCTACGCTCGTCGCCTTCGAGGGTGACGCGGGGGATTTCAAAGTTGTAGTCGCGGCGGGTGGTCCGGCTGGTGCGGGTTTCCAGGCGCAGGTCGAAGCGCTTGACCACCGGCTCGCTGGCCACCAGGCCGGCGTCTTGCTGGTAGGCCACGGGGGCGAGTCTGGGGAACACCGTCTGGTCGTCGCCGAACACCACGGTGTGGGCGGTGGCGCTGTGCTGGAAGTGGTAGTGAATACCTTCTTCTTCGCACAGGCGCTGGATGAAATGCAGGTCGGATTCGTCGTATTGAACGCAGTAATCCCGTGTGGGATACGTCGTGCCCAGGTGAAAGGTGTAGGCCGTGCTCTGGATGCCATGTTCTTCGAGAACCTGGGCAATGATGCTGGGCACATTGAGGTTCTGGAAGATGCGCTGGTTGAAGCGGTGCGCGAGGTACGCCAGTTGCGGGCGCAGGGTCACCGAATAGCGGCTCAGGCGCTTGCCGGCGTCGCCCTGGGCCACGCGATGAAGTTGGCCATGAACGCCGCGGCCGTCCGGTGCCAGCTGCAAAAACGCGGGCTTGTGCAACAGTGCCTCGAGGTCGAACGACGGGTGTTCGCTGACCAGTTCAATGTCGAACGCGAAGGGTTGGCTGATGGCTTCGCGCCCCGTGAGGGAAAGGACTTTAAGCTCGTATTTCAGCCCCTTGAGGATGAGGCGGAAGTGGGTCTGGTTGGCTGGTGCGAACATCCCTTTTTCCTTCTGTCATGCAGCGAAAAAACAACATCGGCCAGTGCGGCTGGCCGATGTCCCGCAGGGGTCAGCCAGGCTTAGGCAACGACCGGCGCGCGCCAGTCATCGGAGCCCGAAGTGCCGGACACTTCGTGGGTCCAGGTGATTTTGCGGTAGGTGAACGCGACGTCCTCCAAGTGGGTGAAGTGCGCGTTCGCCGGGTCCTGGCAGTTGTGCATGTGGTCCTTGATATCGACGATGATTGCGTCCTCGAGCTTGGTGGTGAAGTAGTGCTCCTGGGTGCCGGCCGCCGAGGTGCGGTACCACTGGATGGTGATTTCGCTCAGGCGTTCGCCGGAGGTCAGGGCCGCCAGCAACAGCGGCGAGGATTTGTCGAAGACCTTGGTGATCTTGACGGGCTTGTGCACGCGCTGACCGGTGGGTTGGCCGGACTGCGGATCACGCGGGATGATCACTTCGTGACTGAAGCCCTGGACCATGACTTGGTCTTCGTGGCCTTCCTGATAGGTGTTGCCCACTGAGTCGGCGGTGAAGGCCCCGGCGGTGATCAGGCCTTGTTTGGTGCCGGTGATGGACATGTAAGCGGGGGTTGCCATGGAGGTGCTCCTTGCTTGAAAAATGAAGGTGCCCAAGGGGCGAAATTGCCCGTTGGGGAGAGTCTTCATATCAAACAGCGTGCCAATAAGAATAATTGCCATATAAAACAATTAGTTATCGAAACTCAGGCGGGGAAAACAGCTTTTTTCAGCGAAAAAAGGGGGAAAAGTGCGCAAGAAGTTGCACAGTGCTGTGCAACTTCTTGCGCACTTGGCTGCAGCCCTTGTAAATCAAGGGATACAGAGGATTTAGGGGTGGTTTTTCAGCTTTTTACTGTGCAACTTTTTGCCATCTGGGGGATCGCGCAAATGGGCTCTACATGGGTCCAGTTTGCCCCTGACAGCCGGTTACAATGCGGCTCCCAAAAGGAGCCAAAATGACCACCCTTCTCACCGACTGGCGCCACCGACCCACCCATCTCCGCGTCTGGGCACTGGCCGCGCCGATGATTCTGTCGAACATCTCGGTACCGCTGGTGGCCCTGGTCGACAGCATGGTCATCGGCCACCTGCCCCATGCCCACCAACTGGGTGCGGTGGCGGTCGGGGCCAGCCTGTATACCTTCCTGGCCTGGGCCATGGGCTTTTTGCGCATGGGTTCCACGGGCTTCGCAGCCCAGGCCGCCGGGCGTAACGATGGGGCGGCGTTGCGACAGATTCTGTTGCAGGGTTTGCTGCTGGCCCTGGGGCTGGCGATGTTGCTCGGCACGGTGGGCATACCGCTGAGCAACCTGGCGCTGGCGTGGATGCAACCCTCTCCCGAACTGAATCAACTGACCCGCGAATTCTTCCACACCCGCCTGTTCGGCCTGCCCGCCGCCTTGGCCAGCTACGCTCTGGTCGGCTGGTTCCTCGGCACACAGAACGCCCGCGCACCGCTGGCGATCCTGCTGACCACCAATCTGGTCAACATCGCCCTGAACTTATGGTTCGTCCTCGGACTGGACTGGGGCGTGGTCGGCTCTGCCCGTGCCTCGGTGATCGCAGAATGGACCGGTGCCCTCCTTGGCCTGGCGCTCACGCAAAAAGCCCTGCGCGCCTACCCTGGGCATATCGCTTGGGCTGCGCTGAGGGTGTGGCAAAGCTGGCGCCCATTGCTGGCGGTGAACCGCGACATTTTCATCCGCAGCCTGGCGCTGCAATCGGTGTTTTTCATGATCACGGTGCAGGGCGCACGCCTGGGCGACGCCACCGTGGCGGCCAACGCGCTGCTGCTCAACGGCCTGCTGCTGACCGCCCATGCCCTGGACGGCCTGGCCCATGCGGTCGAAGCCCTGTGCGGCCATGCCATTGGCGCACACGACCGTCAGGCGTTGCGCCGTTCATTGGTGGTCGCCTGCGGTTGGTCGCTGATTGCCAGCGTCGGTTTCGCCCTGCTCTTCACCTTCGCCGGCCACCTGTTTATCGCCATGCAGACCGATATCCCCAGCGTGCGCGAAACCGCCGACCTCTACCTGCCGTACCTGGCGGTTCTGCCGTTGATCGCGGTGTGGAGCTACTTGCTGGACGGACTGTTCATCGGCGCCACGCGCGCGCGGGAGATGCGCAATGGCATGCTGCTGACCGTGCTGATCCTGCTGCCATTCGCCTGGCTGTTGCAGGGCTACGGCAACCACGGCCTGTGGATCAGCTTCCTGCTGTTCATGGCCCTGCGCAGCCTGACGCTATGGGCGATCGCCTGGCGTTTGAATAAGCAGGACCGCTGGCTCAATGACGCAGCGCCCATCGAGCGCACATAAGCACCTGTTAGTTCTCACAGGTTACAAACAGAGGGGACAGGCGTTGAATAGGCTACGAACAGCAGGAGATTAACCACCTCCGCTACCGTGGCCCAAACAACCAGGGAAGTTGCCCCATGAACCTGAAAGCAAGCAAAGGAGTTGTCATCCTACTGATTGCCCTGTGGGCGCAAGCTACGTTGGCGCTGGACGCTACCGGCTCTGATGGCGGCCCACCGGACCTCTCGCCCGACGGCCAAATCACGGTGGACCCGGTACAGGCTCCGAGTGCAGAACCCGTCCCGGCCCTGAAGAACGTTGAGATCAGGAACAACAGCGCGGTCAATGTATTTGTGGTTCAGAAAGGGCTCAAAGAAACGCTCGCCCCTAAGCAGACCCTCGAACGAGATATGTCTCAATACCCCGTGTCAATAACACCCGCCGACAAAGAAAACAGCTTGAAGTACGTCACGGCAATCGGAAAAACGAAAAACTGCCAACAAGACCTTTGCCTGATTGTTCAGTAAAACCAACAACCACAGACGTAAAAAAGGGCCACTGCACTGGCAGCGGCCCTCCGAGAAGATCGGCGAAAAACTCAGGAAGACAGGTAAGACGAACGCGTCAGCCCCAACCGCAACGCATCCAGAAACTGGGTACGCTCACTGGCACTGATCTTCGCGCTCGCGCACTTGTCGCGGTAATGCGTCATCAACTCCTCCGGCGACAAGTGCACATAGCGCAGCATGTCTTCGATGGTGTCGTGGGTCTCGATACCGGCGCTGAACACCGATCCGTCTTCACGCTGGTAGATGTTCACCGAGTCGGTATCGCCGAACAGGTTGTGCATGTCGCCGAGAATTTCCTGATAGGCGCCCACCAGGAAGATCCCCAGCAGATAATCTTCGCCTTCGTTCAATGCATGTACCGGCAGGCTGGTCTCGATGCTCTGCTCGTCGACGTATTGCTTGATCTTGCCGTCGGAGTCGCAGGTCAGATCCTGCAACACCGCGCGGCGCAGCGGCTCTTCGTCGAGGCGATGCAGGGGCAGGATCGGCAGCACCTGGCCTATCGCCCAGGTATCCGGCAGGCTCTGGAACACCGAGAAGTTGCAGATGTACTTGTCAGCCAGCTTGTCGTTGAGTTCGTCCAGCACCTGGCGGTGCGAGCGCTGGCGGGCCTTGAGCGAGTTGTGCAGGCGGCGGCACACGGCGAAGTAGCATTGTTCGGCCAGGGCTTTTTCTGCCAGGGTCAGCTTGCCGTCGGCGTACTGGGTGGCCACGTCGCTCATGTAGTGGGTGGCGCGCCAGTAGGTTTCGGTGACCATCTCGATGTCGGTCGGGCCCAGCAGGTCCACCAGCCATTGCACGGTTTCCGGCAGGCTGTCCTTGTTTTCGATCTGCGGCATTTCGTCGTTGTGCTTCTCGACGTCGGTCACCTGCACCACCAGCATGGCGTGGTGGGCGGTCAGGGAGCGGCCGCTTTCGGAGAAGATGTGCGGATGCGGCAGGCTCTGCGCGTCGCAGAATTCCTTGAGCATGCCCACGACGACGCCGGCGTAGTCGTCCATGTCGTAGTTGATAGAGCTGGCATTACGCGAGTGGGTGCCGTCGTAATCCACGCCCAGGCCACCGCCCACGTCGATGTGGTCCACCGGGAGGCCGAGGTTGCGCAGTTCGCCGTAGTAACGAATGGCTTCCTTGAACCCGTGCTGGTAGTCGGCCAGGTTGGCGATCTGCGAGCCCATATGGAAGTGCAACAGGCGGATGCCCTGGTCCAGGCCGGCCGCACGGAAGCGCTCGACCACCGACAGCAATTGCGCCGCCGACAGGCCGAACTTGGACTTCTCGCCACCGGTGTCCGCCCACTTGCTCGACGCCAGGGACGACAAGCGCACCCGCAGGCCGACCTGAGGCTTGACCTTGAGGCTGGCGGCCTCTTGGATCACCAGCCCGACTTCGGACTCTTTCTCGATCACGATAAACACGTTGTGGCCGAGCTTCTGGCCCATCAGCGCCAGACGGATGAACTCACGGTCCTTGTAACCGTTGCAGACGATGGTGCCGCCCTTCGGCGCCAGGGCCAGCACGGCCAGCAGCTCAGGCTTGGAGCCGGCTTCCAGGCCGATGGACACGTCCTGGGTGGCGATGATGTTTTCGATCACCGCCTCCTGCTGGTTCACCTTGATCGGGTACAGCGCGGTGTACTTGCTCTGGTATTCCAGGCGCTCGATGTTGGCGTCGAAGGCACCGGTCAATTGACGCACGCGGTCTTGCAGGATGTCGGGAAAACGCACCAGCAGCGGCAGGGACAGGCCGCTTTTGCGCAGCGCATCCACTTGTTCGTAAAGGTCGACAGGTGTGCTGCTCGGGCCGTTCGGACGGACTTCAACGCGACCGGCATCATTGATCGCGAAATACCCGGCCCCCCAATGGCGAATCCCGTAAACACTGCGGCTGTCCGCAACTGTCCATTGGCTGCCATCGTCTTTGCGTGTGCGTCGTACGGACATCGAAGTCCCCTATAAATGAAGGCGAAAGCGCCACCCCTCGTTCGAGGCAGGCGCAGTCTAAAGAATGAAAATGACGATTTGCCTGTAAGGGAGGTAGACCCCACTCGCAGGACAGAGTTTAGACACAGGTTGGGAAGAGGCTTTCAGCCGCCGGACTTCTTGGCCTTGTAACCGCGCTTGATCAGCTCGGCCAACAGCAACTCGACGTGATCGCCCTGGATCTCGATGACGCCGTCTTTCAACGCGCCACCGGTGCCACAGCGTTTTTTCAGCGCGGTGGCGAGCTCCTTCAGGGCGTCTTCGGCCAGGGGCACGCCGGTGATGGTGGTCACCGTCTTGCCGCCACGGCCTTTGCTCTCGCGGCGCACGCGGGCAATGCCGTCGCCTTCGGGGATCAGGGTCTGTTTGCAGGTACACGAATCCACGGGCTGACGACAGTCCGGGCAGTGTCGACCTGCGTCGGTGGAAAATACCAGGCCACCAAGGGCGGCGAAGGATGCGGCTTTTTTGGCCACCGGCAATCCTCTTGGGAGGACAAAGACTGATCGGCACCCGCAAAGGGGAATGACCGACCGCGAAGCCCCACTCAGGCAGGGGCAGCGCTACCGAACCAACAATGTCATGGTTCCCACAGGAATCACGGGGTGGAACACGGGTGGTTCGGGTGAAAAGTCGCGCAGTGTAACGACAAAAAGCTCACTTGCTAAGAGCCAAATAGCGCCAATTCATGCAACTTTAGCGACGCAAGGCCAGATAGCGCCGCAAGCCCTCTTGGGCGTCCGGACAGTAAGGCTTTTGTCCGGCCTCCTGCAGCACCTGTTCAATCGGTAAAAAGCGCGCTTCCATGACTTCTTCGGGCTGCAGCCGCAGCGGTCCATCCCAGATGGCGGAATAGGATCTGCACCACAGCCGGCTGTTGCCATCCTCAAAGTAGAAGTGGTCATGTTCGGTCAGTTCCACACCGTCGACACCCAGTTCCTCTTCCAGCTCGCGGGCCGCCGACAGTGCATAGGACTCACCGGCCGCGACCATTCCACCGGCCGCCGTGTCCCAGAAACCGGGGTACAAGGCTTTGCTCAGTGTGCGCCGATGCACACACAGCAAACCCGCCGAATTGAACAGGAAGATAAACGTGCAGCGGCCGATAAGGCCGCGCTGGCGCAGGTCGGACCTGACCAGGTGGCCGAGCAGATTGTCCTGCTCGTCCACCCAGCAGATCAGTTCCGCATCAGAGGCTGCACGGTGCGCGGCCTCCTTTTGAGGGGTGTCCATCATCAACCCTGGTTGAGCAGTTGACGCAAATCGATCACCGCCGCGTTGGCCCGGGAAATGTAGTTGGCCATCACCAACGAGTGGTTGGCCAATATGCCAAAGCCGCTGCCGTTGAGGATCATCGGGCTCCACACCGGCTCCTGGGACGCCTCCAGCTCACGAATGATCTGGCGCACGCTGACGGTGGCGTTCTTCTTGGCCAGCACGTCGGCAAAATCGACTTCGATGGCGCGCAGCAGATGGGACAAGGCCCAGGCCTGGCCACGGGCTTCATAGAACACGTTGTCGATCTGCATCCATGGGGTTTCCACCACTTCTTCGTCGAGCTGCGGCACTTCACCCGGCGCCAGCGCTTCGGTTTTCAGTGAGGTGTTCAGCTTGACCCGGCCAACGCTGGCCGACAGACGTTGCGACAACGAACCCAGGCGCGTGGCGACATCGCCCAGCCAGTTGTTGAGGTTATCGGCGCGCGCATAGAACAAGGCGCCGCGCTGGTTCGGGTCGGACAGGCGGGCCTCATAGCGGCTCAGGGAGTTGATACCTTCCTGGTACTCCGACTCACTGGAAGGCAGCACCCAGCTCTTGTTGTCGAAGTTGAAACGCGGCTCGGCCTTGGCCAGGTCCGAGTCTTCCGCCGACTGCGACTGGGAACGGGCGAAGTCTTTACGCAGGGCGCGGGTCAGGTCGCGCACCTGCACCAGCACGCCGTATTCCCAGCTCGGCATGTTGTCCATCCACAGGCCTGGCGGGAAACGGTCGTTGGAAATATAGCCACCGGGCTTGTTCAGCAAGGTGCCGGCCACGGTCTTGAGGGTTTCCACGGTGGTGTAGCCCACCACCATCGGCTTGCCTTCCTTCTCGGCGGCAAGCTGGGCGTTCTGCTGGACCGGGAACAGCGCCGGCTCTTCGCTCCAGTACCAGCCCAGGGCACCAGTGACCAACAGGTACAGGCCAATCACGCTGAGCAAGGCTCGGCTCTTCAGTAATGTACGAAAATAGCCGCGGTTGGCCGACTTGGGCTCGGGCGCGGGGCCTTTGGCACTGCCTGCACGGTTTTTCCAGTCCAGCATGGCGATATCCTTTCAATCACTTGAGTTCATGCACTTCAATTGACGGCGTGCGTTCAAGCACTCCGACCACAACCCTACCCCATCGTGCCCGCCGACGCGGTGCTTTTCATCAAAGCGGCGCAGCCGGGAGGTTCGACTATAAGGGATGCACAGTTTTTCCGCTGCGCGACCAATGGGTCAATAACTGAATACCCGCTCTGGACAGTTAATTGATATATGACACTCCCCCTATGGAAAAGAGGTGCTAGCATACAGCCACCAGTCGACCTCAGCATGCTCCCTCACTAGTAGTCAGGATATGACCGAGCCAGAAGACCCCAGCCGTGAGCGCCTCAAGCAGCACTTTGCCCAGCGGGTAATTCATCAGGCACGTCAAATTCTTGAGATCTGGCAGCGCCTGCAACGCAGCGAATGGTCCAGCACCGACCTTTCCGAGCTCAGCGAAGCCAACGTGCGCCTGCTGCGCTTTGCCGAGCGCTTCGAACAGCCCGAACACAGCCAGTTGGCGCAGCACATCGGCGAATCCCTCAAGGCGGTGGACGATAATCGCGGCCGCCTGAGCAGCCATCTGATCACCGAACTCAACCGCTTGATGCAGCGCCTGTCCCGCACCGGCCTGCGCCAGGGCGATCAGCTGGAACAAACCTTCCTGCCGCCGATGCGCAAGCCGATCTACGTGATGCTCGACGATTACGAACGCGCCGAACGGCTGGCCAAGCAGTTGGAGTTCTTTGGCATGAGCGCCCAGCCTCTGGCCAGCGTCGAGGCGTTTCGTGCATGCATGGCCGAGCGCCTGCCGTCGGCGATTGTGATGGACGTGGATTTCTGCGGCACCGGCCTTGGCCTCATGCTCGCCGCAGAAGCCCAGGACGGCCTGGAGCAACGACTGCCGTTGCTGTTTTTCAGCCTGCACGAAACCGACACCCCCACTCGACTCGCCGCCGTGCGCGCCGGCGGCCAGGAATTCCTCACCGGTACGCTGGAAGCGTCCAGCCTGTTGGAAAAGATCGAAGTGCTGACCTGCGTCGCGCAGTACGATCCCTACAAAGTGTTGATCATCGACGACTCGCGGGCCCAGGCGCTGCATACCGAGCGGCTGCTCAACAGCGCCGGCATCATCACCCGGACCTTGATCGAACCGATCCAGGCCATGGCCGAGCTGGCGGATTTCCAGCCCGACCTGATCATCCTCGACATGTACATGCCAGCCTGTACCGGCACTGAACTGGCCAAGGTGATTCGCCACAATGATCGCTACGTCAGCGTGCCGATCATCTACCTGTCGGCCGAAGACGACCTGGATAAACAACTGGACGCCATGAGCGAAGGCGGCGACGACTTCCTCACCAAGCCGATCAAGCCGCGCCACCTGATCACCACCGTGCGCAACCGCGCGGCCCGCGCGCGCAACCTCAAGGCGCGGATGGTGCGCGACAGCCTGACCGGGCTGTACAACCACACCCATATCCTGCAATTGCTCGAAGACTGCAGCTTTCGCTCACGTCGCGAAAACAAGCCGCTGAGCTTTGCCATGCTCGATATCGACCACTTCAAGCGGGTCAACGACAGCCACGGCCACCCCATGGGCGACCGGGTGATCAAGAGCCTGGCGCTGTTTCTCAAGCAGCGCTTGCGCAAGACCGACTACATCGGGCGCTACGGCGGTGAAGAATTCGCGATTGTGATGCCCGACACCGACTTGGAATCGGCCTGCCGCGTGCTGGACGAAATTCGCGGGCGCTTTGCCGAAATTCACTACCCGGCCCAGCCCGAGGACTTGTGGTGCACCTTCAGCGCCGGCGTGGCGGAGCTGTGCGACGAGTCCGACAGCCTGATGATGGCCGCCGAAGCCGACGAAGCGCTGTACCGCGCCAAGGATGCCGGACGCAATCGCGTGCAAGCCGCGCGCACGTCAAAGCAAAGTGCCATCTTTTCACCGGATTCCACTGATTCCGTCATAACTTTGTAACGCAAACGCAATAACTTCAGGCACTTACCCTTTGCTGTCGGTTGAAATTCCGCATGCGCCTGAAGCTGCTGACCAATCTCAATACCCTCCTGCTGGTGGCCGTCTGCCTGGCCCTTGGGGCCACGCTCTGGTGGTCGCAACGCGCGCTGGAGCAGCCTTACTTGCTGATGGAGCGCTACCTGGGCCTGTCGCAGACCTTCCAGAATCAGGCAGCACGCAATATCGACGACTACCTGGCCAGCGGCGATGCACTGCGCTTGAGCAGCGCCAGCCAGAGCCTGGAAAGCCTGTTGCAGCACCTGGACGAATTGCCCGCCGATCTGGCCCGTAACCTGCGTCCCAGCCTGACGGACCTGGATACCTTCAGCAAAACCGAACTGCTCGCGGCCGGCAAGCTGGCGGGCGACCCGCAAGCGCTGTTGCTGCAAGCCGAGCGTGAACTGGGCGCGAACCTGGAGCAACTGAGCCAATACGCCATCGGCGTCAACTCCGCGCAAGCGGCGCGCTACCTGCCGCCGCTGCTGGCAGCGTCCCAGCACCTGGGCAAGTTGTCCCTGGCCCGCGACAAGCTGGTGAGCAGCGGGCGCGCGGAACTGGCCGACGATGTCGAGCGCGAAGTCAGCAATATCCGCAGCCAGGCCGATCAGTTGGAGCAACTGCCATTGCTCGGCGTGAAGACCAGCGCCGAGTCCGGCGCCGACGACTTTTCCGCACTGATGGGCCTGGAAAACACCGAAAAAACCGAAGCCCAGGACACCGGCGTCGACCTCAAGCGCGAACTCAACACCCTGCTCACCCGCTACCCTGCCGAACTCAAGCGCACCCGCGAACAGATCCAGCAACGCGCCGACCTGGCCGCGAGCACCCACCTGAAAATCGCCGCCGTGCAACAGGCGATCGCCAGCCTCGAGCCGGTAGTGCGTGCCCAGCACGGCAAAATCCAGGGCGAAGTGCGCCTGATGCAAGGGGTGATGATCGGCCTGATCCTGCTGATCGCCCTGCTGATCGACACGCTCCAGCGCCGCCTGGCACGGGTGCTGACCAATCTGGCGCCGGCCTTGTCGACCTGGGCCGAAGGCGACTTCAGCCAGTCGATCGCCCTGGGCAAGACCAACCGCGAACTGCGCGACATCGAAGCGTCCCTCAACCGTTTGCGCGCCTATCTGGTGGACCTGGTGGGCACCATTCGCGGCAATGCCGAAGAAGTGGCCGGCAGCAGCCGTGCCCTGGCCGAACTGAGCAGCGGCCTGCACGACGGCGCCGAACGTCAGGCCGGGGATACCGCACAGATTCGCGACTCCCTGGGTGAACTGGAAGCGACCATCCAGCAAGTGGCCGGCGATGCCAGCCAGGCCGCCGGGGCCAGTCGCAGTGCCGGCCAGGCGGTGGAGCAAGGTCAGCGGGTGATCGGCCTGAGCCTGACCGGGCTGTACGCGCTGGTGGGTGAAGTGCAGCAAAATGCGCAGATGATCGAAAAACTCGCCGAAGAATCCGCCACCATTGGCGGCGTGTTGACGGTGATCCGCGCGATTGCCGACCAGACCAACCTGCTGGCGCTCAACGCGGCGATTGAAGCCGCCCGCGCCGGTGAAGCCGGGCGTGGCTTTGCCGTGGTCGCCGACGAAGTACGCTCCCTGGCCCAGCGCACCGCCGGCGCCACCGCCGAAATCCAGGGCCTGATCGCCGGCCTGCAAAGCGCCGCCCACCAATCGGTGGAAGGCATGCGCGCCCAGGTCGAACACGCCGAAGCCACCGCCCAGCAAGCACAAGCGGCCGACGGCGCGCTGGATGAAATCGTCGGCGCGATCCAGACCATTTCCGACACCGCCGTGCGCATCGCCGATGTGACCGCGCAGCAAAGCGGCGCCGTCAGTGAAATTCGCGACAACAGCGAGCGCATCCACCGGTTGGGCGAGGACAACCTGCTGCGTATCGGCCAGGGCCGCAGCCAGGGCGAGCATCTGCTGGTACTGGGCGGGCAACTCAACACCGCCGTGCAGGCCTTCCGCGTCTGACCCCCACGAAGATCAACGGTAGGCGCTGGCCTGCATCGATCTCGAGACGGTGTTGCCAATGACTGGATTCAGACTCTCAGTCACAAATTTCGCGCAATCCTCGCTAATCGTGCCGCCTACTGCATAGAACTGGACAGTCATAAAGGCTTTGCGGCATAGTCGCCGGGTTCTGCCGTACCCACATCAAAAACAAGGAACAGCCGATGGCGACCTTACTGGTTCTTCACGGACCCAACCTGAACCTGCTCGGCACCCGCGAACCGGGCGTCTACGGGGCAGTGACCCTGGAACAGATCAACCTCGATCTGGAGCGACGGGCTCGTGAAGCCGGCCACCATTTGCTCTACCTGCAAAGCAATGCCGAGTACGAATTGATTGATCGCATCCATGCCGCGCGCGGCGAAGGCGTGGACTTTATCCTGATCAATCCCGCCGCTTTTACGCACACAAGTGTTGCATTACGTGACGCGCTGCTGGCGGTGAGCATCCCATTCATCGAAGTGCATTTGTCCAACGTGCACAAACGCGAACCTTTCCGCCATCACTCTTACTTCTCCGACGTAGCGGTAGGAGTGATCTGCGGCCTTGGCGCCAGCGGTTACCGACTGGCCCTGGAGGCCGCCCTGGAACAGCTTGAAGAACAGGCCAAGCGCCCCTGACCGACCCTTGGGAGTTGATGATTCATGGATATCCGTAAAGTTAAGAAACTGATCGAACTGCTGGAAGAATCCGGTATCGACGAGCTGGAAATCAAGGAAGGCGAAGAGTCCGTACGGATCAGCCGCCACAGCAAGACCCCGGCACAGCAGTTCTACGCACCTCAAATGCAAGCGCCGGCACCTGCTGCCGCTCCGGCCGCAGCACCTGCTGCCGCTGCTGCGCCTGCCGCACCGGCCGCGCCAGTGCTGAACGGCTTCGTGGTCAAGTCGCCAATGGTCGGTACCTTCTACCGCACCCCGGCACCGACCTCGCCAGCCTTCGTTGAAGTGGGCCAGACCGTGAAAGTGGGCGACACCATCTGCATCGTCGAAGCGATGAAAATGATGAACCACATCACCGCTGAAAAAGCCGGCGTCATCGAATCCATCCTGGTGGAAAACGGTCAGCCGGTTGAGTACGACCAGCCGCTGTTCACCATCGTTTGAACCGCGGAGCGCCTTCGATGTTGAAACCTGCGAAGAAACTGCAAAAAGTCCTGATCGCCAACCGCGGCGAGATCGCGCTGCGGATCCTGCGCGCCTGTAAGGAAGAGGGCATCAAGACCGTCGCTGTTTACTCGACGGCCGATACTGAATTGATGCACGTGAAACTGGCGGACGAAAGCATCTGCATCGGCCCGCCACTGGCTGCGAACTCGTACCTGAAAGTCTCGAACATCATCGCCGCGGCAGAAGTGACCGGCGCCGATGGCATCCACCCTGGCTACGGCTTCCTTGCGGAAAACGCCGACTTCGCCGAACAGGTGGAAAAATCCGGGTTCGCCTTCATCGGCCCGAAAGCCGAAACCATTCGCCTGATGGGCGACAAGGTCTCGGCCAAGGACGCCATGATCGCAGCCGGCGTGCCTACCGTTCCTGGTTCCGACGGCCCGCTGCCTGAAGACGAGGCAACCGCCCTGCGCATCGGTCGCGAAGTCGGTTACCCGGTGATCATCAAGGCCGCCGGTGGCGGTGGTGGTCGCGGCATGCGCGTGGTGCACAAGGAAGAAGACCTGATCGAAGCGGCCAAGCAGACGCGCTCCGAAGCGGCTGCCTGGTTCGGCAACCCGATGGTCTACCTGGAGAAGTACCTGACCAACCCACGTCACGTGGAAGTGCAGGTACTGTCCGACGGCCAGGGCCACGCCATCCACCTGGGCGACCGCGATTGCTCGCTGCAACGTCGTCACCAGAAGGTGCTGGAAGAAGCACCGGCACCGGGCCTCGACGAGAAAGCCCGCGAAGAAGTGCTGGCGCGTTGCGTCAAGGCGTGCATCGACATCAACTACCGTGGCGCCGGCACCTTCGAGTTCCTCTATGAGAACGGTCGTTTCTACTTCATCGAGATGAACACTCGCGTGCAGGTGGAACACCCGGTTTCGGAGATGGTCACCGGTATCGACATCGTCAAGGAGATGCTGAGCATCGCCGCCGGTAACGAGCTGTCCTTCACCCAGGACGACGTGAAGATCCACGGCCACTCCCTGGAGTGCCGGATCAACGCCGAAGACCCGAAAACCTTTATCCCGAGTCCAGGCCTGGTCAAGCATTTCCATGCACCGGGCGGCAACGGCGTTCGCGTCGATTCGCACCTGTACAGCGGCTACAAGGTTCCGTCCAACTACGACTCGCTGATCGGCAAGCTGATCACCTGGGGCGCTACCCGCGACGAGGCCATGGCCCGCATGCGCAACGCCCTGGACGAAATCGTGGTCGACGGCATCAAGACCAACATCCCGCTGCATCGGGACCTGGTACGTGATGAAGGCTTCTGCGAAGGTGGTGTGAACATTCACTACCTGGAACACAAGCTGGCCAACCAGTAAGTGCTCCACCCAACAAAGCCGCCTTCGGGCGGTTTTGTTGTTTGTGCGCCCTCTATTTTGAAGATGTACACAGTCCAACTGTGGGGGCTTGCTCCCGATGGCGGCAGTTCAGCCACAGGTTAAGTTGGCTGACACACCGCTATCGGGAGCAAGTCCCTTCCCACATTTGACCGGTGCGCAGTCAGTAGTGTCGTCTTCTGCCCGCCGCTGGCGTAAACTTGCGCCCTTTCGCAGCCCCTCCCCGCTGCACACTCATTTTTTCAAAGGTGCCCGCCATGCCTTGGCTGCAAGTCCGTCTCGCCATCAGCCCAGAACAAGCCGAAACCTACGAAGACGCTTTCCTCGAAGTGGGCGCTGTCTCGGTGACCTTCATGGACGCCGAAGACCAACCGATCTTCGAGCCCGAACTCAACACCACCCCGCTGTGGTCCCACACCCACCTGCTGGCCCTGTTCGAGGACGGCACCGATGCCGCCAGCGTGCTGGCCCACATGGAACTGCTCACCGGCAGCCCGCTGCCCGAGCACCACAGCGAAATCATCGAAGACCAGGACTGGGAACGCAGCTGGATGGACAACTTCCAGCCCATGCGTTTCGGCCAGCGCCTGTGGATCGTACCGAGCTGGCACGCCGCCCCGGAACCCGACGCGGTCAACCTGCTGCTGGACCCGGGCCTGGCCTTCGGCACCGGCACCCACCCCACCACCGCACTGTGCCTGGAATGGCTGGACGGCCAGGACCTGACCGACAGCCATGTGCTGGACTTCGGTTGCGGCTCGGGCATCCTGGCGATTGCCGCCCTGCTGCTGGGCGCCAAGGAAGCCGTGGGCACGGACATCGACGTGCAAGCCCTGGAAGCCTCCCGCGATAACGCCGGGCGCAACAACATTCCCGAAGGCAAATTCCCGCTGTACCTGCCGGAGCAATTGCCCCAGGTGCAGGCCGATGTGCTGGTGGCCAATATCCTCGCCGGGCCGCTGGTGTCCCTGGCGCCGCAGTTGTCGAGGCTGGTCAAGCCGGGGGGCCGCCTGGCCCTGTCGGGCATCCTCGCCGAACAGGGAGAGGACGTGGCCGCCGCTTACGCCCAGGATTTCGAGCTGGACCCGATCGCTAACCGTGATGGCTGGGTACGCATCAGCGGGCGTCGGCGCTAGAATGAGCGCTTGCCTGAATCGGATGGCCGCATGACCGACAGTTTCGTCACCCAGTGCCCGCATTGCCAGACACGTTTTCGCGTCAACCACGCTCAGTTGAGCGTGGCGCGCGGCGTGGTGCGCTGCGGCTCCTGCCTGCAAGTGTTCAACGCCGCGCGCCAATTGCTGGAGCAACGCGCCCAGGCCCCCGCGCCGGAACCTGAACAGCAGGCCGCGCCCCCGGCGCCACGGACGATCAGCCAGAAACAGTGGGCCGCCGAAGCGCTGGACCTGGACAACCTCGACCTGGACGAGGAACTGGCCAAGCTGGAACGCCGCGAGATTCAGCACACCCAAACCACCGGTGTGGATCGTCGCCAACCCGGCTCCGATCGTCGACAAAAGGAAGAACCCCTCAGCGCCAGCCGCGACACGATCAAGGCCGAAGAGGAAAAGTGGGCGGCCAGCCTGTTCAGCGAACCGCCCGAAGAACGCGTTCAACCCGCCGAAAACGTCGCCGAACCGGCCAAAGCCCCTGCGACCAAACAGCGCACCGAACCGTCCATGTCGTTCCACACCGACGACATGGACGACGAACCACCGCTGCGCTCGACCCCGATCCCTGACGAACTCGACCTGCCTGTGACCCCCGTCGCCGACGCCGTGGACGAGCCCGAACCCGAAGAGCGCCCGCAACCCCGTCGCAAGCGCCCACGTGTCACCGCAGGCGTTCACGACGAAGTGCTGCAGGACCTGGAAGACGATCCGCTGCACCTCTACGCGCAGAAACGTCCGGCGGGCTGGGGCCGGCGCCTGATCTGGCTGTTGCTGGTGCTGATGGCCGCCGCGGGCCTGGCCGGCCAGTACATCGCCTACCAGTTCGACGACCTGGCCCGCCAGGACGCCTATCGCCCGTGGTTCCAGCAACTGTGCCCCACTCTGGGCTGCACGCTGCCGTCACGGGTCGATATCGCCCATATCAAGAGCAGCAACCTGGTGGTGCGCAGCCATCCGGAGTTCGCCGGCGCGCTGGTGGTGGATGCGATCATCTACAACCGTGCGACCTTCTCCCAGCCTTTCCCGCTGCTGGAGCTGCGTTTTGCCGATTTGAACGGCAACCTGATCGCCAGCCGTCGCTTCAAGCCGGCCGAATACCTCAGCGGTGAACTGGCCGGCGTGAGCGAAATGCCATCGCAGACCCCGATCCATATCTCCCTGGACATCCTCGACCCCGGCAATAAAGCCGTGAACTACAGCCTGAGCTTTCATTCGCCCGAGTGAATCGGTGCATGCCTCAGGGCGCTGAAGGGGGAATCCCGAGTGGACAACACGCAACCAAACCGGCGGCGATAAAGAAATAGCTGTTCAGATTTTATCCAATTCAGCCTTTATCCAGTCATCGAGAGCGGGTATCATGCCAACCCTTTTTCGAACTCTAATGATCCGGCCCCACAACAGGGAAGTCCTATGTCGGCGGTACGCATCGGCCCATACACATTGCAGAACGGCTTGATTCTCGCCCCGATGGCGGGCGTCACCGATCAGCCCTTTCGTCAGCTGTGCAAGCGCCTGGGCGCGGGTCTAGTAGTCTCGGAAATGGTCACCAGCGACATGAGCCTGTGGAACACCCGCAAATCGCGGATGCGCATGATCCACGAAGGTGATCCCGAGCCCCGCTCGGTACAGATCGCCGGTGGAGATGCCCAGATGCTGGCGGATGCGGCCCGGGCCAACGTGGAGTTGGGGGCGCAGATCATTGACATCAACATGGGCTGCCCGGCCAAGAAGGTCTGTAACAAGGCCGCCGGTTCCGCGCTGTTGAAGGATGAGCAGTTGGTCGCCGAGATCCTGCAGGCCGTTGTCGCCGCAGTCGATGTGCCGGTGACCCTGAAGATCCGTACCGGTTGGGACCGGGACAACAAGAATGGCCTGACGGTGGCGAAGATCGCCGAACAGGCGGGCATTACAGCGCTGGCGGTGCATGGCCGCACCCGCGCCGATCTGTACACCGGTGAAGCCGAGTACGACACCATTGCCGCGATCAAGCAGGCGGTGTCGATGCCAGTGTTTGCCAATGGCGACATCGATTCTGCCGAGAAAGCCCGGCGCGTGCTGCACGCCACCGGCGCCGATGGCCTGTTGATTGGCCGGGCTGCCCAGGGGCGGCCATGGATTTTCCGTGAGATCGAGCACTTCCTGCGTACCGGCCAGATCCTGCCGGCACCGGAGCTGGTCGAAGTGGAACGTATTCTGCTAGAGCATCTGGCCGCCCTGCACGCCTTCTATGGCGACGTGATGGGAGTACGCATTGCTCGCAAGCATGTCGGCTGGTATCTCGCAACCCTGCCGGGCGCCAGGGAGTTTCGCGCCCACTTCAATCGTTTGGATGATACGGAAGCACAGTGCGCCAACGTTCGTGAGTTCTTCGACGAACGTTACAAGAGCCTGGTGACAGGGGACGGAGAGGGGGTGGCCGCATGACGATGATGACCGAGACTTTAGTGAGTGGAACAACACCCGTGAGCGACAACGTCAATTTGAAACAGCACCTCAACACGCCGAGCGAAGAAGGCCAGACCCTTCGCGGGAGTGTCGAGAAGGCGCTGCACAATTATTTCGCCCACCTTGAGGGCGCTTCCGTCACGGACGTGTACAACCTCGTGCTCTCGGAAGTCGAGGCGCCCTTGCTCGAAAGCGTGATGAACTACGTCAAGGGCAACCAGACCAAAGCCAGTGAGCTGCTGGGCCTCAACCGTGGCACCTTGCGCAAGAAGCTCAAACAATACGATTTGCTGTAAGCATTCAATCCAACCAGAAAGGCGCCCGCGTAAAAACGGTCGCCTTTTTTGCTGACTCCTTTGCTTTTGATGGAAATTGAAATGACCGACCAGACTACCCGCCTGCCGATCCGCCGTGCCTTGATCAGTGTGTCCGACAAGACCGGCATCCTCGAATTTGCCCGTGGGCTGGAAGCCCTGGGCGTGGAAATCCTCTCCACGGGCGGGACTTTCAAACTGCTGCAGGACAACGGCGTGGCCGCAGTGGAAGTGGCGGACTACACCGGTTTCGCGGAAATGATGGACGGTCGGGTCAAGACCCTGCACCCGAAAATCCACGGCGGCATCCTCGGCCGTCGCGGTATCGACGACGCCATCATGACCGAACACGGCATCAAGCCGATCGACCTGGTGGCGGTCAACCTCTACCCGTTCGAAGCCACCATCAACAAGCCCGGCTGCGACCTGCCGACCGCCATCGAAAATATCGATATCGGCGGCCCGACCATGGTGCGCTCGGCGGCCAAGAACCACAAAGACGTGGCCATCGTGGTCAACACCAGTGACTACGGCCAAGTGCTGGAAAACCTGAAAGCCGGTGGCCTGACCTACGCCCAGCGCTTCGGCCTGATGCTCAAGGCGTTCGAGCACACCGCCGCCTACGACGGCATGATCGCCAACTACATGGGCACCGTGAACCAGGCCGCCGAGACCCTCAGCACCGAAGGTCGCAGCCAGTTCCCGCACACGTTCAACAGCCAGTTCATCAAGGCCCAGGAAATGCGCTACGGCGAGAACCCGCACCAGAGCGCGGCGTTCTACGTGGAAGCCAAGCCGGCCGAAGTCGGCATCGCCACCGCGACCCAACTGCAAGGCAAAGAGCTGTCCTACAACAACGTGGCCGATACCGACGCCGCGCTGGAATGCGTGAAGAGCTTCGTCAAGCCGGCCTGCGTGATCGTCAAGCACGCCAACCCGTGCGGCGTGGCCGTGAGCCCGGACGCTGAAGGCGGTATCCGCCAGGCCTACGAACTGGCCTACGCCACCGATACCGAATCGGCCTTCGGCGGCATCATCGCCTTCAACCGCGAACTGGACGCCGAGACCGCCAAGGCCATCGTCGAGCGTCAGTTCGTCGAAGTGATCATCGCCCCGACCGTCAGCGCCGAAGCCCGCGCCATCGTCGCGGCCAAAGCCAACGTGCGCCTGCTGGCCTGCGGTGAGTGGTCCGCCGAACGTGCCGCTGCCTGGGACTACAAGCGCGTCAACGGCGGCTTGCTGGTACAGAGCCGCGACATCGGCATGATCACCAGCGCCGACCTGAAAGTAGTGACCAAACGCGCACCGACCGAGCAAGAGATCAACGACCTGATCTTCGCCTGGAAAGTGGCCAAGTACGTCAAGTCCAACGCCATCGTCTACGCCAAGAACCGCCAGACCATCGGTGTCGGCGCAGGCCAGATGAGCCGCGTGAACTCGGCGCGTATCGCCGCGATCAAGGCCGAGCACGCCGGCTTGCAGGTCGCCGGTTCGGTGATGGCATCCGATGCGTTCTTCCCGTTCCGTGACGGCCTGGACAATGCCGCGAAAGCGGGCGTGACTGCGGTGATCCAACCGGGCGGCTCGATGCGTGATGCCGAAGTGATTGCCGCGGCGGATGAGGCCGGCATCGCCATGGTCTTCACCGGCATGCGCCACTTCCGCCACTAAACAGCACCGCTTCCCGACTGTAGGAGCGAGCTTGCTCGCCAAAAGCTCAAAAACGCCACGGGGTGTCAGGTTTCCCTCGTTATCGTTGACGACCTTCGCGAGCAAGCCCGCTCCTACAGGGAAGCACAGCGTTTCTCAGAGGTTTTTGAAATGAATGTTTTGATCATTGGCAGCGGTGGCCGTGAACACGCCCTGGCCTGGAAAGTTGCCCAGGACCCACGCGTCCAGAAAGTCTTCGTCGCCCCCGGCAACGCCGGTACCGCCATTGAAGCCAAGTGCGAGAACGTCGCTATCGACGTGCTGGCCCTTGAGCAACTGGCGGACTTCGCCGAGAAGAACGTCTCCCTGACCATCGTCGGCCCGGAAGTGCCGCTGGTGGCCGGCGTGGTGGACCTGTTCCGCAGCCGTGGCCTGGATTGCTTCGGCCCGACCGCCGGCGCGGCCCAGCTGGAAGGCTCCAAGGCATTCACCAAGGACTTCCTGGCGCGCCACAAGATCCCCACCGCCGACTACCAGAACTTCACCGAGATCGAGCCGGCCCTGGCTTACCTGCGTGAAAAAGGTGCGCCGATCGTGATCAAGGCCGATGGCCTGGCGGCCGGTAAAGGCGTGATCGTCGCCATGACCCTGCAGGAAGCCGAAGACGCCGTGCGCGACATGCTCGCCGGCAATGCCTTTGGTGACGCCGGTTCGCGCGTGGTCATCGAAGAATTCCTCGACGGCGAAGAAGCCAGCTTTATCGTGATGGTCGACGGCAAGAACGTGCTGCCGATGGCCACCAGCCAGGACCACAAACGCGTCGGCGACGCCGACACTGGCCCGAACACCGGCGGCATGGGGGCTTACTCCCCGGCGCCAGTGGTGACCAGCGAAGTGCACCAGCGCGTCATGGACCTGGTGATCTGGCCGACCGTGCGCGGCATGGCCGACGAAGGCAACGTCTACACCGGTTTCCTGTATGCCGGCCTGATGATCGACAAAGCCGGTAACCCCAAAGTCATCGAGTTCAACTGCCGCTTCGGCGACCCAGAAACCCAACCGGTGATGCTGCGCCTGCAGTCGAGCCTGGTGCTGCTGGTGGAAGCCGCACTGGCCCAGGCCCTGGACAAGGTTGAAGCCCAGTGGGACCCACGTCCGAGCGTCGGCGTCGTGCTGGCGGCCGGCGGCTACCCTGCCGACTACGCCAAGGGTGATGTGATCGAGGGCCTGGACGCGGCCGCCAAGCTGGAAGGCAAGGTCTTCCACGCAGGCACCGCGCTCAAGGATGGCAAGGTCGTGACCGCCGGCGGCCGTGTGTTGTGCGCCACCGCGATGGGCGCCAGTGTCGACGCCGCGCAACAACAGGCGTACAAGCTGGCCGCGAGCATCGACTGGAAAGGCTGCTTCTACCGTAAAGACATCGGCTATCGCGCGATTGCACGCGAACGTGGCGAGACGGAGTAAGTCACCGTCCGTTCGGTCAGGCAAGGGCTTCTGGCCCTTGCCGTACTCATGCCACCCCGCGCATAGTTAACCCGTGCATCAACCTACGAAGGGATTTCGCCGTGCGCTGGCTCAGGATCGCCATAGGTTTCACTGTCAGTCTGTTCACACTGCTCTGCTTGTTACCGGCCCAGGCCGCGACGCAAGGCAGTGGCTGGGCGGTGCTGCTCGATGAACAGGCCGACCTGCAACTGAGCGACATCCGTTCCTCCCGCTACACCAATCAATTCAGCCCCACCGAACTGGACCGGATTACCGCCGCGGAACCGGACGGCGCGCTGTGGATACGTTTCAAACTGCAACCCGGCAAGCACGAACAAGTGCTGCAAGTATTCGCCCCCGACCTGTCGCAACTGAACCTCTACGTGCTCGACGGCGACACCCTGGTCGAACAACAAACCACCGGCACGCACCAGCCCCAGGCACAACGGCCCTTGCCCAGCAGCGACTTCATGCTGCCGATGCCCCAGAGCCCCAGGCCCCTCGATGTGTACCTGCGCCTGGTCTCGGACCACGAACTGCGCCCCTATATCACCCTCAGACCAGCCGTCCTCGCCGCCGCCGACCAGACCCAGACGCTGATCTACGGCCTGCTGTTCGGCTGCCTGATGATGCTGATCCTGCATAACCTCACGCGCTTCGCCTACCACCGCTCGCGCAGCAGCCTGTGGCTGGCGGCCTGTGAACTGCTGTTGATGCTCAGCCTGGCGTTGCTGCTCAACCTGGTGGGCCCATGGCTGCCGAACTGGCACGGAATCCAGACCCCCGGCGCCTACCTGGCACTGCTGCTCACCGCGCCGTGCGGGCTGATGTTCGCCTACCGTTTCTTCATGCCGCTGGGCCCGCACCCGCTGAACAAACTGCTGATGGCCGACATCCTGCTCATCGTGCTGAGTGGCCTGTTGCTGTTGTTCGTCAACACCCTGCCGCTGAACATCATGACCTACGTGCTGGTGGCGCTGGCCGGCTTGAGCATGCTGTTTGTCTCGACCTGTCACTGGCAAAAAGGCTACCGGCCGGCGCGTCTGTTCGTGGCGGCGATGGTGGTGTTCAACATCGGCACGCTGATCATCCTTCCGGCACTGCTTGGCCTGACGATGGTGTCGCCGCAAGGCTTGATCGTCACGTTGCTCGTCTTTGTCTGCATCAGCGGCCTGTTGATGAGCCTGGCCCTGGGCGAGCGGCAACGCGCCATTGTCGAGGCCCGCTTCAGCCTCAGCCGCGACCTGGCGGCCAGTAATGCCGAGATCGCCGCCAAGGCCGAGTTCCTGGCGAAGATCAGCCACGAGATCCGCACCCCCATGAACGGCGTGCTGGGCATGACCGAACTGCTGCTGGGCACGCCGCTGTCGGTCAATCAGCGCGACTACGTGCAAACCATCCACAGCGCCGGCAACGAACTGCTCACCCTGATCAACGAAATCCTCGACATCTCCAAGCTTGAATCCGGGCAGATCGAACTGGACGACGTGCAGTTCGACCTCAACGCGCTGATCGACGACTGCCTGAGCATCTACCGCGCCAAGGCCGAACAGCAGAACGTCGAGCTGATCAGCTTTATCCAGCCCCAGGTGCCCCGCGTGATCAGTGGCGACCCCACGCGCTTGCGCCAGGCGATGCTGAGCCTCTTGGAAAACGCCCTGCAAAAAACCGACGAAGGCGAAGTGCTGATCGTGGTCGCCCTGGATGACCGCAGCACCACGCCGCGCCTGCGCATCGCCGTGCAAGACAGTGGCATCCCGATGGAAGCCGCCGAGCGCGATGCGCTGCTGCACAGCGAACTGCACAGCAAGAACTTCCTCTCGGCCACGCGCTTGACCGGGCACCTGGGACTGGTCATTGCGCGCCAACTGATCCTGTTGATGAACGGCGAGTTCGGCATCAAGATCGGCGCCCAACAGGGCAGCACCCTGTGGCTGACACTGCCGCTGGACCCCGAACGCCTGGAGCACCCGACCTCCGACCTCGACGGCCCGCTCAAGGGTGCACGGGTACTGGTGGTGGACGACAACGACACCTGCCGCAAAGTGCTGGTGCAACAATGCAGCGCCTGGGGCCTGAACGTCAGCGCGGTGCCGTCGGGCAAGGAAGCCCTGGCGCTGCTGCGCACCAAGGCGCACTTGCGCGACTACTTCGACGTGGTGTTGCTGGACCAGAACATGCCCGGCATGACCGGCATGCAACTGGCAGCGAAGATCAAGGAAGACCCCAGCCTGAACCACGACATCCTGCTGATCATGCTCACCGGTATCAGCAACGCGCCGAGTAAGGTCATCGCGCGCAACTGTGGGATCAAACGCATCCTCGCCAAGCCGGTGGCCGGTTACACCCTCAAGACCACCCTGGCCGATGAACTGACCCAGCGCAACAAAGGCGGCACTCAACCGCGCCCGACACTCATCACGCCAGAGGCGATCACGGTGCCCAGCGACTTCCGCATCCTGGTGGCCGAAGACAACAGCATCTCCACCAAAGTGATCCGCGGCATGCTTGGCAAGCTCAACCTCAACCCGGATACCGCCAGCAACGGCGAGCAAGCGCTGGAGGCGATGAAGGCCCAGCGTTATGACCTGGTGCTGATGGACTGTGAAATGCCGATCCTCGATGGTTTCTCCGCCACCCAGCAACTGCGGGCGTGGGAAGTCAGCCATCAGCGCGTGCGCACGCCGGTGGTGGCGCTGACGGCGCATATCCTCTCGGAACACAAAGAGCGCGCGCGCCAGGCCGGGATGGATGGGCACATGGCCAAGCCGGTGGAATTGTCGCAGTTGCGTGAGCTGGTGGAATATTGGGTGGCCCAGCGTCAACCACGGCCCGAGCACGAACCCTCCTGACTTCAAATGCGCTCAAATGTGGCAGGGGAAATGTGGGAGGGGGCTTGCTCCCGATGGCGGTGGAACAGTTACAGATAAGCTGACTGTCACACGGCTATCGGGAGCAAGCCCCCTCCCACATTTGTTCTATCTCGCCTGTTAGACTCTGCACACTTTTACTGCCGCGAGCCGTCCCCATGCTCCACGTGTTATTCAGCGTTTACTTGAAGATGCTGGTGCTCTACAGCCCATTCTTCGTGCTGTCCTGCTTTATCAGCCTGACCCGCGGCTATTCCAGCAAGGAACGGCGACGCCTGGCCTGGAAAGTGGCGTTGGCGACCCTGGTCTCGAGCGTGTTGCTCTACCTGTTCGGCCGGGTGATCTTCAGCGTGTTCGGCATCACCGTAGACGCGTTCCGCATCGGCGCCGGCAGTGTGCTGTTCATTTCCGCCCTGGGCATGGCCCAAGGCAAGTCGGCGGTGCAGACCGACAACGTGCAGCAGGACGTGACCATCGTGCCGCTGACCATCCCCCTCACCGTCGGCCCCGGCACCATCGGGGCCCTGCTGGTGATGGGCGTCAGCCAGCCACACTGGGACGACAAGATCAGCGCCATCCTCAGCATTGCCCTGGCCAGCTTCACGGTCGGCGTGGTGCTGTACCTGTCCAACCGCATCGAACGCATTCTCGGCGACCAGGGCCTGCAAATTGTCAGCCGGCTGATGGGCTTGTTCGTGTGTGCCCTGGCCGCGCAAATCATCTTTACCGGGGTGCGCGGCTACCTGGTGCCTTAGATGCGATATTTGGCGATCGCCAATTGCACCTTATCGCCCGCGCTCTCACGCATCAACTGGATGGTTTTTTCGTTGACCACCGAGGTATTCAGCACCAGGCACGTCTGCCCGCTGAAGGCCTCGAACGAAGAACTGTCCCATTCCAGGAACGGCAGCCCGACCTGTTTGCTCACCCCCTGGGTGCTGTAAGTCACCAGCACCATGGTCAACTCTCCGTCCGTTTCGGCACAGGACGCCAGGCCGAAATCGCCGCCCTGGTGCACCGTGCTGTTGCGCTTGAACAGTTCGAACGTCGCCGGCTGTTGCTTTAACGCCTCCAGGGCATCGGCGGCCAGTTTCGGCAGCGCGCCGAGAATCGGCGCGGTCAGTGAGGTCGACGCCAGCATCGCCGCGATGAGATTCAGCGCCGCCAGTTGCACCGTCAGGCCCCTGCCCACATGGGAAACCCGCTCGAAGCGGCTGCGCACCGGCAGCCAACCCAGGCTGATCATCACCTTGATGAATTCGTCGTACCAGGCCTCGGTACCGCGCGAGATATTCAACACATCACTCACATAGCTGCTGGCCAGCAGATAGCTTTTGCGGATGTATTCGCGGTTCAGCCCCGACAACCCCTCGGCGAATGACATCACGCTGTTGTTGACCACCGCCGCGTTGCAATCGTCCTCCACATCCAGCGGCAGGGATGGCTGCGTGCCCGGCGCTCCCGGCAACTTGTAGGCGGCAATCAGCTTGCGCCTTTTCGTACTGCTGATCCTTCTGTGATGTCGCTCCATTTTCAGTTCTCCAAGCACCCCAACATGGGGCTCGCCTCCACACTAGTCCAGCCGCTGGCAGGCTTTCCATACGACAAACAAGCCTTGCCCGCGCCCGGCAAAACCCGCGGCCCAGCAACGACGCGGCGTGCCGGCGGGCGTTCCGGATTTCGTCGGGTAAAAAAGAAAAAGCCCCGGGCAACCGCAGGCCAATCCCTGGGTCACGCGGAGCTTTCCGGCCGCTGCCTGTGCGTTTTCAGCCGGCGGGTTTTTCGCCGTACCAGCGCGGTGTGTACACCCACTCACCGCCACCGGCACGGGGGAACGTGCATGTGGTGGACGAGCCGATCAGCACCATGGTGCGCATGTCCACCTGCTCTGGGGTGAGTTGCCCCAGGGTGGTGACGCGCAGGGTCTGGCCGGGGCGGCCGACGTCACGACCGAGCACCACTGGCGTGTCAGGTGTACGGTGCCGGGCGACGATCTCCAGGGCGCGTCCCAGTTGCCATGGCCGCGCACGCGAGATCGGGTTGTAGAACGCCAGGGCCAGGTCGGCCTGGGAGGCGAGGTCCAGGCGCGTTTCGATGATCGACCACGGCTTGAGGTTGTCCGACAGCGACATCACGCAGAAGTCATGCCCCAACGGCGCACCGGCCTGGGCCGCGGTGGCCAGGGACGCCGAGACACCCGGCAGGATCTGCAGCTCGACCTGATGCCATGCCGGCTCGCTGGATTCGTGCAACGCCTCGATCACCGCCGCGGCCATGGCGAACACGCCGGGGTCGCCGGACGACACCACCACCACCGAACGCCCAAGGGCTGCCAGCTCGAACGCGTGACGGGCGCGCTGCATCTCTTCGCGGTTATCGGTGCAGTGCTGCACTTGATCGTCGCGGAACGGCCCGGCCATGCGCACATAGGTTTCATAGCCCAGCACATCGGTGCAACGCGCCAACTCGGCCTTCACCGCCGGCACCATCAAGTCGGCGGCGCCAGGCCCGAGGCCGATCACCGCGAGGCGGCCACGGGCACGGCCGAGTTGCGACACATCCAACGGTTGCTCGGCCACGCGCAGGGTGATGTCCGCGTCTTGCTCCACCTGGGCGAATCGCAGCGGCACGCCCAACGCCAGCGCCGCCTCGTGCAACGACGCGTCGGCCATGTGCGTGTCGCTGGCCAACAGACAGGCCAGGGATTGCACGGCAAGGCCCGCGTCGTGCAACGCCGTGCGTACCCGCGCAGCCAACTGCGCACCCGGCTTGCAGGTAGCGCACACGGTCTTCGGATAGATCAGCAACTCGTTGGCGGCGGGCACACGCTCGGCACTGCTCACGTGAATCGCTAAATGCGCTTGCTGGTCCTGGGGCAAATTCGCTTGGTCCAACCACGGCGCCGCCCCTTCGATGCGCACGGGTTCGCCGGCCAGCAGGTCGGAGACAAAGCGCTTGCCCAGCTCCAGATCAGCAAGCACATAGCCCGCCGGCGGGTTGAGCAGGCACGTGCCGAAACGCAGCTCGCCGCTGGTGGTGATGGCCGCGCGCACATCCAGCGCGGCGGCGATTTCACGCGCCATGCCGTTCACCCCACCCAGGCCGCCGAGCAACGGCACCACGGCGCTGCCGTCCTCGGCCACGGCCAGCACGGTGGGTTCTTCGCCTTTTTCCAGCAGCAGCGGCGCCAGGGTGCGGATCACGATACCGGCCGCACACAGAACGATCAGCGGCGTGCCTTGCTGGTAGAGCTGGCGCAGGGTCGCGCCGAATTCGTTGTAGCTGCGGTCGGCGCCTTCAACCCGACCGGCCAGGCCATGGATCAGCGCACCGGGGTAAACCTGCTGGATCGTGCGCGCAGTGGCCAGGCTGCCCTGGCCCAGAATGACAATCGCCGGGCTCATCAACCTTGCCACCGTTCACCGGGCACGATGATCAGCGAGAAGTACGGCGAAGACATCGGTTCCACCTCATCCAGTGGCACGATTTTCTGGTTGCTCATGGTGGCGCGCTCCACATACAGCGCGCGTTCGGCCAGACCGAGTTCTTCCAGCACCTGGCGCACCTTGGGAAAGTTGCGCCCCAGTTTCATGATCACCGCCGCATCGGCATCCGCCAGGCGACGCTTGAGGTCGTCATGGGGCAACACGCCGGACAGCACCGACAGGCTCTGGTTGCGATACACCAGCGGCGCACCGAGCACCGAGGCGCCGCCGAGCATCGAGCACACGCCGGGGATGACCTGGGCTTCGTAACGCTCGGCCAGACGATCGTGCAGGTACATGTAGGAACCGTAGAAGAACGGGTCGCCTTCGCAGATCACCGCCACATCGCGACCGGCGTCCAGGTGCGCGGCCACGTCGAGGCTGGCGCTGTCGTAGAAGTCGCTGATCACTTGCTCGTAGGACAGCGGCGCCGGCAGGGCTTCGGTGGTCACCGGGTACACCAGCGGCATCAGCGTCTGCTGGGGCACCAGGTGATCCTCAATGATGCCGAAGGCATTGCCCTTCTTGCCCTTGGCCACGAAGTACGCCACCACCGGCGATTCGCGCAGCAGGCGCAGGGCCTTGAGGGTAATCAGTTCGGGGTCGCCGGGGCCCACGCCCAGGCCGATCAAACGTCCGCGTGCCGGCATTATTCGACCTCCGTGGCAAGGGCGTTGACGGCAGCGGCGGCCATCGCGCTGCCGCCCAGACGGCCCTGCATGATCACGAACGGCACGCCACGGCTGTCGGCGGCCAGCATCGCCTTGGATTCGGCGGCGCCGACGAAACCCACCGGGAAGCCGAGGATCAATGCCGGCTTCGGTGCGCCGGCGTCGAGCATTTCCAGCAGGTAGAACAAGGCGGTGGGCGCGTTGCCGATCACCACCACGCTGCCTTCCAGGTGCGGGCGCCACAGTTCCAGGGCGGCGGCGGAACGGGTGTTGCCCAACTCACGCGCCAGCTCGGGCACGCGCTCGTCGCGCAGGGTGCAGATCACGGCGTTATTGGCCGGCAGGCGCGCGCGGGTCACGCCTTCGGAAACCATCCGCGCATCGCACAGGATCGGCGCGCCGGCAGCCAGCGCCGCACGCCCGGCCTTGCCCGCGCCCTCGGAAAACTGCAGGCCGTCGACAGCCTCGACCATGCCGCACGCATGAATCACCCGCACCGCGAGTTTTTCCAGGTCGGCCGGAATGCGTGCCAACTTGGCTTCCGCGCGAATAATGGCGAAGGAGTTGCGATAGATCTCCTGACCGTCGCGGATGTAATCAATCATCGGTGTTGCTCCGTGGGTGAGCGCGCAGCAGGGCGCTCGCCGCTTCAATGGAAAGGGTGCGCGCGTGCAGCCGGCCGAAACCTGGGTGGGCTGCGTCGCGAAAATAGACGTCGTAGTGGCCGGGGCTCACCGCCAGCAACGTGACCGGCGCCACATGCGCGGCGGCGCAGGAGCGCGGGCAGCCGGACAGGTGCACGGCACGGCCCGGTTGCAGGGCGGCCAGTTGCAGCGCATCGGCCTTGGTGTCGGCCAGGGCTTTGCCGCAACCGCTGGAGCCGGTGCAGGCGATCAGGTGCGCCAGGGGCTGGTCGCTGGAACAGAGGAAGCCCAACTGCGCGAGCCCGTCGGTGACAGCATCCGGGCGGTTGACGTTGGGCAGCAACACGCCCTGCCAGGGGGTGAAACGCAACGTACCGTCGCCGTACTCACTGGCCAACCGCGCCGCGCCGCGCAGCATATGCGCATCCAATCGACCGAGGGGCGCGAGGGCGGCGACGTAGACCTGATCCGGCTGGCGCTGTGGATAACGTCCCAGGTGCAGCGCAGCGCCACTGGCCGGGCGTTTGAAGCCATCCGCCGGCAGCAGCGGCAGGTTCAGGCCGTTCAGGAAGTTATCCACAGCCAGGTGGCGCATGCGGGTTTGCGTCGGGGTCGCCAGGTCGAGAAACCGCTCCAACACGGCGACGACCAAGGCGTGGCCCTGGGCCAAAGGCACGGCCGCCAGGGGGGCATCCCCCCCTGGGCAGCCAGCGAGACCGAACGCAAGCAGCGTCTCGCCGTTCTTTTCAAATGCCGACAGCCACAGGTCATGGTGATGCTCAAGCATCGCCAGGGCCTCACCGCCGTCCAGTTGTACGGCGAACTTGGCCGACAGCGCATGAAAGCGCGACGTATTGTCCAGCGTGGCGAGGATCTGCGCGGCCAGCGGGCGGGTGTCGAACAGCATCTGCGGGTCGATGCCGGCGCTGGGGCTGAGCATCAGGTTGCGGACGTCGTCACCGCCCGCGTTGCTGGGGCCCAGGCCGGCGGCCAGGAGCCGTGCGATCAAGGCGTCCTGCTCGGCGCCGATCCCGCGGATCTGCAGGTTGGCGCGGTTGGTCGCCTCGATCACCCCGCCGGCATAGGCCTGGGCCGCGTCCGCCACGGCGTTGGCTTGTGCGGCGCTGATCGAGCCGCCCGCCAGTTTGATCCGGCAAATGCCGCCGTCCAGCGCCTGGACGATACGCAGCAACCCCGGACAAGCCGAGGGGCGCAAGGTATTCAGAGCGGGCGTTAGGTTCACGGGGCTACCGGTTGGCGGGTCAAGGCGCGGTATTATGCCTGCTTTGTCCGGCGGCATGAAAAGCCTGCCCGTCGGATGTCGCTCAAGGAATCCATATGTCGCCCTGGCTGACGGTTGTAGGCATCGGTGAAGACGGCTTCAAGGGCCTGGGCAGAAATGCCCGGCATGCCCTGTTGCGCGCCTCGCGGATCATAGGTGGCCAACGCCAGTTGGACCTGTTGCCGCTGTGCATTGGTGGTGAGCGCCAGGTGTGGCCGAGCCCGTTTTCCCTGGAGCCGGTATTGGCGCGGCGCGGTGAACCGGTGTGCGTGCTGGCCAGCGGCGATCCGATGTTCTATGGCGTCGGTGCCAGTTTGGCGCGGCAAGTGGCGGCTGAAGAGCTGCTGATTTTGCCCGCGCCTTCGTCGGTGTCGTTGGCGGCGGCGCGCCTGGGCTGGCCGTTGCAGGACGTGGTGAGCTTGTCCGTGGTGGCCCGGCCCCTCGCGGCGCTCAATGCCCATCTGGCCAGCGGCGTGCGCTTGTTGGTGTTGAGCAATGACGGCGGCAGCCCGGCGTTGATCGCAGCGTTGTTGACGGCGTCGGGGTTTGGGCCGAGCCGGTTGACGGTGTTCGAACACCTGGGCGGCGCCCATGAGCGGCGGATCGACGGATTGGCGGATGATTGGCAGCACGCGAGTGTCGCCGATTTGAATCTGGTCGCCATCGACTGCCGGGCCGCCCACGATACTCCCCGCTTGTCGCGCCTGGCCGGACTGCCGGATTCCGCCTTCCAGCACGACGGCCAACTGACCAAGCGCGACGTGCGCGCCATGACCCTCGCGCGCCTGGCGCCGATGCCCGGCGAACTGCTGTGGGACGTGGGCGCGGGCAGCGGCTCCATCGGCATCGAATGGATGCGCGCGCACCCCAGCTGCCGCGCCCTGGCGATTGAAGCCGATGCAGGGCGCCAAGGCCTGATCGAACACAACCGCGACGCCCTCGGCGTGCCCGGTTTGCAACTGATTCGCGGCAGCGCACCCCACGCCTTGAACGGCCTCGAGACACCGGACGCCATCTTCATCGGCGGCGGCGTGACCCGCGACGGCGTGCTCGACACCTGCTGGCAGCACCTGCGCCCCGGCGGCCGCCTCGTCGCCAATGCCGTGACCCTGCAAAGCGAAATGACCTTGATGAACTGGCGCGCCGAGCATGGCGGCGAACTGACCCGAATCCACGTGGCCCAGGCGCAGCCGTTGGGCGAATTCGACACCTGGCGCCAGGCGTTGCCGATCACCTTGCTTGAGGTGGTGAAGCCGCGATGAAACGTATCCTGCTGCTCGGCGGTGTGACTGAAGCACTGGCCATTGCGCGAACACTGGGCCCAGAGCATATCTACAGCCTCGCCGGCGTAGGTCGCGTGCCCACGGATCTCACGTGCCAGGTGCGCGTGGGTGGCTACGGTGGCGTTGAAGGCTTGGCGCAATTCGTTCGCGATGAACACATCAGCCTGATCCTCGACGCGACCCATCCCTATGCGGCGCAAATCAGCCGCAATGCCGCCGACGCTGCAAGGGCGTGTGGCGTGCCGTGCTGGGCGTTGCGCCGACCGGCGTGGCAGCCGCAGGCCGGGGATGACTGGCGTGAAGTGAATGACTGGGCCGAGCTGATCGCCGCGCTGAAACCCTTCAAGCGCCCGCTGTTCACCCTGGGCCGCGAGCCGTTGCAGCACCTTGATGAAATCCCCACCGAGCAGTTCTGGACCTTGCGCGCGCTGGATGTGTATCCGGGGAATGAGCGTTGTGAAGTGATCGGCGCGCGTGGGCCGTTTTTGATTGAGGACGAGCGCGCGTTGTTTGATCGGCGGGGGATTGATGTGCTGATCAGCAAGAACAGCGGCAGCACGGCCACCGAGCCGAAGCTGGAAGTGGCGCGTGAACGGGGGGTGCCGGTGTTGGTGTTGAAAAGGCCGGTGTTGGCTCAAGTGGATCGTGAATTCTTGTCGCCTGAAGAAACACTCATCGCGTTGGCAAATTTCATTCGATAGATCAGGATCACTCGCCAAACCCTGGCAAACCTATTTGTAACTTCAAGGGACGGCGATGAACCCACAACACGAAGTGCTAAACTCCAGCAACCGTTTACTCCAGACTCAACTTTCTTCGGGAACTGACATGATTGAAGTCAAAGAAGCCGTCCAAGTTGCCAAGGCCGCTGCAAATGATTTTCTCGGGGCGGAAATGACCTTGGAAGATTTGATGCTTGAGGAAGTAGAGTTAAACCCCAACAACAAAACCTGGGTAATAACACTGGGCTTTAATGTTCCGAACCCGAACAAATATGAGCGACTCGGCACCGTTTTAGCCGGGCAAATTCAGACGAGAAAATACAAAACATTCATCATTGACTCGGAAACTGGCGAGTTCCGCTCCATGAAGATCCGCGAAGTATGATAGATGCCCACATCAAGAAATATCGAACAAAAGGCATCATCGTCGACACTAACTTGCTCCTGCTGGCGCTGATCGGCGGAACATCCAGCATCGTAGAGTTCAAAAGGACAAGGGGCTACACCGCGCAAGACTACCAACTTCTGCTCAACGTAATGGATCAGTTTGAAAAGCTTATTTCGACCCCTCATATTCTCGCGGAGGTCAGCAACCTGACCAATGGGCTTTATGGAAGCCAACTGTTCGATTTCTACGCAACATTGAAACACTCACTCTCAAGCCTCATTGAGATTCATAGCCCGGCCCTGCATATAAGCCGCGACTATGAACTGTCACCCTACGGCCTGACCGACGTCGGTATTATCGCCACAGCAAAAAACAACTATCTGGTTTTGACCGATGACCTCAGAGTCGCTGGGTTTGCTCATCAGCACTGCGTAGATGTCGTGAACTTCAATCACATACGGGAAGCAAGCTGGGAAGCCTGAAGCGTTGCCCCCCGGCTTGCTAACCCCTTTGGTGGCGTTGTCAGTTGCTCGCGGCTGCAGCCTGTCCTACCTCCTCATGCACCCGATCAGCCAACAACTGCGCCAGCTCGATCAACTGCGCAACACCCAGCAACTCTTCTCGTTTCGTTCCTTCCAGATCAAAGGCCAGGTCGCAGCTCAGCGCATTGGCCGAGGCGAGTGTTTCGCGGAGGTTGACCAGCAGGTCTTCGGTGTCGATGCCATCGGACACGGTGAACAGCCGGACGGGGGGATTGGGGGTGGGTTTAATCATTGTGGGGCTCCTTAATCTAAGTGGAGCTGCCACTGATCGCCGCGACGCGATTGGGGGGTGGCAGCTGTACGCAGGTTCGCGGACCGGAGATCAAGGAAGCCGGCATACCCGAAGGTATCCCGCGCACAGCCACCATAGCGCCGCACAGTAGACGATAAAAAAGCGTCAACTTAAAGCAGGCCATGCTCAATCAATCCGGGCCGCGACGCCCGACCGCTACATTTGCAGCGGTGTACGGAGACTAGGGACCGAGTGTCCTAGGGGCAACCTCAAATCCTTGTCGGAAGTTTCTGTGGAACTACCTCGTATTCGGACTGTGGGAGGGGGCTTGCTCCCGATTGCGGAGTGTCGGTCACTGATCGGTTGGCTGATCCACCGCAATCGGGAGCAAGCCCCCTCCCACATTTGACCGGTGTTGCCTCGAAGATCGGCATCCCCTCAATTCCCCGTCTATCCTCAAACCCAGCACTGCGACACCAAACCACACCGCCCCTTTTTACTTATCCCCCCCGATCAGGCTAAATACGCCCCTGATCGTTTAACCCTACGGATTGTCCGCCATGGCCCGTCAACGCTTTGCAATTGCCTGGATCGCCTGCCTTGCAGTGCTGTTCAATGCGTTTGCCATGCCGTTGGCAGGTGCGATGCAGCAGTCCCAGGACCCTGTGCAGCAATTGCTGTGGGGCGGTTTTTGTTCGGCCAATGGCGCCAGCCTGAAGACGATTGCCCTGGGCAAGCTGGACATTCCGGCGCCGCAGCAGGACGAGCATTCCACCATGCAGCATTGCTGGTGCTGCTCGGGTTCGCCGTCGCTGGTGGCGTTGCCGGGGCATGTGCCGCAGTTGTACGTGACGCGTTTCGATGCGTTCCAGAGTCTGCCGCCTCCTTCATTGGCGTCCCCGACACCGCGCCAGCAATGGCCGAGCCTCAACCCCCGCGCCTCTCCAACGGTCTGATGTTTCTTCGCAAGTGAACTGCGTTTAGAACCGTTCTGGAGAACTGCCATGCTCAAATCTTCCCTGCTTCTGGCCGCGTTGCTGCTGCCGGTGTTCAGTGCTGCCAATGCCACCGACTACAAGGCCGGCGACCTGTTGGTCAGCGATCCCTGGTCCCAGGAGTTGCCGCCCAACGCGCCCACCGTCGCGGCGTATTTCGTGATCCATAACACCGGTGCGACCCCCGACCGCCTGCTCAGTGCCGAAACGCCGGTGGCGGACAAAGCCGAGCTGCATGAGCATGTGATGCAAGGCGCGCTGATGAAGATGCAGCAAGTGCCCAGCGTGGCCGTGCCGGCCAAGGGTGACCTGACCTTCGCGCCCATGGCTTATCACGTGATGTTGCTGGGGCTCAAAGACCGCAGCGTGCTGGCCGATGGCAAACAGTTCCCCCTGACCCTGACGTTTGAAAAAGCCGGCAAGGTGCAAGTGGATGTGTCGGTGCAGAAAGCGCCGCCCATGACCGGCCACGAGCACATGCACGCTCAGTAAGCCAATCTCGATGGGCGCCCCTCGCGCCAGGTCAGTTCCACGCCGCCGCCTGATGCGCGGCAGTTGGATCAGCCTGTTCGCCATGCTGATGATCTTTATCGGTCCGCTGATTTCCCAAGCGATGCCGATGGATCATCACGCCGGTATGTCGATGGACATGCCGAGCTGCCATGGCGAACCCCAGCCGAAAAAATCCCCCGACGAACACCACGTTCTCTGGGAAAAGTGCGGCTATTGCAGCCTGCTGTTCAGTTGCCCGGCCCTGCCCGGCAGCGTGTCCTTCGTTCCCCTCGGCGCGCCACCGCCGGCCAATGCCCTCACCCCCGCCCCGCGCCTGGGCCATGCCCGGCAGAGCATCTTCCCCGGCGCCCGCAGCCGCGCGCCGCCCCGCCTCTCGTAAACACTTAACAGCGTTACTTCACCCCGGCCGACTTCAGATAGACAGCCGCAGGCTGCTGGCCGTGTTGTTTACGATTGATTGATGGAATTTGTCATGTCCAGGTTTTCTGCTGACACCCGTTTGGGTTATACCCCTGTGCTCGCCGTTTTATGTGGCGCACTCCTGGCGCCCCAGGCCCAGGCCGAAGAGACTGAACTGAGCCCCACCGTGATCACCGCGCTGGCCCCCAGCTCGCCGCTGACCGTGACCACCAACCCCAAGGATCCGCGCCAACCGGTGCCCGCCAGCGATGGCGGCGATTACCTCAAGACCATCCCCGGCTTCGCCCTGGTGCGCAACGGCGGCACCAATGGCGACCCGGTGCTGCGTGGCATGTTCGGTTCGCGCCTGAACATCCTCACCAACGGCAGCATGATGCTCGGCGCCTGCCCCGGCCGGATGGACGCGCCCACCTCGTATATTTCGCCGGAAACCTACGACAAGCTCACCGTGATCAAAGGCCCGCAAACCGTGCTGTGGGGCCCGGGCGCGTCGGCCGGCACGGTGCTGTTCGAGCGTGAACCGGAGCACTTCGGCGAACTCGGCACGCGGCTCAACGCCAGTGTGCTGGCTGGCTCCAACGGGCGCTTCGACAAAGTCATCGACGCCGCCGCCGGTGGCCCACTGGGCTATGTGCGGGTGATCGGCAACCAGGCCCACTCCGACGATTACAAGGACGGCAACAACGACACGGTCGCCTCGCGCTATGACAAGTGGAACGGCGACGTCGCCGTCGGCTTCACCCCTGACGCCGACACCTTGCTGGAACTCACCGCCGGCCGTGGCGACGGCGAAGCGCGCTACGCCGGTCGCGGCATGGACGGCTCGCAGTTCCTGCGCGAAAGCCTGGGGCTGCGTTTCGAGAAATCCAACATCGGCGAGGTGCTCGACAAGGTCGAGGCCCAGGTCTACTACAACTACGCCGACCACGTGATGGACAACTACAGCCTGCGCACGCCCTCCGGCACCGGGATGATGGCCGGGCCCATGGCGTCCAACGTCGACCGCCGTACCCTCGGCGCCCGTATCAAGGCGACCTGGCGCTGGGCCGATGTGCAGTTGATCGGCGGCCTGGATGCACAGACCAACGAGCACCGCCAACGCAGCAGCATGGGCATCGATACCTACAAGGATCTGCCCAAGGTCAAGGACGCCAATTTCCACAACTACGGCGTGTTCGGCGAACTCACCTGGTACGCCGCCGACCGGGATCGCCTGGTCACTGGCGCACGGGTGGACCGCGCCTCCGCCAAGGATTTCCGCCAGACCATTGGCTCCGGCATGAGCGCCCGCGCCAACCCGACCGCCAACGACACCCGCGCCGATACGCTGCCCTCCGGTTTCGTGCGCTATGAACACGACTTGGCCGACACCCCCACCACCCTCTACGCCGGCCTTGGCCACACGCAGCGCTTCCCGGACTACTGGGAACTGTTCTCCCCCAATACCGGCGCGGCCGGCTCGGTGAATGCCTTTGACGGTGTGAAGCCAGAGAAGACCACCCAGCTCGACTTCGGCGCGCAATACAAAAGCGCCGACCTGGAAGCCTGGGCCTCGGGTTACGTCGGCCAGGTGCGCGACTTCATCCTGTTCGATTACCAGGCCGGCATGATGGGCACCACCTCCCAGGCACGCAACGTGGATGCACGGATCATGGGCGGCGAACTCGGTGCGGCCTACAAGCTGACGCAGAACTGGAAGGCCGACGCCACCCTCGCCTACGCCTGGGGCAAGAACAGCAGCGACGGCAAGGCCCTGCCGCAGATGCCGCCGCTGGATGCGCGTTTCGGCCTGACCTACAGCGAAGACGACTGGAGCGCCGGCGCCCTGTGGCGCGTGGTCGCCGCGCAAAACCGCGTCGACCCGAACAAGGGCAACGTGGTCGGCAAGGACTTCGGCAAGAGCGGCGGTTTTGGCGTGTTCTCGCTGAACGGCGCGTACCGCATCAATAAAAACTTCAAGGTCAGCACCGGCGTCGACAACCTGTTCGGCAAAGCCTACGCCGAGCACTTGAACCTGGCCGGCAACGCCGGGTTCGGCTACCCGGCCAACGATCCACAGGCCATCAAGGAGCCGGGGCGCACGCTGTGGACCAAGCTCGACATGAGCTTCTAAAAGCATCGGGAGCAAGCCCCCTCCCACATCAGAATGCATTCCAGATGTGGGAGGGGCGGTGCGACGATTCGACTTGCCCCCGATAGCGGTGTAACTGACTCAAAAAAACCCAAGCCTTGCGGAACGCCCTGATGACCACTCAAAAAATTTCCTTCTACAACCTGGCCTGGCGCTGGCACTTCTACGCCGGCCTGTTCGTCGCGCCGTTCATGGTGTTGCTGGCCCTGACCGGCATCATCTACCTGTTCAAGCCCCAACTCGACCCGCTGATGTACGGCCACCTGTTGACCGTACCGGCCGCCGAACACGCCCTCAGCGCCGATGAGCAGATGCAGCGCGCCCAGGCGGCCTTTCCCCAGGGCAAGATCAGCAAATACCTGCCCCCGGCCGACGCCACCGCCAGCGCGCAGTTCGTGATGCATGACGGCGGCCGCGAAGTGACGGTGTTCGTCGATCCGTATCGCGGCACCGTGCTCGGCGAGCAGGACGCGAAAAACAACCTGCAAGCCATCGCCCGCGCGCTGCATGGCGAGCTGATGATCGGCACCCTGGGCGATCGCCTGATAGAACTCGCCGCCGGCTGGGGCGTGATGCTGGTGGTGTCCGGCCTGTACCTGTGGTGGCCGCGCGGCACGTCGGCGGGCGGGGTGTTGTGGCCGCGTTTCAATCGTCGTGGCCGGGTGTTCTGGCGCGACCTGCATGCGGTCGTCGGCTTCTGGGGCGCGGCATTCCTGCTGGTGATGCTGCTCACCGGCATGGCCTGGACCGGCTTCTGGGGCAAGCAATACGCCGAGCTGTGGAATCGCTTTCCCGCCGCCATGTGGAACAACGTGCCGCAGTCGGACCAACAGGCGCGGATACTCAACACGGCGACGCAACAGACCGTGCCCTGGGCCCTGGAAAACACGCCGATGCCGATGTCCGGCGACCATGCCGAGCACATGAACCACGGTGCGATGCACGCCGCCCCCGCCGCGCCCACCGTGAGCCTGCAACAGGTGGTCGACCTGGCCACATCGCGCAAGGTCGAGCCCGGCTACAGCATCACCTCTCCCACCACCGCCTCTGGCGTGTTCACCGTCTCGGTGTTCGCCGACGACCCGCGCAACGACGCCACCCTGCATGTGGACCAGTACACCGGCAGAGTCCTCGCCGATGTGCGCTGGGCCGACTACAACAACGTGGCACGCGCCACCGAGACGGGGGTGATGTTGCACGAAGGCAAGATGTTCGGCTGGGTCAACCAACTGATCGTGCTGCTGATCTGCCTGATGATCCTGCTCAGCGCCATGAGCGGCGTGGTCATCTGGTGGAAGCGTCGCCCCCAGGGCGGGCTGGGGGTTCCGCCGTTGCGCCATGACCTGCCGAAGTGGAAAACCGCGATGGCGATCATGTTCGGGCTGGCGCTCGTTTTTCCCTTGGTCGGCGCCTCGTTGATCCTGGTATGGGCCTTGGATCGCCTGGTACTGGCGCGTTTTTTCAAAGTGCGCGCGTCGGCTTCAGGCTCCCTATGAAGCAGACGCGCGGCGGCGGTTACAGCTCGTCACGGTCACGCAGTGGCAAGGGGTCGTCGGTCAGGGCCGCATCGGTCACTGCGCCGTTGAGGGCGTCCTTCTGCACCCCGGAAATCAACCCTTCGCTTTGCCAGTAGGCGTCCCGGTCGAGCACAGACAACTGGCCCACGCCGGTCAATCGGTCGAGGAATTCAACGGGTTTGAGACCGGGCAACGACGCCATCAGTTGGGTTTCCGGGACGGAGAAACCCGGCATGTATTTGAGCAGTGCACCGCCACGGGTGGCCAGGTAAAGGCTCATCGACACTCGCCGATGGGCCGTGAGGATGCGGATGAAATCTCGCAGCGACGCCGGCTCGATAAAGTGGCTCGTCAGCGCTTCGTCCTTGGACGCCGTACTGTCGACGGGTTCCTGATCGCGGTAGATCAGTTGAGCGCCCACCGTCCGGTAGAGGTCAGGGAAGTCCGGATAACTGATCGGCCCGCTCGTGGGTTGCGGCACCGGCTGCACAGGCCCCGAGCGCCCGGTATAAAACAGCCGGAACAGGCGCGCCCCATCCAGCCCCGGCCACAGGGGCAGCGTGGTGATGTACGACGTATCGCTCGGGTTGGCCAGGACTGCGGCGACATAGTTGGCGCCCTTGCGCGCCGACAGTCGTCGCTGCACGTAGCGGGCGGCATCGTCGGGATGGGAGAACAGCGGGCCGCAGCCCATCGGGTAATCGAAAAATCCCTCCCCGGTTCCCGGCGTCCACTCGGGCGTGATCCGCCGCGTGCCGGCCCACACCGTCCCCTCGACCAGCACATTGAGGTTGCCGTGGCGCGCCAGGTCACGCACATAGTCAAGCACGCTGATTTTGCCCTCTTGCAGTTGCTGACGCAGCGCCGGGAAATAGTTGCGAGAATCCAACCGTTCTTCAGTCTCCTCATACTGATACTGGATCAGCGCCCCCTCCGGGCAGGACAGGTACAGCGACAGCGTCTTGCCCTTCACGCCTTGCCGGGAAAAACGCATGCCGTTGTCGATGGCCATGGGTGAATGGAAGGTCCGCTCGTGGGGGTCTTGCCCCGGTGTCAGGGGCTCGAGCGCGGCACACAGGTAGATGCCCTCCAGCACATAGCCCTGGGGCAGCAGGCCGCCGGGGAACACTTGCCCGAACTTCCAATAATTGTTGCGCACCAACGGCATCGTCACCATGAACTGCCTTTTGCGCGCGGCCTTGAACACGTAGCCGAACTGCAGCGCGCTGCCGTATTGGCAGTGCTCATGGGCATAACGCACCGCCTCTGTTTCCTGGGCGAACACCGGGCTGAACGGTGGATCGGCCTGGGCGTTTTCGATCTCGATCGCCGCCGGGCGAGGAGCGTTGGGGACAAACCCCACCTGCAACCTCGGCATGCCCCAGACCTTGCTGCCATCCACCACGTGCAAGCGGCCGGCCTTGCTCAAGCGCAACACGTATTCCTCCGGCTTGAGCGTTCCGGTACGAATCTGTTGCTCGATCTTGTTCTCCAGCCGGTCCTCGCGCACCAGGTTCAAGGGGCGCAAATCGTCCTTCAGTGTCGTCTCCAATAGCGAGTGGCTGCGGCTGTAGCTGAGGATGCAGCCGTCGGAGCCGAACAGGTATTCACGGGTCAGGTTGGCATTGGCTTCGGTCAGCGCAGCGCCGATCACCCGCGTCGAGAGCATGTTGCGGTAGATATCCCGTTGCGTGGCATCCAGGGCAAACGGCAGTTCGCGGCCGGGGCTCGAACGATAGCGCGCCACCACGGTGTGGGCGGCGGGGAAGCCCCCCAGGCCGACGACTTCATCAGGGAAAATCCAGGTGTGATCGAAGTCTTCGCGGGGAACGATCACCGGTTCGGTGGCGACGAACAGCCCGTCCGGGCGTTTGAGAATCAGGCCGCCGTACAGCCGCCGGGCGTTGGCACCGCTGAGCCGGGAACGGGCATAGCGCGCCGCGTCGTCCTGGTCATTGAACACCGGCCCCAGGCGACGGCGATTGAAATGCGCGTAAGGTCGCCACTGCAAAGGGTCGCTGCTCACCGCACCACGGCGGTCCCAGCATTGGCTGGAGTACAGCACCGTCAGGCCATCGGCTTTCGCCATCAAGGCAACATACCGGCGGATATCCAGGGTGCCGCTGCGCAGGTTCATGCCCTGTACGCTGACTTCGTCGCCATTTTCGCCGCCACTCAACAGCGAGGTTGCCGGCGGCCGATAGCGCAGCAGCGCGCCTTCGAGGGTCGACAGATAGACCGGCAGCACATCGCCGTTACGGGACAACGCGCGGGCGTCTCGCTCGGCCCGTTGCAACAGCTGCGGCGTGGCGAAGAAACGCGTCAACCACGCCTCGGTGGATGGCAGGCCGCTGGGTATCCATTGCTGGGAATAGAACAACCCGACCAGCACGAACCCATGGGTAAAGTCGCCGCCATTCAAGTAGGCCGCGCCAAGGGATGAGTCACTCAACCACCTGCCGGACACCTGGGGCGCCAGTTCGCTGACCACGTATTCGTGTTTTTGCGGGTGCTTGAGCAGGTAAGCGGTATATCCCTCGCTATCCAGGTTGCGCCCATGGCCGCGCACATGGGTGTTGATCGCCGCCGCGTCCAGGGTTTTGAACACGGCACTGAGCGCCGGGGTCTGCGGCGCCGCTTCGGCGTAGTCGAAGTTCGGTGTCCAGTCGTCGTAGACCCGCAGGCGCGGCCCCCACAAGCGGGTGTGCGCAAGCACTCGCAATTCGCCCGCCGCCGCCAGGCGCGTGACGATGTTTTCGGGCTTGAGCGCGCCGCGTTCCAGGCGCCGGTAGTAGCCATCGACGCCCGGTGTCCGATTGGCATTGGCCAGCACCAATTGCTCCTGCGGCGAACCGCTGGGGATGTAGCTGATCAGGCTGTTGGGCGAGCCGCTCAAGTAGGCGGGAAGTCCGGTGAGGATCACCGAGCGGATGTCCCGGTCGTTGAACATCGTGGCGCTGATTTCCAGGTCGGTCATGCTCCAGCCCTGGCGCCGCCAACGCGCCAGTTCCTCCTGGGACAGCGGCGGGTGGGAACTGTAGCGCCCATGGATGACGTAGTCCGTCGGCGGTACCAGCAAACCGTTGGCCGGCAGGGAGACCAGCAAGTCCCCGGCGAATCCGTCGCCCTGGACGCGCGCCGGTTCGGTGAACACGAAGCGCTGGTCGGGACGCCGCAGAATGTAGCCGGCATAGACTGCATCGCGCCGCACGCCGATGCGCTCGTGGGCATGCCGCGCCGCGTCGTCGGCATTCAAAAAGCTCGCATCGACCGTATTGGCCCCCAGGCCCAGGGGCAACACTTCGCTGTCGTACAACGTCCCCAGGGTGCTCCACAGCTGACCGGCCTGCAGCACCGTCAACTCACCCGCGCGAATGAGCCGACGCACGAACGCGCGGGGTGACAGCGAACCGTCCATCAAGCCCGCCTGGTTAGCGTTATCGGTCACCGTGCCGTCGGCGGCCACGCTGAACAGTTCGGTGGCCCCTCGGGGTTCGGGGGCCTGCCACTGCAACAGCGCCTTGTCGGCGGTGTGGAAAAACAGCTTCAAGCCCATCTCGGCGATTTGCAGGTCCTGGGTGCCCTTCGCCTGGTTCATGGCCGTGACCAGCAACTGCGGGCTGACAAACCGTTTGTACAGCCAGGATTCCGTGGCGGGTAACGGCGTGTCGGCCAACGGCGCAGGCACGTAATAAAAGCCCACCAGGCGAAAGTTGGAAGGCAGTCGCAGCTGGCCGTCACTGCGCACCGGGAACAGTTCGGTCAGCGACGCGCCCAGGGCCGTGGGCTCGGTGGCGATATAGCTCGACGAAGTCAGGTGTTTGAGGACCACCCCCTGATACCCGGTCTGACGCAGGCGCGCCACCATGCTCAAGGCCACCAGCACCGCCGCTTGCGCGGTGCCGACGAGTGGGGTGAAAAACGGTTGTGCCTGCACGGTCTGCGCGGCCGTGACTGGGCTGTGCAGGGTCCATTGCTGGGACACCTTGCCGCGCACCCCGCCCCACACCCGCGACGGCACCACCACCCGCAGTTCGCCGGCTTGCGCCAGCCGCCAGACAGCGCCTTCAAAGGCAGTGAACGGCACCACCGGCACCGTGCCCATCAGTTGTGCGCTGAGCTCGGCTTCCTTGGCCGAACCGCTGCTCACGTACTTGAGCAGTGAGTTCGGCGTACCCGACAGGTAATGCACCCGCGCGAAGTCGCGATTCGTGATGGTGAATACCTGGTCGGCATTCGAGTAAAAACTGTTGAACAGCTCGACCTGGTCCGGGGTGAAACCGGGGTTGAATTGCCTGATCATCTCGTCCTGGGCGGGGTGGGAATGATAGAGCCCATGGCACTCGTAGCCCTGGGGCGCGATGAAGTGGCCCTTATCGTCCACCGCCAGGATCGTCTGAAAATCGAACTGCCTCTGGACACCGATCACCGGCTGGGTGGCGAAATAGCGGATCCCGCGTTTGAGAATCAGGCCGCCGTACTCGTTATCCCGTCGCGTGCCGATCTGGTTGTGCGCCCAGCGGGCGGCGTCGTCGGGGTTGACGAAGGCCGGGCTCAACGCAGGCAAGGGCAGGCTTGCCGGGCCGGCAGACGGTTGAACGGTAGCGACAGGCGTCGAGACCGTCTTGAACGGCACCCAGTCACTGCCGACAAGGCCGACCGCCCCCCACAGGCGATTGCCCTGCACCACGCGCAGGCGACTGACCTCGGCCAACTTGCGCACCGCATCGGCGGGTGTGTAGGTACCGTCCGCCAGGTTTCGGGAGATCAGGCTGCCGCCCCTGAGCGACTCGAAAAAACTCAGGAACTCGCGGCTCTGCGTACCGTTGGGTTCCAGCACAATCAGGCTGTCTTGGGCCGCGGAGAGGTAACCCGGTACTTGCAACTGATGAATCCGATAGGCCTCCTGATCGGTGAAGCTCTGCGCGTAGACCTGCACCTCATCACTCGACCAATTCGCCTTGGCCCGAGGACCGAGGTCCAGCTGCGAGGCGTCCACGTGGGAGCCGAACCAGGCCTGCAGTTGATAGCCGTCCGGCAATGCCAACTGCCTGGAAGACGCGTCCCAGGGGTAGAACCCGTTGAACCCGTAGGGGTTGCTGCCGGTCTCCAATGACGACGTCACCACATAGCGCTGGTCGGGACGCTTGAGGATCAGCGCGCCCACTTCATGCGCGCGCCGCTCGCCCACCTGCCCATGGGCATGCAAGGCGGCTTCATCGGCGGTTGCGAAGGGCTCGCTGAAGGTCAGAACCGGTTGTCGAAACTGTGAATAAGGCGCCCAGTCGCTCTCGACCACCCCTTCCACATCCCACAGCGGGCTGGTCTGCTCGACACTCAATTCGCCCGCCGCGGCCACTCGAATGACGAACTGGCGCGGGGTCAGCGTGCCCCGGTCCAGCGCCTGTTGATTGCCCTGGTCGGACACCCCGCCCGCGGCATCCTGGGTCAACAGTTGGCTTTCCGCCGGCGAGCCGCTGAACCGGTAGCGCAGCAGCGCGTTGTCCGGGGTGCGCATGTACAGCGAGATCCCCAGCGCCGACGTGGGTGCCTGCTGGTAACGACGGGCCTTGGCAATGTAGGCCGCCAGCGTGCCGGGGCTGAAAAACTGCCGGTACAGCCACGGCTCCTGGGTGGGAACCTGTGTCGCCAGCGGCTGCGACAGAAAGAAGAACCCGTGCACATGAAACCCCTCCGGCAACAACGGGCCGCCCGTCAACGAAGGCAGGCGAGCATCGGCGGGCACCTGTTCCCCCGCGCCCAGCACCAGGGCCTGGGTGGCGGCAAACTCGTCGCTCTGTTCATGCTTGAGCAGCATGACCATTTGCCGGGCATCCGGCGTGCGCCGCATGCGCGTCTGTGCATAGTCCAGTGCTTTGGTCACATCCGGGTACAGCGGGCCGCAGGCGACCGTGTCCTGGGTGGGAACAAGCGGCAGATAGGGCTCCCAGCGCTCATCGATGACGCCGGGCATACCGCCCCAGTCCGCACTGGCCACCAGCAGGGACAAGCGCCCCACCGAGGCCAGTTTCTTGATGAAGCCTTCCAGCGAGCCATCGTGACCGTGGGCCGGCAGGGCCGTTTTCACATCATCGATCCAATCGACGAATTGCCGTTCCGCCAAGGCGAAACTGGGCTGGTACTTGAGCAACTCGCCACCGGGGCCCGACAGGTAGGCGGTGACCAGTGCGCGGCCCTCGTAGTGGTTGAACACCACATCGCGTTCGGAAAAAAAACTGTTGAAGATCCGCACCTGACGCTCACTGAGTCGGGGGTTGGAGCGTTTCAAACCGTCAAATTGAGCGGGATGCGAATGAACCCCTCCGACCAATTTATAGCCGCGCGGGTCCAGAAAAGCGTTGCCCGGACCGCGCTCCAGCAACTGCTCGAAATCAAACGTGGCCGACTTACCCGGGATCGGTTCAGTGGCAAATATGCGGTTATCCGACAGCCTTCGCAGGATCACGCTGCCGTATTCCACAGTGCGATTGCGGCCAATGCGCTCATGCACATAACGCGCGGCGTCGTCTGCACTGATAAACGCCGGGCTGTATTGAAACTTCACGCGCGTCGCCGTGGCGGCACGCGCCTCTCTGGATGGATTCTCTTCCATGACATCACCTCGATTACAGGTATTACCGGTGCGCAACACGCACCGGGCTCGCACAACGCAAGCCCTGCAGAAGCGTCCTCCCATCCACCGATGGCCGGGCGCTGCATAGTTATCGAGGCCCCTCAGCGCCAGGGCACTCTTTGCGCGCATCCCCTGCACCAACGCCATTCCAGCGCCCGCTATTGGTGCGCAGCCCTGCCAACCGTGCCTGCAACCCCCGCCAAACAGGGGGGTGGGGCCATCGGGCACAGCCTTTGCTATGTCCTCTTCAGTGCTCACATCGGTTCATCGAAAAATAACGTTCACGGAGACCGCACCATGAAGCGTCGCAGCTTGATCAAGGCTTTCACTCTGTCGGCATCCATTGCCGCCATGGGCATGACCTGGACCCTCCAGGCCGCCGAGACCATCAAAGTCGGCATCCTGCACTCGCTGTCCGGGACCATGGCTATCTCTGAAACGTCCCTCAAGGACATGGCGCTGATGACCATCGACGAGATCAACGCCAAGGGCGGGGTGAACGGCAAGATGCTCGAACCGGTGGTGGTCGACCCGGCGTCGAACTGGCCGCTGTTCGCTGAGAAAGGCCGGCAGTTGCTGACCCAGGACAAGGTCGCCGTGGTGTTCGGCTGCTGGACCTCGGTGTCGCGCAAATCGGTGTTGCCGGTGTTCGAAGAACTCAACGGCTTGCTGTTCTACCCGGTGCAATACGAAGGCGAAGAGATGTCGCCCAACGTGTTCTACACCGGCGCGGCGCCGAACCAGCAGGCGATCCCGGCGGTGGAATACCTGATGAGCGAAGACGGCGGCGGCGCCAAGCGCTTCTTCCTGCTCGGCACCGACTACGTGTACCCGCGCACCACCAACAAGATCCTGCGTTCGTTCCTGCATTCCAAAGGCGTCGCGGATAAAGACATCGAAGAGGTCTACACCCCGTTCGGCCACGCCGATTACCAGACCATCGTCGCCAACATCAAGAAGTTCTCCGCCGGCGGTAAAACCGCCGTGATCTCCACCGTGAACGGCGACTCCAACGTGCCGTTCTACAAAGAGCTGGCCAATCAGGGCCTCAAAGCCACCGACGTACCGGTGGTGGCGTTCTCGGTGGGCGAAGAAGAACTGCGCGGCATCGACACCAAGCCGTTGGTGGGCAACCTCGCGGCGTGGAACTACTTCCAGTCGGTGGAAAACCCGGTGAACAAGAAGTTCGTGGCGGACTGGAAAGCCTACGCCAAGAAACACAACCTGCCGGGCGCCGACAAAGCGGTGACCAACGACCCAATGGAAGCCACCTACGTGGGCATCCATATGTGGGCGCAGGCGGCCGAGAAAGCCAAGTCCACCGATGTCGACAAAGTGCGTGAAGCCCTGGCCGGCCAGACCTTCAACGCGCCGTCGGGCTTCACCCTGACCATGGACAAGACCAACCACCACCTGCACAAGCCGGTGATGATCGGCGAGATCCAGGCCGACGGGCAGTTCTCGGTGGTGTGGCAAACCCAGGAACCGATCCGCGCCCAACCCTGGAGCCCGTACATTCCTGGCAATGACAAAAAACCGGACTACGCCGTGAAGAGCAACTAAAGCCCCACCACAGACCCATGTGGGAGGGGGCTTGCTCCCGATAGCGGTGTATCAGTCAGCCCATGTATTGCCTGACCCACTGCAATCGGGAGCAAGCCCCCTCCCACATAAAGCCGGTCCGTGCATGATCAGGACATTTTGTGATGCTCACTGCCCTCCACCGCCTCATCCTCGCCGCCCTGCTGTTGCTGCCCTTCGGCACACACGCCGGCGACGCCGACGACTTCCTCGCCGCCAACCCCGCGCAACAGGCCAAGCTTCTCCAGGACTGGGCCGCGCAGCCCGACCCGGCGCGCATCGAGTTGGTGGACGCCCTGCAACAAGGCCAACTGACGGTCAACGGTGAAACCAAGACCGTGCGCCTGAACAACCGCCTGCGCGGCTTGATCGACAACGTCCAGGCCAGCCAGCAACTGCTCGCCGCCGACCCCAAGGTACGCCTGGCCGCCGCGCAGACCCTGCAAAAGACCGCGCAACCGGCGCAGCTCAAATTCCTCGACCAGCAGGTCGCCGCCGAGACTAACGAGGACGTGCACACCGCCCTCAGCCTGGCCCTGGCCAACCTGCAACTGGTGGACAGCGACCCAGTGATACGCCTGGCCGCCGTGCGCCTGCTCGGCAGCACCGGCGACCCACTGGCGCGCACGCGCCTGGAAACCCTGCTCGCCCCCGGCGTAGAAACCGACGCCACCGTGCACACAGCCGCCGAGACCAGCCTGGCCCAAGTCAAACGCAAGCTGCTGATGGGCGAGATCCTCGGCCAAGCGTTCAGCGGCATGTCCCTGGGTTCGATCCTGCTGTTGGCAGCCCTGGGCCTGGCGATCACCTTCGGCCTGCTCGGCGTGATCAACATGGCCCACGGCGAGATGCTGATGCTCGGCGCCTACTCCACCTATGTGGTGCAGTTGCTGATGCAACGCTACGTGCCGCAAGCCATCGAGTTTTACCCGCTGATCGCGCTGCCGGTGGCGTTCCTGGTCACGGCCGCCATCGGCATGGCCCTGGAACGCACGGTGATTCGTCACCTGTACGGCCGCCCCCTGGAAACCCTGCTCGCCACCTGGGGCATCAGCCTGATGCTGATCCAGGCCGTGCGCCTGGTGTTCGGCGCGCAGAACGTCGAAGTCGCCAACCCCGCCTGGCTGTCCGGTGGCATTCAGGTGCTGCCCAACCTGGTGCTGCCCTACAACCGCATCGTCATCATCGCCTTCGCGCTGTTCGTGGTGGTGCTGACCTGGCTGCTGCTGAACAAAACGCGCCTGGGCCTCAACGTGCGCGCCGTGACCCAGAACCGCAACATGGCCGCCTGCTGCGGCGTGCCCACCGGGCGCGTGGACATGCTCGCCTTTGGCCTCGGCTCCGGCATCGCCGGGCTTGGCGGCGTGGCGCTGAGCCAGATCGGCAACGTCGGCCCGGACCTGGGCCAGAGCTACATCATCGACTCGTTCCTGGTGGTGGTGCTCGGCGGTGTCGGCCAGTTGGCCGGTAGCGTCATGGCCGCCTTCGGTTTGGGCATCGCCAACAAGATCCTCGAACCGCAGATCGGCGCCGTGCTCGGCAAGATCCTGATCCTCGCGCTGATCATTCTGTTTATCCAGAAACGCCCGCAGGGACTCTTCGCACTGAAAGGACGGGTGATCGACTGATGAACCAGCCATTGATGCTCACGGCCACGCAAAAGGCCGGCCCCAAGGTGACGCTTGCCGTCGGCGCGGTGCTCCTGATCCTGCTGCTGGCCCTGCCGTTGTGTTCCCTGCTGTCGGCGGATAACCCGCTGCACGTCTCGGCCTACACCCTGACGCTGGTGGGCAAGATCCTCTGCTACGCCATCGTCGCCCTCGCGCTGGACCTGGTGTGGGGTTACGCGGGAATGTTGTCCCTCGGCCACGGCCTGTTCTTCGCCCTCGGCGGCTATGCGATGGGCATGTACCTGATGCGCCAGGCCTCCGGCGACGAGTTGCCGGCGTTCATGACGTTTCTGTCGTGGACCGAACTGCCGTGGTACTGGATCGGCACCGAGCACTTTCTCTGGGCCCTGTGCCTGGTGGTGCTGGCGCCGGGGGTGCTGGCGCTGGTATTCGGTTTCTTCGCCTTCCGCTCGCGGATCAAGGGCGTGTATTTCTCGATCATGACCCAGGCCCTGACCTTTGCCGGGATGCTGCTGTTCTTTCGCAACGAGACCGGGTTCGGCGGCAATAACGGCTTCACCAATTTCCGCAGCATCCTTGGTTTCGGCATTACCGAACCGGGCACGCGGGCGGTGCTGTTCGTGACCACCGTGGTGCTGCTGGTGGCGTGCCTGTACGTCGGCTGGCGCCTGGCCCGGAGCAAATTCGGGCGGGTGCTGACCGCCCTGCGCGACGCCGAGAACCGCCTGATGTTCTGCGGCTACGACCCGCGCGGCTTCAAGCTGTTCGTGTGGGTGTTGAGCGCGGTGATGTGCGGGTTGGCCGGGGCGTTGTACGTGCCGCAAGTGGGCATCATCAACCCCAGCGAAATGTCGCCGACCAACTCCATCGAAGCCGCCGTGTGGGTGGCCCTCGGCGGGCGCGGCACGCTGATCGGGCCGTTGCTCGGCGCCGGCGTGGTCAATGGCATGAAGAGCTGGTTCACCGTGGCCTTCCCGGAATACTGGCTGTTCTTCCTCGGGGCGCTGTTCATCATCGTCACCCTGTATCTGCCCAAGGGCGTTATCGGCCTGCTGAAGAAATGAGGAACGTCATGCTTGAACCTATCTTCGATGCAGGCAGCGGCCGCGATGCGATCGGCATCGGCCAGGCCGCGGGCAAGGGCCTGAACACCCGCCACGGCACGATCCTGACCCTGGAAGGCATCAGCGTCAGCTTCGACGGCTTCAAGGCGCTGAACGATTTGAACCTGTACATCGGCGTCGGCGAATTGCGCTGCATCATCGGCCCCAACGGCGCGGGCAAGACCACACTGATGGACGTGATCACCGGCAAGACCCGCCCCAGCCACGGCAGCGCCTGGTTCGGCGAAACCCTGGACCTGACCGAGATGAGCGAAGTGCAGATCGCCCAGGCCGGCATCGGTCGCAAGTTCCAGAAGCCCACGGTGTTCGAAGCCTTGAGCGTGTTCGAGAACCTGGAGCTGGCGCAGAAGACCGACAAGTCGGTGTGGGCCAGCCTGCGCGCGCGCCTGAGCGGCGAACAGAAAGACCGTATCGACGAGGTCCTCGACACCATCCGCCTCAGCGCCTCGCTGCATCGCCAGGCCGGCCTGCTGTCCCACGGCCAGAAGCAGTTCCTGGAAATCGGCATGCTGCTGATGCAAGACCCGCAACTGTTGCTGCTGGACGAACCGGTGGCGGGCATGACCGACGCCGAGACCGAATTCACCGCCGAGCTGTTCAAGCGCCTGGCGGGCAAGCATTCGCTGATGGTGGTGGAACACGACATGGGTTTTGTCGGCGCGATTGCCGACCACGTCACCGTGTTGCACCAGGGCAGCGTGCTGGCCGAAGGGTCGCTGGAACAGGTGCAGGAAAACGAGCGGGTGATCGAGGTCTACCTCGGCCGCTGACCCGGACACGGACTTGCTTTATGTGGGAGGGGGCTTGCTCCCTCCCACAAGGGAATTGAGGAGGTTTTGAGAATGCTGCAAGTCGACAAGCTGCATCAGTATTACGGCGGTAGCCACATCCTGCGCGGGCTGTCTTTTGACGTGCAAATCGGCGAAGTCACCTGCCTGCTCGGCCGTAATGGCGTGGGCAAGACCACCCTGCTCAAGTGCCTGATGGGCCTGCTGCCGGCCAAGGAAGGCGCGGTGAACTGGGAAGGCCGCGCCATCACCGGCCTCAAGCCGCACCAGCGCGTGCAGGCCGGGATCGCCTACGTGCCCCAGGGCCGTGAGATTTTCGGGCGGCTGACGGTGGAAGAAAACCTGCTGATGGGCCTGTCGCGGTTTCCCGGTTCCGAAGCCAAGCAAGTGCCGGCGTTTATCTACGAACTGTTCCCGGTCTTGCTGCAAATGAAGCATCGCCGTGGCGGCGACTTGTCAGGCGGCCAGCAACAACAGTTGGCCATCGGCCGCGCCCTGGCCAGCCGTCCGCGCCTGTTGATCCTCGATGAGCCCACCGAAGGCATCCAGCCCTCGGTGATCAAGGAGATCGGCGCGGTGATCAAGAAACTCGCGGCACGCGGCGATATGGCGATCCTGCTGGTGGAGCAGTTCTATGACTTTGCCGCCGAACTGGCCGACCAGTACCTGGTGATGTCGCGCGGTGAAATCATCCAGCAAGGCCGAGGCGAAAATATGCAGAGCGACGGTGTGCGCGGTCTCGTAACCATCTAATCTGTGGCGTCCTGACGATAAGCACACAACCATGAACCTGCCCGTGTCCCCCGCCCTGTTCACCCCCAGCTGGCACGCCGCGCTGGAGCTCGGCTACGCGCGTTTCGGCGCCACCACGCGCCCAGTGATGCGCCGCCACCTCGGCCCGCTGCGCGTGCAAAAACACCTGTACGCCGAAGGCCCCGAGGTGTGCCAGCACATCATCGTGCACCCGCCCGGCGGGATTGCCGGCGGCGACCGCCTGGACATCCGCGCCCACGTCGCCGAAGGCGCCTGGGCCCAATTGACCAGCCCCGGCGCGGCCAAGTGGTACCGCGCCAGCGGCCCGGCGTTCCAGCAACTGGACCTGACCGTGGAGGCCGGCGCGACCCTGGAATGGCTGCCCCAGGAAACCATCGTGTTCAGCGCCGCCCAGGCCGAACTCACCACCCGCATCGAGTTGCACGGCGATGCGCGACTGTTCTACTGGGACGTGGTCGCCCTGGGCCGCCCGGCCAGCGGCGAGCGCTTCGACCGGGGGCATTTTCAGTCGCACCTGGACATCCGCCGCGACGGCCAGTTGCTCTGGCATGAGCGCCAGCGCATTGTGGGCGGCGACGGTTTGCTCGACTCGCCGATCGGGCTGGATGGGCAACCGGTGTTCGCCACGTTGCTGGTGACCGGCGACATCGCGCCCGAACTGCTCGAAACCTGCCGCGCCCTGCCCCACGCCGTGCGCGGCGACCTGACCCAGTTGCCCGGCCTGCTGGTGGCCCGCTGCCTGGCCAGCGAGGCGCTGCTGGCGCGGCAATGGCTGATTGACTTATGGCGCCTGCTGCGCCCGGCGCTACTGGGCCGGGAAGCCGTCGCCCCACGAATCTGGAGCACATGAACATCAACATGTAGGAGGGAGCAAGCCCCCTCCCACACTTGATCTCTGTTGTATTTAAGAATGCATTTTATGAAGGACCTTGAACCATGGACCTGACCCCTCGGGAAAAAGACAAACTGCTGATCTTCACCGCCGGCCTCGTCGCCGAACGCCGCCTGGCGCGTGGGGTGAAGCTCAACTACCCGGAAACCATCGCCTACATTTCCGCCGCCCTCATGGAAGGCGCCCGCGATGGCCGCACCGTGGCCGACCTGATGCACTACGGCACCACCCTGCTCAGCCGCGAACAGGTGATGGAAGGCATCCCGGAAATGATCCCGGATATCCAGGTGGAAGCCACCTTCCCCGACGGCACCAAGCTGGTGACCGTCCACCAACCCATCGCCTGAGGCCCGGCCATGATTCGTGATGCAACCGAGCAGGACCTGCCCGCGATCCGCGCCATCTACAACGACGCGGTGCTCAACACCACGGCGATCTGGAACGAACAACCGGTGGACCTGGCCAACCGCCAGGCCTGGTTTGCGGCACGCCAGGCCCAGGGCTATCCGATCCTGGTCGCGGTGGAAAACGACGAAGTGACCGGCTACGCCTCGTTCGGCGACTGGCGGCCCTTCGAAGGGTTTCGCTACAGCGTCGAGCACTCGGTGTACGTGCGCCACGACCAACGCGGCAAAGGCCTTGGCCCACGCCTGATGCACGCCCTGGTCGAACGCGCGCGCAGCGCCGGCAAACACGTGATGGTGGCCGCCATCGAAAGCGGCAACCAGGCCTCGATCCGCCTGCATGAGCGCCTGGGGTTCGTCACCACCGGGCAGATGCCGCAAGTGGGCATCAAATTCGGCCGCTGGCTCGACCTGACCTTTATGCAACTGATCTTGAATCCGGGCGCGGAACCGCCCCAGGAGTGAGTTCGATGAGCACTACGCAACTGCGTCGAGTCAATGCTGAAAGCTTTGCCCATTACCGCCCGGGCTTGATCGCGCTGTTGCTGGACGCGGTCAGGCACGGCGCGTCGGTGGGTTTCATGGCCGACTTCGACGAGGTCCAGGCCAGCACCTATTGGCACAGCGTCCAAGCCAGCGTCGCCGACGCCAGCCTGCTGCTCTGGGTGGTCGTGCGCGACGAACAAGTCATCGCCAGCGTACAACTGGCGCTGTGCCAGAAACCCAACGGCCTGAACCGCGCCGAAGTGCAAAAACTACTGGTGCACAGCAGCGCGCGGCGCCATGGCCTGGGCCAACAGTTGATGCACGCCCTGGAACTCGCCGCGCGCCAGCACAAACGCGGCCTGCTGTACCTGGACACCGAAGCCGGCTCCGAGGCCGAAGCCTTCTACCAGGCGCTGCGCTACACCAAAGTCGGTGAACTGCCCGACTACTGCCAAAGCCCGGACGGGCGCTACCGCCCGACCGCCATCTACTTCAAGACCCTGGGGCAACCTGCATGATTCCTGGCGAATATCAGATCCAGCCTGGCGAGATCGAACTCAACGTCGGCCGCCGCACCGTCACCCTGAGCGTGGCCAACAGCGGCGACCGACCGATCCAGGTGGGCTCGCACTACCACTTTTTCGAAACCAACGATGCGCTGACCTTCGACCGCGCCGCCAGCCGCGGCATGCGCCTGAATATCCCGGCGGGCACGGCGGTGCGTTTCGAGCCGGGGCAGAGTCGCGAGGTCGAACTGGTCGACTTCAGCGGCGGGCGCCGCGTGTTCGGGTTTGCCGGGCGGATCATGGGCGACCTTTAGGGCCTCATCGGGAGCAAGCCCCCTCCCACCTTTTGATCAATGTTCACCAATCAAAGGTGGGAGGGGGCTTGCTCCCGATAGCGATGTCACATTCAACACATTTTTCTCAGGGCAACCACACATGAAAATCAGCCGCCAAGCCTACGCCGACATGTACGGCCCCACCGTCGGCGACAAGGTCCGCCTGGCCGACACCGAGTTGTTCGTCGAAGTGGAGCAGGACTTCACCGTCTACGGCGAAGAAGTCAAATTCGGCGGCGGCAAGGTCATCCGCGACGGCCAGGGCCAGAGCCAGTTGCTCGCCCACGAAGTGGTCGACACCCTGATCACCAACGCGCTGATCATCGACCACTGGGGCATCGTCAAGGCCGACGTCGGCCTCAAGAACGGTCGCATCCACGCCATCGGCAAGGCCGGCAACCCGGATATCCAGCCCGGCGTGACCATGGCCATCGGCGCCAGCACTGAAGTGATCGCGGGCGAAGGCATGATCCTCACCGCCGGCGGCATCGACAGCCACGTGCATTTCATCTGCCCGCAGCAGATCGAAGAAGCGCTCACCAGCGGCGTCACCACCCTGATCGGCGGCGGCACCGGCCCGGCCACCGGCACCAACGCCACCACCTGCACCTCCGGCCCGTGGCACCTGGCGCGCATGCTGCAGGCCAGCGATTCGTTCCCGATGAACATCGGCTTTACCGGCAAAGGCAACGCCAGCCTGCCGGAGCCGCTGATCGAGCAGGTCAAGGCCGGCGCCATCGGCTTGAAGCTGCATGAGGACTGGGGCACCACGCCCGCCAGTATCGACAACTGCCTGAGCGTCGCCGACCAGTACGACGTGCAGGTGGCGATCCACAGCGACACCCTCAACGAATCCGGCTTCGTCGAAACCACCCTCGCCGCCCTCAAGGGCCGCACCATCCATACCTACCACACCGAAGGCGCCGGTGGCGGTCACGCGCCGGACATCATCAAGGCCTGCGGTTTTCCCAACGTACTGCCCAGTTCCACCAACCCGACGCGGCCGTTCACGCGCAACACCATCGACGAACACCTGGACATGTTGATGGTCTGCCATCACCTCGACCCGAGCATCGCCGAAGACGTGGCCTTTGCCGAAAGCCGCATCCGCCGCGAGACCATCGCCGCCGAAGACATCCTGCACGACCTCGGCGCGTTCTCGATGATCAGCTCCGACAGCCAGGCCATGGGCCGCGTCGGCGAAGTGATCACGCGCACCTGGCAGACCGCCGACAAGATGAAAAAACAGCGCGGCGCCCTGCCCGGCGACGGCCCCGGCAACGACAACTTCCGCGCCAAGCGCTACATCGCCAAATACACCATCAACCCGGCGATCACCCATGGCATCAGCCACATCGTCGGTTCCATCGAAGTGGGCAAGTGGGCCGACCTGGTGCTATGGCGCCCGGCGTTCTTTGGCATCAAGCCGACGCTGATCCTCAAGGGCGGCGCGATTGCCTCCAGCCTGATGGGCGACGCCAACGCCTCGATCCCCACCCCGCAACCGGTGCACTACCGCCCGATGTTCGCCAGTTTCGGCAGTTCCCTGCACGCCACCAGCCTGACCTTTATCAGCCAGGCCGCCCTGGACGCCGGCCTGCCCGATGCACTGGGGTTGAAAAAGCAGATCGCGGTGGTCAAGGGCTGTCGCAACGTGCAGAAAACCGACCTGATCCACAACGATTACCTGCCGGATATCGACGTGGACCCGCAAACCTACCAGGTCAAGGCGGACGGGCAACTGCTCTGGTGCGAACCGGCGGATGTGTTGCCGATGGCCCAGCGCTACTTTCTGTTCTGACCGTTCATCGGCACACCTGACGTGCCGCTGAAGCGAAGAGGCGTATGGCGCTACGATGCGCCACGCGCCTTTATCGCTTTGGAAACCTGGCCATGCGTTTATCCGAATTCATTGCGTTACATGCCGACCTGATCGTCGATGAATGGGAACGGTTCGCGCAGACACTCACACCCGCCGCCGACACCCTCAACCGCGCACAGTTGCGCGACCACGCCCACTCGATCCTGCTCGCCGCCGCCCGGGACATGGACACCCGCCAGAGCGCCAGCGAACAAGCGGCCAAGGCCAAGGGCGAAGGCCCCGACACAAGCCCCGGCCTGGATCAGGCCGCAGCCAGCCATGGCGAGCTGCGCCACACCGTGGGCTTTGACCTGGTGCAAATGACCGCCGAGTTCCGCCACTTGCGCGCCTGCGTGCTGCGCTTGTGGGTCGAGCACCAGCACACGCCAGCGCTGGCCGACTTCCAGGACATGATCCGCTTCAATGAAGCCATCGACGAAGCCCTGGCCGAATCCACGGCAGCCTATGCCGAGCAGGTGGCGCGTTCGCGGGACATCTTTCTCGCCATCCTCGGCCACGACCTGCGCGCACCGTTGCAGGCGGTGAACATGTCCACCGAGATGCTGCTGCGCAAGGCCACGCTGGACAGCCAGGGCTTGAGCCTGGTGGGCAATATCAAAAACGGTGCCCGGCACATGGGCGCGATGGTCAACGATCTGCTGGAGTTTGTCCGCAGTCGACTGGGCAGCAGCCTGCCTATCGAACGTAAAACCATGAGCCTTGCCGACGCGGCGCAAGCGGCCATCGATGAAGCCCGCGCCGGTCGCCCGGATTGCCAGCCGACCTTGCAGGTGCAAGGCGATACCCAAGGCCGGTGGGACCGTGGCCGCATTGACCAGTTGCTGCAGAACCTCATCGGCAACGCCTTGCAGCACGGCACCCAGCAGCAGGCGCCGACCCTGACCCTCAAAGGCCAGGCGGACAGCGTGGTGCTGAGCGTGCACAACTATGGCCCGCCGATTCCCCAGGCGGCCCTGGGCACGGTGTTCGACCCGCTGGTGCGCGGCGCCGGCGAAGCACTGGGCAGCCCGTCCACGAGCCTCGGGCTGGGGCTGTTTATCGTCAAGGAAGTGGTGCAAGCCCATGGGGGCAGCATTGACGTGACGTCCAGCGCGGCGGACGGCACCACCTTCACCGTGGTGCTGCCGCGCTCGACCTGAGGGTGCGCGGGCTTAGAAGTGCTCGCGCGGATTGAAAGCGGCTTTCTTCGCCAGTTCCTGCCACAGGGCAATGGTCTCGTCGTCGGCCTGCTTGGGCATGACCACCTTGAGCTGGACGAACAGGTAGCCGCGCTGCCCGGCCTTGTTCAGCAAACCATGGCCCTTGGCGCGCAGGCGCTGGCCATTCTGGCTGCCCGCCGGCACCTTGAGGTTGATCTTGCCGGTGAGGGTCGGCACCGCCACTTCCGTCCCCAACGCCAACTCCCACGGCGCCAGCGGCAGATTGATGATCAGGTTTTCGCCATCCACTTCGAACTTGGGGTGCGGCGCAAACTTGATCACCAGGTACAGGTCACCATTGGCCCCGCCACCCACGCCCGGCGCGCCCTGGCCCTTGAGGCGGATGCGCTCGCCGTCGGTCACCCCGGCGGGGATCTTCACGTTCAGGCTCTTGGTGGTGTTGCTGACATGCCGGCCCGAGGCGTCGTATTGCGGCACCTGGAAGCTGATCTGCTTGGACTCGTTGGACAGTGTCTCTTCGAGGAACACCGACAACTGCATCTCCACGTCCTGGCCTTTGCGCCCGGCGGAACGGCGCTGGCCGCCACCGAAGGCATCGCCGCGACCGCCGAAGATCGAGCTGAAGAAGTCCGAAAAGTCTTCGGTGCCCGCGCCGCCGCCGCCGCCAAACCCGCCACGGCTCTGCCAGCCTGGCGGGCCCTGGAATGGCTGGCCGTGCTGGCCATATTTGCGCAGTTCGTCGTATTCGGCGCGTTTGTCGGCACTTTTAAGCGCCTCGTAGGCCTCGGACGCGTCCTTGAACTTGGCTTCGGCGTCTTTTTCCTTGCTGACGTCCGGGTGATATTTGCGCGCGAGCTTGCGGTAGGCGGTCTTGATGGTCTTATCGTCCGCCGTCGGCTCAACGCCAAGAATCTTGTAATAGTCTTTAAAGTCCATCTGGGGGGTTACCCTCCGTGATCGATATCGCACAGCCAGGGGCACAGCATGCGCCGGTTTGCAGCATTTGGATTGACTGATCTCAACCCGAAGCCGATGGCTGGCTCAGAAGTTTATCGGCACCACGCGAATTACCTTGCAGCCACCGACCGTATGCAGCACAAGTTGGGGGCGAACCCGAACCTTTCAAGGCGCACGGACGGCTATTTAACAGATGGTCGGCCTACGCAACCGCCCCCGACTGACATACACTGCGCGGCCGTTTTTCAACCGGAACCCGATAGACATGAAAAACCCCTCCCCAGCCCGTGCCTGCGGCATCGACTTCGGCACGTCCAACTCCACCGTCGGCTGGATTCGCCCCGGCATGGAAACGCTTATCGCGCTGGAGGACGACAAGATCACCTTGCCGTCGGTGGTGTTCTTCAACTTCGAGGAGCGTCGTCCGGTCTACGGTCGCCTGGCGCTGCACGAATACCTGGAGAACTACGAAGGCCGGTTGATGCGCTCGCTCAAGAGCCTGCTGGGTTCCAAGCTGATCAAGCACGACACTAGCGTGCTGGGCACGGCGATGCCGTTCACCGACCTGTTGGCGCTGTTTATCGGCCAGCTCAAGAGCCGCGCCGAAGCCACCGCCGGGCGCGAGTTCGAGGAAGTGGTGCTGGGCCGCCCGGTGTTTTTCGTCGATGACGACCCGATGGCCGACCAGGAAGCGGAAAACACCCTGGTGGACGTGGCACGCAAGATCGGCTTCAAGGACATCTCGTTCCAGTACGAACCGATTGCGGCGGCGTTCGACTATGAGTCCACCATCGAAAAAGAAGAGCTGGTGCTGATCGTCGACATCGGCGGCGGTACGTCAGACTTCTCCCTGGTGCGCCTGTCCCCGGACCGTCGGCACAATGACAACCGCCACGAGGACATCCTCGCCACCGGCGGCGTGCACATCGGCGGTACCGACTTCGACAAACAACTGTCCCTGGCCGGCATGATGCCGCTGTTCGGCTACGGCAGCCGCATGAAAAGCGGCGCCTACATGCCCACCAGCCACCACATGAACCTGGCCACCTGGCACACCATCAACTCGGTGTACTCGCAAAAATCCCAGCTGGCCCTGGGCAGCATGCGCTACGACATCGAAGACACCGGCGGCATCGACCGTCTGTTCAAGCTGATCGAACAGCGCGCCGGCCACTGGCTGGCGATGGAAGTGGAAGAAACCAAGATCCAACTGACCCATGAAGACAGCCGCCACGTGCTGCTCGACCGGGTCGAACCGGGTCTGAGCGTGGACCTGAGCCGTACGCTGTTCGAATCGGCCATCGACGGCCTGCTGGAACGTGTGCGCAACAGCGTCACCCAACTGCTCAACGACGCCTCGGTGGACGTGGCCCAGGTGGACACGGTGTTCTTCACCGGCGGCTCCAGCGGCATTCCGGCCCTGCGCCACAGCATCTCGGCGATGCTGCCGAATGCGCGGCATGTGGAAGGGAACATCTTCGGCAGCATCGGCAGCGGCTTGGCGATCGAGGCCAGCAAACGCTACGGCAGCTGAGCCGAATCATCCAAAGGTGGGAGGGGGCTTGCTCCCTCCCACAATAAGCCCTCCCCTAGACCATCCCGCCGAGCTTCAGCTCACTCTTCAGGTACGCATAGTAAATCGGCCCCGCCACCACCCCCGGCAGGCCGAACGCGGCTTCGAATACCAGCATCGCCAACAGCAACTCCCACGATTTGGCACTGATCTGCCCGCCGACAATGCGCGCGTTGAGGAAGTACTCGACCTTGTGGATCACGATCAGATACCCCAGTGCCGCCACCGCCACCCAAATCGACAGCGACAACGCGACGATGGTGATCAGGGTGTTGGACATCAGGTTGCCGATCACCGGCAACAGGCCGAGCAGGAAGGTCAGCACGATCAGGGTCTTGGTCAGCGGCAGGTGGATACCGCACAACGGCAGCACCACGGCGAGGAACACGGCGGTAAACACGGTGTTGAGCGCGGCGATCTTGATCTGGGCGAAGACGATATTGCGAAATGCCTGGACCAGCAGGTGCAGGCGATCGAACAGCACCGCGGCCAGCGGCTTGCGCTTGGTGACGTCGGGCACGCGCTGCAAGGCGATGATCGCGCCGAGCACCATGCCGATCAGCAAGGTGACGAACATGTGGGCCGCGTCTTTGCCGACCAGTTGCAGTTCGCTCAGGTGCTTGGTGATCCAGTCGCCGATGGCCACGCGGAATTCGGCGGCGCTGGCGGGCAGGTAGGCGTCGAGGAACGGCGGCAGTTGGCTGCGCGCGCGGTCGACCACCCCCATGAATTTATCGAGGGAGGCCCCGGGGTTTTCCGCTTCGTGGAGCAGGAAGCTGATGGCGCCGGCGAAGATCAGGGCCAGTGCACTGACGATCAAGGTGCCGAGCAAGGCCACGGCGAGCCAGCGCGCACGCCGACCTTCGATCAACCGTTGCAGTTGGGGGGTGAGCATGTTGACCAGTTCGAAGACCAACAGACCGGCCAGCAGGCTGGGCAACAATTTCAACGGCAGGACCAGCAGCAACCCGCCGAAAATAATGATGTAGCTGGCCAGCAACAACACATGACGCTGAGAAAACGTTGGCATACAGCCTCAAAACAAACGGCGTTAAAGAATGTTGCAGGAGCGGCTTACTGTGGCGAGGGAGCAAGCTCCCTCGCCATCACTGACTCAGTCCTACACGGGCTGTGTACGAGTGTCGCAGCCTTCTATGGCCCGGGGCTATTATTTCTTCAGGCAGGTGCTCATAAAGGTTTTGCGCGCGTCGCCCGTCAAGGCCTTGGTCTTGGCGTCGGCATTGCAGTCCTTCATCTTCTGCTGCTGCGGCGTCAGGGTCTTGGCATCATTGGCCGCCGGGGCCGACAGGCAGGTTTTCATGAACGCCTTGCGCTCGTCGCCCTTGAGCGTCTTGGTGGTGGCTTCGGCGTTGCAGGAGGTCATTTTGTTTTGCTGGGCGGTGGCGGCAAACCCTTGGGAACACAGCAGCAGGCCCATCATCAACAACGGAATACGCAGCATCTTCATGGAGTTTTCTCCCTGTTGCCGTGCCGGCGGGCACGGCCTTCCGAGAGTGTAGCCAAACCCTGTTACATCTTCCCAGCCAGGCAACGCAGAATCCGCTCGCACCGCTGGCCCCCACCGATGCGTTAAACCCCGGCGGCCTTCAGCCGCCGCGCATGTTCGACGAACAGCCGGATCGGCTCGGCGTCCTTGCCCACCCACCCCAGGGACTGGTTGACGATGTCGAAGTGGTCGAGGGCGTAATCGTCGCCGATCACCATGCCCAAGTGCGAGCTGTAGCGCCCGACCATGCCATCGCACTGGCCTTGCTCGCGCACAAAACTGCGGGCGAACCACCGGCAGCTGCGGTGGGTGACGTCCAGCCGGTTGCGCCCGCGATCGGTCTTGCCCGGCTGCAAGGTGCCGGACCACGAGTAATAGCGCACGCCGTTGACCAATTCGGCACCGTGCCCGCCCCAGGTCTCGGGCAACCCTTGGGGATACTGGCGATTGAACAACGCCACACCGGCGCTGGTCAGGGAATGGTGGGAGGCGTGCAGATCGGCGTTGAAGCGCGGGCCGCGATAGCCGGTTTCCAGCAGGCCCATCACCCCGGCGACCAGATAAAACGCCGCGCTCATCAGCCGGCCCTTGACGCTGTCGGCTGGGTAATGGGCGTGGATATGGTCCGCCAGTTCCGAGCCGTGGTTGGGCCCGGCCACCGAGGTCACCGACGCCACCCGCTCCGGGCGCGTGGCCGCCGCATACCGTGCGGTCAGCGCGCCCTGGCTGTGGCCGATCAGGTTGACCTTGTCGGCGCCGGTCTCCTGCACAATCCTTTCGATCGCGGCGAGCAACTGCTCGCCGCGCACTTCATTGGAATCCAGCGGCGCCACCTGGACCGCAAACACTTGCGCCCCACCCGCGCGCAGCGCCGGAACGATGCCATACCAGTACGCAAACCACCCCAGACGCACGAACCCCAACATGCCGGGCACCAACACCAGTGGGTAACGCGTGGCTAACGACTGCGACATGGAGCGAACGTCCTTGATCAAGAGAGGATGAGCGCAGACTAACCCAGCCCCGCGACGCACTGATGACACCCATGGGCAAATCCAATAAAACTTTTCCCCTGCGCCAGCACTCACAACTGGGAGCGATCACGCCGGCAGAGCGTGGCGTAAAACCGGATCAGCCCCAGGAGATTGAGATGACTGAAGCAAACTTGACTGACGTTGCAACCCTGCGCAGTCGCGCTCGCCAGAACGTCGAAAACGGTGCCGTGACCGAAGGCTACGACGCCGACCGCAAAGAGATCATTCGCCTGCTCAACGCATCGCTGGCCACCGAACTGGTCTGCGTGCTGCGCTACAAACGCCACTACTTCATGGCCAGCGGCGTCAAAGCCCAGATCGCCGCCGAAGAATTCCTCGAACACGCCACCCAGGAAGCCGAACACGCCGACAAACTCGCCGAACGCATCGTGCAGTTGGGCGGCGAACCGGAGTTCAACCCGGACCTGCTGTCGAAGAATTCCCACGCCCAGTACGTGGCGGGCAACAATTTGAAGGAAATGGTCTACGAAGACCTGGTCGCCGAGCGCATTGCGGTGGACAGCTACCGCGAAATCATCCAGTACATCGGCGACAAAGACCCGACCACGCGCCGCCTGTTCGAAGAGATCCTGGCCCAGGAAGAAGAACACGCGGACGATATGGCCGACATCCTCGAAAGCCTGTAACCCCTGTGGGAGGGGGCTTGCTCCCTCCCACATGTGCACTCACACGCCCTCGGTTAACCTTTGACCGTCTTCGGCGCCTTGCCTTCCTTCATTTGTTGCAGCAACGGCGCGCACTGGTTCGGCGCATCGCCGCTCGGCGCCACCAGCGCCAGCAAGCCGGCGGCCGGGCCGGCGATGACGCCCAGTGCGACCATGCCAGCGCCGCGCAGGGCCAGGGGGATGGCTTTCACGCCGGCATTGGGCTTGATGAACGGGCCGTTGACGTACAGCGGCGAACGCAACGAGAACAGGCGAAAGCCCTTGGATTCCGGGGTGATCGTCAGGTCCAGTTGTTCGGTGGCCATGTTCGCGGTGCCATCGATGTAGATGATGGCGTTCTCGGTATCGAACACAAACAAGCGCGTGGTCGCCAGGCCCGTCTTGATGCCGAAGTCGGCGGCCGCGCAGTTGATCTTCACTTCCTTGTCGCCAAACAGGCGCCCCACCACGTAGTTGCCCACGTTGAGCCCGGCGATCTCCATCAGGCCGCGGCTGATGGCGCCATCGTTGATGAGCATCTTCAGATCGCCATTGGCACTGCCCAGCAGCGCCGCCACCGAGTTGCCACGCCCGGTGATGTCCGCGTCGCCGTTGAGTTCGCCGAAGCTGGTTTTCATCGGCTCGAAAGTCGGGAACAACTGCTTGAGCTTGAAGTTGCGCGCGGTCAGCCGGGCGCGGCCGTCCATGGGGGTGATGCGGCCGTTGAGGCGGATCTGCGCATCGAGCTTGCCGCCGGCCACGCCGAAACGCAGGGGCTCCAGGCTCAGTTCGCCGTCGGTGAGGACCAGGTGGGTATAGAGGTCGTTGAACGGCAGGTCGGCACTGTGGACGATGCGTTTGCCGGTGAACTCCACATCCGCGTCCATCTCGCGCCAGCGTTCGGTGCGGAACGCTTCCACCGGCAGCACCTTGGTCGCCGGTTGTTTGCTCGCGCCGCCACGGGCCTTTTGTTTGGCATTGGAGTCGGCGCCGATCAGCGGTGCGAGGTCGGTCATCAGCAATTGATTGGAGAGCAGCGTGCCGCTGAGCTTGGGCCGCAGTTGGCTGGCGACGTAGGCGAGGTCGCCGTGGATATCGCTGTCGCCGATCTTGCCGTTGAAGCCTTCATAGCGAAACGACGCGCCGCTGGCCTCGTGGAGCTTGGCGATCAAGTGGCCGTCGGTGGAATAGGCCGGCGAATCCGGCAGGGTCACGCCGGTCAACGGGTAGAGGTTGCCCAGGCTGCTGCCGGACAGCTTCAGCCGCAGGTCCAGGGCGCCGAGGTTCAGCGGGTCGGTGAGAGTGCCGGCCAGGGCGATGCGGGTGTCGGCGATCTTGACCTGGGCCTGTAGCGGGAACGGCTTGGCCGCATCCCGCAGGGCCAGCAGGCCGCCGATCTTGCCGCTGCCGTCGAGTGACTGGCCGTGGTACTGGCCTTTGACGGTGAGGCCGAACGCGTAGTCCTGGGGGGCGGAGCCTTTTTCCAGGGCCTTCTTCGCATCGGCATCGCCGACGATTTCGCCGAAGGGAATCGGTTTGCCCAGGGGGTCGATGATCACGTCCAGACGGGTCTTGAGGGTTTGGTCGTCAAGGCTCACGTGGCCTTTGTCGAAGCCGATGGCGCCGATGTCCACCGCCCAATTGGACGGTTGGGCATTCGGGTCCTTGGGGTCGAAGGTGAAGGTCCAGTTGGCGCGGCCGTCAGCCAGGCGCTGCAACTCGGCGCTGGGCTCGGTGAGGTCGATACGCGGGATCACCACGCGCTGCACCAGCAAGGCCAGGGGCGAAATTCGCAGCTCGACTTTTTTCAGGGTGACCATCTGCGCTTGTTTCGACCAGTCGGGGTTGCCCAGGGTCAGGTCTTCGGCAATCACATGGGGCCACGGCACCCAGGCGCGCCAGCCGCCTTCATCGGGCTCGCGCGCCCACACCACGGCCAGGTTGCCATTGATGGCGAACGGGCGATGGAGTTCTTCGGAAACCTTGGCATTGAGGGTCGGTTTGATGCGGTTCCAGTCGAAGAACACCAGCACCAGCACCACCACAGCGATGGATAGAACGAAGCTGGCACAGCTCCAAACCACGATTTTGCGCGTGCGCGTCATTGCACAGAACTCCTTGATACGGACAGCCGGACTACAGCTCATAAGGCTACGACTGGCAAACCGGCCGGGGGTTTAACCCGATCGCCGATTTAGGCGTAAAAAGCCATTTTTCTGATCGATCGAACAGGTTTCAATCATCGATAACGCACCATCGTTACCCAGGTTCGTGTCGAAAATACCCACCACGGTGCAAAACCGCGTGCCTGAGAGGCCCGGTCTAGAAGGCCTCGCGGGAACAATCAATTCTGTTGATTATTACCATTGTGTTTATGAACTTTTATATCGACTTATCAAGAGTAGCATTAGCTCCGTACCCACTTAATCGCCCTCCCAAGGAGCAACCGATCATGAAACGCCAAGTACTTGCTACCGTCCTCTTGTCCATCATGGCTTCCAGTGCCTTTGCCCTGCCAGCCGCCGAACAAGCGATTCCACAGGTCAAGGCTGATGCCGTTCACTTCAACCAGACCCTGGCTCGCAGCGGTTCGCAAGAACAAGAGAACCGTGACTACGCCAAAGGCGGTGTAGCTGAAAACGGTTCGGAGCAAGCCAACAAACGTGCCTATACCGAAGGCGTTGCCGAAGGCGGTGCTGAACGTCTGCAACACAAAGGCCTGGCTGAAGGCGGTGCTGAACAAGCCAACAAACGTGCCTACACCGAAGGTGTTGCCGAAGGCGGTGCTGATCGTCTGCAACAAAAAGGTCTGGCTGAAGGCGGCGCTGAACAAGCCAACAAACGCGCGTATGCCGACGGTGTTGCAGAAGGCGGTGCAGACCGTCTGCAAGAACTGCACGAAGCACAGAGCTAAGCCTGTGGTGGCCCAGAAAAAAGCCCGATCCGCCGATCGGGCTTTTGCTTTTTTGTAGCGTTTGTCCCACGCCGTCCCTGCACCCCAGCGCCAAGTTCGACGCCAACAGAACTGTTTTGCTAGAGTGCGTCGCTGTACTTGTCGACAAAGCCCGCCCGCCGATGCTGCCCCGCGCCGAACAGAAGCAACAGACCCGACTCGCCCTGATGGACGCAGCCCGCCATCTGATGGAGTGTGGCCGAGGGTTTGGCAGCCTGAGCCTGCGCGAAGTGGCCAGGACGGCCGGTATCGTGCCCACCGGTTTCTATCGCCATTTTGCCGACATGGACCAGCTTGGACTCGTGCTGGTGAGTGAAGTGGGCCAGACCTTCCGCGCTACGATCCGCCTGGTTCGCCACAATGAGTTTGTGATGGGCGGCATTATCGACGCTTCGGTGCGGATCTTTCTCGATGTGGTCTCGGCCAACCGTTCGCAATTCCTGTTCCTGGCCCGCGAGCAGTACGGCGGCTGCCTGGCGGTGCGCCAAGCCATCGGCGCGTTGCGCGAAGACATCACCCGTGACCTGGCGGCCGACCTGACGTTCATGCCCAAACTGCAGCATCTGGATGCCGAGGGTCTGCACGTCATGGCCGACCTGATCGTCAAAAGCGTGTTCGCCACGCTCCCCGACATCATTGACCCACCCGCCCAGGCCCTGCCGCCCCACCTCACGCCTCAGGCGAAAATCACCCAGCAGTTGCGCTTTATCTTTATCGGCCTCAAGCATTGGCAAGGCCTGGGCAGCACCGAGTAAGCCGGTCAACCCGCCGCGTGGAAGCGCTTGGCCGTGGTGTAGTGCTTGTTCCAGTAACGGTTGCTCAGGGAATCGATGCGCACGTTCTTGCCGGTACGCGGCGAGTGAATGAATTTGCCCTCACCGATATACAGGCCCACATGGCTGACCTGGCCGCGACCATTGCCTTTGAAAAACACTGCATCCCCCGGTTTCAAAGCACTGCGCGAGACCGTCGGGGCCGTGGAGCGGTGCATCGCCGCCGTGGTACGCGGAATCTGGATATTGGCCTGGGTCTTGAAGAGGTAGACCAGGAAACTGCTGCAATCGAACCCCTGCTCCACCGAGTTGCCGCCCCATTTGTAAGGCGTGCCCAATAATTCATGGGCGCGGTCGACTACGTCGTCGATGGACGTTTCCTTCAGGGACGCCGCGATGGAAGGAAAGGGCCGCAAGTTGGCCGAGGCCGACGAAATGGCGAATGCCAGGCTGACAATGACTAAACAAAAAAATGACTTGAACATGATGAACGTCGCAGTGAAATAAACACGGCGCATAGCCTAATGACGTAGCAGGTAATGTTTTGAGCGTCAGTTCCTGAACATGCGTAGGACAAATCCGAAAACGCCCACGGCGAGTGCACCAACACCAGCGACGCACCATGTTGGTGCTTGAACAGAATTTTCCTACGCCCTATTTAGTGGCGTTGTCGCTCCTGCTGACAGGCAATTCCTACTCTTCTGGTCGGGTTGGCAAGGCCCTTGCTCTAACTCTTGCATCGCTCATAGCCGGAAGCTTCCTGATGCTGGTGATCCACCGCCGAATCGCCCCCCAAGCCCTCTGGGACGCCGAGTTGCTGCTGAACTTCGAAGCCCGCAGCAAGAGCCGCCTGCGCTGTTTCAGTGCCGAGGGTGAAGACGTCGGCCTGTTTTTGGAGCGCGGCCAACCGCCACTGCACGATGGCGAATGCCTACAGGCCGAAGACGGACGTGTCGTACGTGTGTGCGCCCGTCCTGAACAGCTGTTGCACGTCACCTGCACCAGCGCCTATGAACTGACCCGCGCCGCCTATCACCTGGGCAACCGCCATGTGGCGCTGCAAGTCGGCGATGGCTGGTTGCGCCTGCTCGATGACTACGTACTCAAGGCCATGCTTGAACAATTGGGCGCCCGCACCGAGACCCTCGAGGCGCCGTTCCAGCCGGAACACGGCGCCTATGGCGGCGGCCACCATCATTCGCGTCACGGCGATGAAGATTTCAACTACCCGCCCAAGCTGCACCAGTTCGGCGTGCGTCCATGAACCCAGCCTGGGCGCTGCTGCGTCTGGCCAGTCCGCAATTGCCGATTGGCGGCTACAGCTATTCCCAGGGCCTGGAAATGGCGGTGGAGAACGGCCGCGTCAATGACGCAGACGGCGCGCGACGCTGGATCGGCGATCAATTGCTGCTCAACCTGGCGCGCTTCGAGGCGCCACTGTTGCTCGCCCATTGCCGTGCGGCTGCCGAGCAGGATTGGCCGCGCCTGACGCAGTTGTGCGCAGAGCACCGCGCCAGCCGCGAAACCCGCGAGCTGTATCAGGAGAGCCGGCAGATGGGTTACTCGCTACAACAACTGCTCAACGGTCTGCCGGAACTGGACGACGCGGCCCGAGGTTTTCTCGCACAACAAGCAGAGCCGCATCTGGCCTTGGGCTGGGCGCTGGCCGCACGCGCCTGGCAGATCAGCGCCGACGACGCCCTCGCCGCCTGGCTGTGGAGCTGGCTGGAAAACCAATTGGCCGTGCTGATGAAAACCCTGCCCCTGGGCCAGCAGGCCGCCCAGCGCCTGACCAGCGAGCTGCTACCGCTGCTGCAACAAGCCCAGCAGGACGCCAGCCGCCTCGCCCCTCACTCTTTCGGCAGCGCCGCGTTCGGCCTGTCCCTGGCATGCATGGCCCATGAGCGCCAGTACAGCCGCCTGTTCCGTTCCTAGGAGAAGCACATGAACACACAACCCCTGCGCGTCGGCATCGGTGGCCCGGTGGGCTCCGGCAAAACCGCCCTGACCCTGGCCCTGTGCCTGGCGCTGCGCGATCGCTATAACCTGGCGGTCGTCACCAACGACATCTATACCCGCGAAGACGCCGACTTCCTGGTGCGCAACCAGGCCCTGGCGCCGGAGCGCATCATCGGCGTCGAAACCGGTGGCTGCCCGCACACGGCGATCCGTGAAGACGCGTCGATCAACCTCGAAGCCGTGGACCAACTCAACCGGCGCTTCCCCGGCCTCGACTTGATCCTGGTGGAGTCCGGTGGCGATAACCTGTCGGCCACCTTCAGCCCGGAGCTATCGGACCTGACCATCTACGTGATCGATGTATCCGCCGGCGATAAACTGCCGCGCAAGGGCGGCCCGGGCATCTGCAAATCCGACTTGCTGGTGATCAACAAGATTGACCTGGCGCCCATGGTGGGCGCGTCGCTGGAGCTGATGAACAGCGACACCCAGCGCATGCGCAACGGTAAGCCCTTTGTATTCAGTAACCAGAAAACTGGCGTCGGCCTGGATGAAATCGTCGCCTTTATCGAACGCCAAGGGCTGCTGACCGCCGCCTGATCACACCAAAAGGAACCTGTCCATGAGCCTGAAAAAACTCTTCGGCGCCGCTGCCCTGCTGCTCGCACCGGCCCTGGCCTTCGCTCACCCCGGCCACGGCGACAACGGCTGGATGGCCGGAGTCAGCCATCCGTTGGGTGGCCTCGATCACCTGCTGGCCATGGTCGCGGTCGGCCTGTGGGCGGCCCAGCAAAAAGGCGCGGCCCGTTGGGCGCTGCCGTGCACCTTCGTGGGCACCATGCTGCTGGGCGGCGTGCTGGGTTTTGAAGGCCTGGGCTTACCGGCGCTGGAAAGCGGGATTGCCGCTTCGGTGCTGGCCCTGGGCCTGGCGGTGGCGCTGGCGGTGCGTCCGCCGCTGTTTGTCGCCGTGGGGGCGACGGCGGTGTTTGCGCTGTTCCACGGCGTGGCCCATGGCCTGGAGCTGCCGGCAATGTCGGGCCCCTGGGCGTATGCCGCCGGGTTTGTCGCTGCGACCGCCGCGTTGCATGCCGCCGGTTATGCGCTGGTGCGCGGGCTGCCGGCTGCGGCGGCACCGCTGGTGCGGATTGCCGGGGCAGCGTCGGCGGCGACGGGGGTCTGGTTGCTGGCGGGCTGACTTGCCGCGCTATCAGGGCCTCTTCGCGAGCAAACCCCACACTCGACCGGATTCCAGAAATAGAACACGGTCTAATGTGGCAGCGGGCTTGCTCGCGATAGCGGCCGCACAGACACCACCGATCCCAAGCCTGCTACCATGCGCGCCTACACCCCTGCCGTGACGACGCCAGCCGATGCCCATCGCTCCAAGCTCCACCTCCCAGCCTTCGTTGAATGCCGTGCTTACGCACTTCCATGACCTGATCGTGCCGCTGTGGCAGGGCCCGGGCTGGAACGCCGAGCTGGCGCTGCCCTATGAGGCGCTGGACGCCGATCACAAGCCTTTACCCCCGCAACGCTACCGCGCCATGGCCTGCGCCCGGCAGCTCTATCTGTTCGCGAGCCTGATCGGCAAGCCCGACGCTGCGTTTGCCGAAGAACGCGCGGCCGCGCTGTTCCGCTCGCTGCAACGGCATTTCCACGACGCCGAGCACGGCGGCTGGTTCTACAGCATCGACCCCGCCGGCCAACCGCTGGACCCGCGCAAAGACCTCTACACCCACGCCTTCATCATCTTTGCCTGCGCCCATTACTGGGCCAAGGTGCGCGAGCCGCTGGTGGAATCGGTGCTCAATGCAGCCCTTGAAGTGGTTGCAAAACGCTTCGCCAACGGTGACGGCCTGTACGAAGCCGTACTGGAGCGCGACTGGTCGTCCCTCCAGTCCGGCCCGCTGCAAAACCCGTTGATGCACCTGGCCGAAGCGTTCCTCGCCACCCTCGCGGTGCGCGCGGACGCCGCCGTGCAAACCGCCCTGCTGAGCCTGGCGACGGCCATGCAGCAGCGCTTCATCGACCGCCAGCACGGGGTGATGATGGAAAAACCGCTGGGCGCTGTGGATAACTGGTTTGAGCCGGGGCACCAGTTCGAATGGTTCTTTTTGCTCGAATCCTCGCCCATCCTGCGCGACACGCCGCTGCACGCCTCTCTGACGCGGGCCTTTGCCTACGCCGAGCAGAAGGGTGTGGATAACCTCAGCGGCGCGGTCAGCGGCATGCTGGCCGTGGACGGCAGCGTGCGTGACGGCACCCAGCGCATCTGGGCCCAGGCCGAGTACCTGCGGGCACTGACCTTGCGCCCCGGCAGCGAAGCGCTGCTGCAACGCCAGTTACTCGCGCTGCAACAGCACTTCCTGCATGCCAAAGGCTGGAACGAATGCCTGGACGCCAACGGCGACGTGAGCCGCCGGGATATGCCGTCGACCACGCCGTATCACTTGGCGACCTGTTATCAGGGGTTGGTCAAGGCCCTCGGCTGACCTTCAGGGCCTCATCGGCAGCAAGCCCCACACTCGAACGGGTTCACAGATTTTGATCTGTGCCCCCATTCAAAGGTGGGAGGGGGCTTGCTCCCGATGCTGGCAACTCGGTCTAACGCCTTACTTGGCCCCGCGCTCAATCGCAAAACCGGCCCAGCTCTGGCTCACCGGCATCAGTTCCAGGCGGTTGATGTTGACGTGCGCCGGGGTGTTGAGCACCCAGAAGATGGTGTCGGCGATGTCCTGCGGCTGGATCGGCTCGGCGCCGGCATAGGTGGCGTCGTAGCGCGCCTGGTCACCGCCGAAGCGCACCAGGGAGAACTCGCTTTCGCACAGCCCCGGCTCGATGTTGGTCACGCGCACGCCAGTGCCTTGCAGGTCGCAGCGCAGGTTCAGGGAGAACTGTTTGACGAACGCCTTGGAGCCGCCATACACGTGGCTGCCCGGATACGGGTAGCTGCCGGCGATGGAACCGAGGTTGATGATCCCGGCGCCACGGCCATGGGCGATCAGGCGCGGCAGCAGCAGGCTGGTGGTGGTCAGCAGGCCCTTGATGTTGGTGTCGACCATGGTTTCCCAATCGTCGAGGTTGCACTTGGGCGCCGGGTCGGTGCCCACGGCCAGGCCGGCGTTGTTGATCAGGCCGCGCAAGGTGGCGAACGACGGCGGCAGGTTGGCGATGGCCTCTTCCATGCCCTTGCGGTCACGCACATCCACCACCAGGCCGTGTACTTCGGTTTGCTTGGAAAGCTCCTCGACCAGCGCATTCAAGCGCTCGGCGCGACGACCGGTGAGCACCAGTTTCCAGCCGGCCTCGGCAAAACGACGGGCGCAGGCTTCGCCAAATCCGGATGTGGCGCCGGTGATAAACAGAGTGGATGTCATTTTGCTCTCCTTGAAGGGCCGCTGTAGGCACAGATAAAAAAACCGTGAGCAGCATGCCCGGCTTGATGCGCAGCGGCAACCGCGCCGTCTATCGGCTCAAGGTACAAGGTATCTGCGCGAAGCTTCCGCCGTTCAAGGTCACCACCGTGGCGCTGGTTTTTTCGATTTCGTCCGGCAGGCTCAGGTGCAAGTCGCGCTCGGCACTTTGGGGGTTTTCCCAGAGAATCTTCTTGTAGTTCACGTAGCCTTTCGCTTCACCGCCACCGAATACCAAGCGTATCGCGCTGCCACCCGGCCGGAAGTACAGCGAGGTGCTGGCGCCGGTACACAGGTAGACGTTGTCCTTCTGTGGAGCGGGCATCAGCCGCGCGGACAAGCCGCCCACCAGGCTGTATAGCAACCCGCTGGCCAACAGAATGACGACGATCCCGGCAAGCACGCGGATCAGCCCCCCATAGGGGCGCTTGTCGTTGCGAACCTCCGTCGGCGCCTCCACAGGCGGCGCAGCGAGCGGTTCCCCTTGCGGCGCCGACACCCGCGCTGGCATCGGCATCGGCATCGGTTCAATCATCGGCACCTGCACTTGCACCGGCGCGCGCACGCGAGGTGCCGGCCGTGGCAGGCGCAGACGTTGACGCTGGATGATCCGTGACTGGACCAGCACAAACACCGCGCACAGCAACGGCACGACCTGGTTCAGCGCGGGCGACTGGCTGTTGACCCATCCCACCATCACCGGATCGGATACCGCGATGTCGCCGGCGATGTACCCCAGCAAAGCACCGCCCACCGACACCAAGATCCGATAGCGTTGCAGCAGGCCACTGACCCATACACTGCCGAACATCAACAACGGCACACTCAATAGCAGGCCCAGCACCAGATAGAACACGCTGCCCTGCGCCACGGCAGCCAGTCCCACCACGTTATCCAGGCTCATGATCAGGTCGGCGCTCAACACCGTCAGCACCGCCCCGCCCAGGGTCATCGACGAAACAGCCGGTGGCTGGCCGTCCTCGACGGCTTCTTCCTCGCTGAGCAAACGAATCGCAATCACCACCAAGAACAGCGCCCCGGCCAACTTGAGCCATGGCACCAACAGCAACCAGCCGGCCAGAGTCGTCAACAGCACGCGCAAGATGATCGCCCCACTGGTACCGATCATCACCGCCTGCCGCACTTGCTGCGCCGGCAAGCCGCGACAGGCCAGGGCAATGACCAGCGCATTGTCGCCAGACAGGATCAAGTCCAAGACAAACACCTGGAAGACCATGCTCAGTCCGTGCAGCGCACCTTCAAATAACATCGGGGATATTCCTGAAAGAGACCGTCATTTCCCACTGGCAGCCGCAGGCCCGGTTTTAAATTGTTTGAGGAAGTCAGCGTCCGGTGTCAGGACTAGCATCGGTTGGCTTTCAGCCAGTGCCTGACGGTAGGTCTGCAACGCGCGGTACAACTTGTAGAACGCGGGGTCCTTGCTGAAGGCCGCCGACAGAATCTGGTTGGCATCGGCGTCTGCTTCACCGTGGGTGATCGCTGCCTGGCGCTGGACTTCGGACAGCAGCACGGTACGGTCGCGGTCGGCTTTGGCCTGGATCTGCTGCGCCCACTCGAAGCCCTGGGCACGCAGTTCCTTGGCTTCGCGCTGGCGCTCGGACTTCATCCGATCGTAAATCGCCTGGCTGGCTTCGAATGGCAGATCCGCCCGGTGCAGGCGCACCTCCGTAATCTCGATCCCCAGGGACCGGGCCTTCTCGGCAACGTCTTTCTCGATGATCGCCACTTCGTCCCGGCGCGCCGGTGACAACAACGAGCGCAGGGCGATCTCGCCCAACTCGCGGCGCACCGACGAGCTGACCATTTGCGTCAACTGCGCGTTGGCTTGATCAAGGGTGCCCACCGCTTGGTAGAACCGCAGGGGGTCGCTGATACGAAAGCGTGTGAACGTCTCCACTTCAATACGCTTCTGGTCGCCCAGGATCACCTGCTCGGCAGGGGACAACAGGGTTTGCAGGCGGCTGTCATAGAACACCACCGAGTCGCTGAACGGCACCTTGAATTTCAGGCCCGGCTCGCCGGCCACGCCCATCGGCGCACCGAAGCGGATAATCAGCGCCTGCTGCGATTCATCCACCACATAGGCCGAGGACGCCAGTGCCCACAGCGCCGCTACGGCAAGCACCACCGCCAGCCATTTGAGTTTGCCCATCATGGTCGGGTGTCCTTCTGCACGGGTTTGCCCTGTTCGCTCAGCGGCATATAAGGCACCACACCCGACATGCCTTTGCCTGAGGAATCGATGATGACCTTGGATGCCTTCTTCAGCACTTCGTCCATGCTCTCCATGTACAAGCGCCATGCAGTCACGTCCTTGGATTGAACGTAGCTGTTGTAGACCGACAGGAAACGCTTGGCCTCACCGTCGGCGAGGTTGCCCACCTGGGCTTTGTAGGCTTCGGCGTCCTGGGTAATGCGCGCTGCATCGCCACGGGCTCGCGGGATCACATCATTGGCATAGGCTTCGGCTTCGTTGCGGGCCCGTTCCTGGTCGGCACGGGCGCGCTGCACATCGTTGAACGCGTCGATCACCTGGGGCGGCGGATCGACCCGCTGCAATTGCACTTGGGTGATCAGGATTCCGGCCTGCTCGTGATCCAGCAATTGCTGGAGCAGGTCGCGGGTTTCATCGGCAATCTGCGCACGTTTGTCCGACATCACCGACTGGATCGGCGTCCGTCCGATGACTTCCCGCAGGGCGCTCTCGGCGGCGAGTTTCACCGAGCGTTCCGGGTCGCTGATCTTGAACAGATAGAAACGCGCGTCCTTGATCCGCCAGAACACCGTGCAATCGGCTTCGACGATATTCTCGTCGCCGGTCAGCATTTGCTTGTCCCGAGCGCCGTTACTGGCCGAAGCCACGCCACTGGCACCGCTGCCCAATTGCAGTTGATTGACCTGAGTGATGCGCGGCAGCAGGACCGTTTCGATCGGATAGGGCAAGTGATAGTGCAATCCCGATTCGGCGGTCTGCTGCCACCGGCCAAAGCGCAGCACAACGCCTTGCTCGTCGGGCTGCACCTTGTAGATACCCGAACTGAGCCAGGCCAGCAGCAACAGCCCGCCGATCAACGCAAGGCCGCGCCCGCGCAGGTCGAGCAGGGCCAGGTTGTAGCGGATTCGCTCGCGCAGCGGCCGCGCCGGGCCAGGCTCGGCAGGAATAACAGTGGGACTATCGGTCATGCAATTGCTCCAGTCGTCAAACGACAGACGCCTTCCAGCGGGCGCGAAGACGCGCAGATTACCTGGCGCCATGCCCCACGTCGCGGGGATTGGGCCAAGGCCGTTGTACAAAAAACACTCAGCGGCGTCCAAGCCTTGCCAGCCGTACCTTACAGCCAGCTACCCGCACCTTATCCACAGGCCGGTCCACAGTCTCTGGGGGCAAGTCAAAAACGGCTCAAGCCGCTATCCACATGGCCTGCAGCGCGGCAAAAGAAGTTTTTTGCTTGACCCGCCCCCTGCGCTTATGTAGCCCTGGCGCAATCCTGCACATTCGAGGCGCGTAAAGGGATGGCTCCAGGCCAGTAATTCCGCTGCCTGCCGGCGTCTTTCCAGAGTTTAATCACAGACTTATCCACAGGCTGGCCTGACTTGCTTTTGTCATATTCCTGTTTCGATAAACAGGTTGACAAAACCTTCCACACCAGACGAAAACCACCCTGCTCAAAAACCGATCAACTGCCTGTAAGCCACGTAATCAAAGGCCTGCAGCCAGCTACTCCCACGTTACCCACAGGCCGCTCCACAGCAAACGGGGACAAGTCAAAATCATGACAAAACAAGTGTTTGCAGCGTCTTTATGCCGCGCTTTAACAAGTCTCAGAATTGTTTTCCACAATTTCGAGATTAGGCGCCCGGCATAAAAAAACGCCCTGACTTGGAGCAAGTCAGGGCGTTCTTTCATGTGCGCCACGGGGTTTTTAATGTCCGCCCAAATACGCGTTACGCACCTCTTCGTTGACCAGCAATTCCTTACCGGTACCGGTCAGGCGAATCTCGCCGTTGACCATCACATAGGCGCGGTCCGACAAGCGCAAGGCGTGGTTGGCGTTCTGTTCCACCAGGAAGATGGTCATCCCGGTGGCCGCCAGCTCGCGCAGGGTCGCGAAGATCTGCTTCACCACGATCGGCGCCAGGCCCAGGCTCGGTTCGTCCAGCAGCAGCAACTTGGGGCGGCTCATCAGCGCACGGGCGATGGCGAGCATTTGCTGCTCGCCGCCGGACATGGTCATGGCGCGCTGGTTACGTCGCTCCTTGAGCCGTGGGAACAGCTCGAACATGCGCTGCATGTCTTCATGGGCGAACTTGTCGCCGATGGGGATGGTGCCCATCAGCAGGTTTTCCTCGACGGTCATGTCGGGGAACACCCGCCGCCCTTCCGGCGACTGCGCAATGCCGTTGGAGGCGATGTAGTGGGACGACTTTCGGGTGATGTCGACGCCGTTGTAGAGAATCAGCCCCGACTCGGCCCGTGGCTGGCCGAAGATCGACATCAGCAGCGTGGACTTGCCCGCGCCGTTGGAGCCGATCAGGCTGACGGTTTCGCCTTCGTTGATGTAGAGCGAGACTTTCTTCAGGGCCTGGATCGGGCCGTAAAACACGTCCAGGTCCTTCATTTCGAGGATAGGTGCACTCATACCAGCTCCTCTTCGTCCGCGCCCAGGTAGGCGGCAATCACTTTCGGGTCGTTGCGGATCGCGTCGGGGCCACCCTCGGCGATCACATTGCCGTGGTCGAGCACCACGATGTGGTCGGAAATACTCATCACCATGCCCATGTCGTGTTCGATCAGCACCACCGTGATGTCGTGTTCGTCGCGCAGCAGGCGAATCATCGCGCTGAGGGCTTCGGTTTCCTGGGGGTTGAGACCGGCTGCCGGTTCGTCCAGGCAGATGATCTGCGGCCGGGTGCACATGGCGCGGGCGATTTCCAGGCGGCGCTGCTGGCCGTAGGAGAGTTCGCCGGCCAGGCGGTTGGCGCAGTCGACCAGGTCGACCACTTCCAGCCAGTAGAAGGCGTGGTCGAGGGCGTCGCTTTCAGCCTTGCGATAGCCCTTGGTGTTGAGGATGCCCGCCAGCATGTTGCGGTTGACCCACATGTGCTGGGCCACCAGCAGGTTTTCCAGCACCGACATTTCCTTGAACAAACGAATGTTCTGGAACGTGCGCGCCAGCCCGGCGCGGTTCACCAGGTGGGTGCCACCGAACATCTTGTAGTACACCCGGCTGAGGAAGCTTTTGGGCGACACGAAGTCGATGGCCTGGAAACGCTCGCCAAGCAGTTGGATCACGTTGGTCTGCTTGCCGCGCACGTTGAGTTCGATCTTGCCGCCACTGGCTTTGTAGAAGCCGGTGAGGCAGTTGAACACCGTGGTCTTGCCGGCGCCGTTAGGGCCGATCAGGGCGAAGATCGAGTTGCGTTCGACCTTGAGGCTCACATCGCTCAAGGCCTTGATGCCACCGAAGTGCATCATCAAATGTTCCACGGACAGGACGACTTCCTTGCTCATGGCGCCACTCCTTTACGTGGGGTCACACCGGTACGGCTGATGCGGATCAGGCCGCGCGGTCGCCAGATCATCATCACCACCATCAACACGCCAAACAGCAGCACGCGGTATTCGGAGAAGCTGCGCAGCAGTTCCGGCGCGACGGTCAATACGAACGCCGCGATCACCACGCCCACCGTCGAGCCCATGCCGCCCAGCACCACGATGGCCAGGATCAGCGCCGACTCGAAGAAGGTGAACGACGACGGGTTGACGAAGCCCTGGTAACTGGCAAAGAACACGCCCGCCAGACCGGCAGTGGAAGCGCCGATGGTGAACGCCGAGAGCTTGACCAGCACATGGTTAAGGCCCATGGAACGGCAGGCGATCTCATCTTCGCGCAAGGCTTCCCAGGCGCGGCCGACCGGCATGCGGGTCAGGCGATGCTTGATGTACAGCACGGCCAGCACCACTAGGAACAGCACGATGTAGATGAACATGAACTTGATGTTGGGGTTGTAATCGATGCCGAAGAACTCATGGAACGGAATCCCGCCATCCTTCGCGCGCTTGCCGAACTCCAGGCCGAGAAACGTCGGCGAAGGCACCGGCATGCCGTTCGGGCCGCCGGTGAACGACAGCCAGTTGTTGAGCACCAGGCGAATGATTTCACCGAAGCCTAAGGTCACGATGGCCAGGTAGTCGCCGTGCATGCGCAGCACCGGGAACCCGAGGATACACCCCGCCAAAGCCGCCGCGATGGCCGCCAGAGGCAGTACGGTCCAGAAACCCAGGCCGAGGTATTGATAGCCCAGCGCCAGGCCGTAGGCACCGATGGCGTAGAACGCCACGTAACCGAGGTCGAGCAGGCCGGCCAGGCCCACCACGATGTTCAGGCCCAGGCCCAGCAACACGTAGATCAGCCCGAGGATCACCACGGTCAGCAGGTACTTGTTGGCGAAGATCGGGAACACGATGGCGATCACGATCAGGGCCGGGATGATCCAGCGCAGCCGCGACTTGTAGTCCGGCGGCAGCACATGCACCCCCGAACCACTGCTCTCGAAGCCTTGCAGAACCTTCAGGCCCTTGGGGGTTTGCAGGAACAGGCTCAGGGCAAAGCGCCCGGCCATCACAATGGCGACCAGCAAGCCGACGCGGGCCGGTTCCAGGTTGAAGCTGTAGCCGTCGAGGACCACGCCGACGATCGGACCGAACACGATCAGGGAAATCAGCCCGGCGAGGACCGTATCGACCACACTTTTCTTGATATCGATGGGTTTGGCAGCAGACATGTTTACACCTTCGCCACAAGTGGACGACCTAGCAGGCCCTGAGGACGGAAAATCAGAATCACCACCAGCAGGGAGAAACTGAACACGTCTTTGTAGTCAGAGTTGATCAACCCTGAGAACAGCGACTCGGAGATACCGAGGATGATCCCGCCCAGCATCGCCCCAGGCAGGGAACCGATGCCGCCGAGTACCGCTGCGGTAAACGCCTTGATGCCGATGATGAAGCCGGCATAGAAGTCGAAGGTGCCGTAGTTGAGGGTGATCAGCACGCCGGCCAGGGCCGCCATGGCGGCACCGATGACAAACACGTAGGAAATCACGCGGTCGGTGTTGATCCCCAGGATCGAGGCCATCTTGCGGTCTTGCTGGGTGGCGCGGCACATGCGGCCGAGCTTGGTGTACTTGATGATGTAGGTGAGCAACGCCATGCCGGCGAACGCCGCCACGAGGATGAACACCTTGGTGTAAGTGAGCTGGACGAACCCGCTGCCGAAATCGACACGCCAGGCCCCGGCCAGCAGGGTCGGAATACCTTGTTGCTTGGCACCCTGGGCGATCTGCGCGTAGTTCTGCAGGATCAGGGAGATACCGATGGCGCTGATCAGCGGTGCCAATCGGGTGGAGTTGCGCAGCGGTTTGTAGGCAACCCGTTCGATGACCCAACCGTACACGCCGGTGACGACCACGGTGAAGATCAGGGTGCCGAGAATGAGCAGCGGAAAGGATTCGATGCCGAAGTAAGCCAGCAGAGCCAGACTGATTGCCGCGAGGTAAGCGGAAATCATGTAAACCTCGCCGTGGGCGAAGTTGATCATGCCAATGATGCCGTAGACCATTGTGTAGCCGATGGCGATCAGGCCATAGACCGACCCGAGGGTCAGGCCGTTGACCAGTTGCTGCAGGAAAATACCATCCATAACGCAATCTCACGCGGTGAGAACCTGCGCACCGGTGGGTGCGCGGTTCTTCTGGAGGAAAACAGGGGCTTAGCGACACCCCGTGTAGGAGCGAGCTTGCTCGCGAAAAATCCGAGAACGACGCGGACATTCAGGATGCCCGCGCCACCGTTAACGTTCTTCGCGAGCAAGCTCGCTCCTACAGGGGCCGCAGTCAGTTCGGATTACTTCTGCTTTTCCAACTGGTGGTATTTGCCGTCTTTATCCCACTGGTAGACCACGTAGTCGGAGATTTTCAGGTCGCCCTTGCCATCCCATTCTTTCTTGCCCATTACGGTCTGGACCGGGTGAGCCTTGAGCCACTTGGCGGCGTCTTCGCCCTTGTTGGACTTGGCACCGTTGAAGCCGGCGGCCAGGGCCTGGACCGAAGCGTAGGCATACAGGGTGTAGCCTTCCGGCTCGTAGCCCGCTTTGCGGAACGCATCCACCACCGCCTTGCTGTCTGGCAGCAGGCGCGGGTCGGCGCCGAAGGTCATGTACACGCCATCGACGTACTGATTGCCACCGGCGGTTTTCGCCAGCTCGTCAGTGACCACGCCGTCATCGGACATGAACTTGACGTCTTTCATGCCCGCTTCACGGATCTGGCGGACCAGGGGACCGGCCTCCGGATGCAGGCCGCCGAAGTACACGACGTCAGCACCGAGGGAGCGGATCTTGGTGACCAGGGCGCTGAAATCTTTCTCGCCGCGGGTCAGGCCTTCTTCCAGCACGGGGGTGACGCCGCGCTTTTTCAACTGGGCGGAAGTAGCGTCCGCCAGGCCTTTGCCGTAGGTGTCTTTGTCGTTGATGACCGCGACTTTCTTGCCTTTGAGCACATCGACGATGTAGTCGCCGGCGACGATGCCCTGCTGGTCGTCACGCCCGCACATGCGAAACATGGCACCCAGGCCGCGCTCGGTCACTTGGGGGTTGGTGGAACCTGGGGTGATGGCGATGATGCCGGCTTCGTCATACACCTCGGACGCCGGGATGGTGTTCGACGAGCAGAAGTGCCCGACCACGCCGATCACTTTGTCCTGGTCCGCCAGGCGGTTGGCCACGGCCACGGCTTGCTTGGGTTCGCAGGCGTCGTCGCCAGCCACCAGCACGATTTTCTCGCCGTTGATGCCGCCAGCCTTGTTGATCACATCGGCTGCCGCCTGGGCGCCTTTCATGTACTGCTCACCGAAAGCCGCGTTGGCGCCCGTCATCGGCCCCGCTACGCCGATCTTCACATCAGCTTGAACAAACGCAGAAACACCCAGTGCCGCTGCAACGGCGAGGGCCAGAAAACCTTTCTTGTAAAACGTCTGGGACATGAGTGGTGCTCCGATGTTTTTGATTTTTGGCACAACAACTTGCGTTCAAACTTTTCACTGAAAGCTCAGAGCAAGCGGCGTGCCATTACTTTTTTATTCTTCAAAAAGACACGGCGTCATTGTTATTACAGGCGTTTCGGCTCCATCGGCCAGTACGTGCAACCCCCTGACTCCAAGAGGTGCAACCAATGCAGGCAAAAAGTACAACCTTGGCAGGTGACACCTGCAACCAGGCACATAAACGACAGTTCCTACACCTGTAACAGCGCGCGTAACGGAACTGCACATTTACAGTGCGTGATTGCTACAACTTGCACCAATACAGATTAGTAGCCTGCGAAGAAAGTGCAGGCTTCTGAAGGGTATTTCGCTGATCAGATCACGATCCGCAGGCATTGCCCGGCGTGATACAGCGAAAATCCCGCCTCATAAAGACAGCTGCGCAGGCCCACCCCGGCCAACGGCTGCATCGGTGCGAACGGAATCGGCAATGCCTGGGGATTCTGGTGACACAAATAGTCGGCAAACGCCTTGCCGACCACGCTGCCGGTGGTCACGCCCCGCCCGTTATAGCCGGTGACGGCGACCAGACCGGGCGCCGGTTCGAACAGGCGCATCAGGTGATCCGGGGTAAAGGCGATGCAGCCGGTCCAGGTGTATTCCCATTGCACCGATTTGAGGTACGGGAAGTAGTGCTGCTGCACCCGATCGGCCCACGCCTTGAGAAACCACGCCGGTTTCTGGTTGCCGTTGCCCAGGCTGCCGAGCAACAGGCGACCATCGGCGTCGCGGCGGATGCTGCTCAAGACCTGGCGCGTGTCCCATGAGCCCTGGCCGCCGGGGAGGATTTGCCTGGACGCGTCATCGCTCAGCGGTACGGACGCGACCTGGTAGTAATAGCCGGGGAAAAAACTGCGGCGCAGTTCGGTCCACTCACCTTCGGTGTAGGCATTGGAGGCGATCACCACTTGTGCAGCCTGCACCGCACCATTGGCGGTCTGCACCGACCATTTCGCACCTTGGCGTTCCACCTGGGTCACCGGGGAATGGTCGAACAACTGCCCACCCAGCCCCGCCGCCGCAGTGGCCAAGCCACTGGTATAGGCCATCGGGTTCAGGGTGCCTGCGCGCCGGTCCAGCAAGGCGGCAGCGATCTTTTTCGTCCCCGTGGCCTGCTCGCACGCCTGCCCGGTGAGCAATTCGACCGGCGCGCCACGGCGCTTCCATTGTTCTTCACGACTGCGCAGATCCGCCTCGCCACGGGCGTTGTGCGCCATGTGCAAAGTGCCCTCGCGGCGCAATTGGCAATCGATGTTGTATTTGTCCACCAGGCTGAACACCAACGACGGTGCCGCGCCCAACATGCGGTTGAGCTGGCTGCCCACCGCCTTGCCGAAACCGGCTTCGATGTCATCCGGAGGAATCCACAGGCCGGCGTTGACCAACCCGACATTGCGCCCCGAACCGCCATGACCGGTGCGATGGGCCTCCAGCACGGCGACGCTTTTACCCTGTTCCAGCAAATGAATGGCCGCCGACAAACCGGTGATACCGGCACCGATCACACACACATCCACCTTGACCTCACCCTTGAGCGCGGCACGATCCGGCCGGCTGGGGGTGAGGTGTTCCCACAAACATGTTTCGCGTAGTGCCATTGCCAGACTCCGATGAGACCTAACAAACCATTTTCATGCTCAACACCCTCACTGTAGGAGCGAGCTTGCTCGCGAAAAAACCGAGGACAACGCGCTCATTCAGGATGCCCGCGTTGTCGTTGGCGATCTTCGCGAGCAAGCTCGCTCCTACAGGACTTAGTCGAAGGTAATGCCCTGGGCCAGCGGCAGTTCCAACGAGTAGTTCACGGTGTTGGTCTGCCGGCGCATGTACCCGCGCCACGCATCCGAACCCGACTCACGACCGCCGCCGGTCTCTTTCTCCCCGCCGAACGCGCCGCCGATCTCCGCGCCGCTCGGGCCGATGTTGACGTTGGCGATGCCGCAGTCGCTGCCCACCGCCGACATGAACTGCTCGGCTTCGCGCACATCGGTGGTGAAGATGCACGACGACAGGCCCTGGGGCACGGCGTTGTTCAGGCGCAGGGCTTCGGCGAAGTCGGTGTAGCCGACCACGTACAGAATCGGCGCGAAGGTTTCGGTGCACACCACGTCGCTTTGCTCCGGCATTTCCACAATCGCCGGCGACACGTAGTAAGCATTCGGGAACTTGTCTTCCAGCTGGCGCGTGCCGCCGAACACCTTGCCGCCTTCGCTCAAGGCTTGCTCAAGGGCATCCTGCATCGCGTCGAAGCCATGCTTGTCGATCAGCGGGCCGATCAGGTTGCCTTCCAGCGGATGGCCGATGCGCACCTTGGAATAGGCGGCCTTGAGGCGCGTGACGATTTCTTCCTTGACCGACTCATGGGCGATCAAGCGGCGCAGGGTAGTGCAACGCTGGCCGGCGGTGCCGACGGCGCTGAACAGGATGGCGCGCACGGCCATGTCCAGGTCGGCGCTCGGGCCGAGGATCATCGCGTTGTTGCCGCCCAGCTCGAGGATGCTGCGGGCAAAGCGCGCGGCGACTTTCGGTGCCACTTCGCGGCCCATGCGGGTACTGCCGGTGGCGCTGATCAGGGCCACGCGCGGGTCGTCCACCAGCGCGGCGCCGGCGTCGCGACCGCCGATGATCACTTGGCTGAGGTACTCGGGAGCGTCGTGGAAGTTCTTCAGCACGCGCTCGAACAGCGCCTGGCAGGCCAGGGCAGTGAGCGGGGTCTTTTCCGAGGGTTTCCAGATCACGGCGTTGCCGCACACCAGCGCCAGGGTGGTGTTCCACGCCCACACCGCCACCGGGAAGTTGAAGGCGCTGATCACGCCAACCACGCCCAGCGGGTGCCAGGTTTCACGCATATGGTGGCCCGGACGCTCGGAGGCGATGGTCAAACCGTACAGCTGGCGCGACAGGCCGACGGCGAAGTCGCAGATGTCGATCATTTCCTGCACTTCGCCCAGGCCTTCCTGGGTGATCTTGCCGGCTTCCCAGGACACCAGCTCACCGAGGTCAGCCTTGTATTCGCGCAATACATCGCCGAATTGGCGCACCAGTTCGCCGCGCCGCGGTGCCGGGACTTTGCGCCAGGCGTCGAATGCATGCTCGGCACGACTGACCTGCTGCTCGACCTCGGCGGCACCTTCCCAGTGCACACTGCCGATCCGGCTGCCATCGATCGGTGAATGCACGGGTTGTTTACCCGACTGGTACAGCGCTGGGTTTACCCCGAGACGATCAAGCAATGCGGCAACCATGGGTCACTCCTTCAATCTTTGAACAAAAAATCGCACCGTGACACGCACGGCGAACCAGGGCTTATTTGTAGCTGGCCCAAGACTTGCCAACAAACGACGATTAGGCGAGATATCATTCCGTTTATTCATGCAAAGCAGCAAAAGAGGCATGCCGTGCTGAACAAAAGACATTTGCCCTCGATCACTGCCCTGCAGTGTTTCGAAGCCGCCACCCGTCACCTGAGCTTCACCCGGGCCGCCGAAGAGCTGAATCTCACGCAAAGCGCGGTGAGCAAACAGGTGGCGCAGTTGGAAGAATTGCTGCAACACCTGCTGTTCCGCCGGGTCCGCCGACGCTTGCAGATGACCCCGGCGGGCGACCTGTACCTGGTGGAAGTGCGCAAGATCCTCACGCAAGTGGAGATGTCCACCCACTACCTGCGCTCCTACGGCGGCGAGACGGAAGTGTTGCGTGTGTCCACCCCCTACACCTTCGGCGCGCGCTGGCTGGTGCCGCGCCTCAAGGGCTGGCGCTTGCGTCACCCGCAGATCCACCTGGACCTGTGCAACGAGCAGGAGCCCGACGAACTGCTGCAAGGCAAGGCCGACATGGCCTTCTACTTCGGCCAGGGCTCGCGGCCCGGCACCGAGAGCCTGAAACTGTTCAGCGAAGAACTGATCCCGGTGTGCGCCCCGGAAAGCCTGCCGGCGCAGCCGTTCACCGACCCCACGCAACTGAGCGACCTGGTGCTGCTGCAAAACGCCTCGCGCCCCCAGGGCTGGCATGACTGGTTCGCCGACCAGGGCTTTCACACCGAGCACAGCTACCACGGGCCGCGTTTCGATACCTTCTATATGTGCATTCGCGCGGCGCAGGTGGGCTGCGGCGTGGCCTTGCTGCCGCGCTTTCTGGTGGAAGAGGAGTTGGCCGAAGGTAAGTTGGTGATTCCCTGGCCGCATGCGATGCCAAGCCAGGATGCGTATTACCTGGCCTACCCGGAGCATTCGGCGGAGGTGCCCAAGGTGCGCAATTTTGTGAAGTGGATGATGGAGCAAGTCATTTAGTGCCTTTAATACCGCTATCGGGAGCAAGCCCCCTCTCACACTTGGAATGCGTTTCAAGTGTGAGAGGGGGCTTGCTCCCGATAGGGCCAGCAGCCTCACCAAAAAAATCACTGGCAAAACCCCACAGGTCTATGCGCCACTAGTCCCCTTCCTCAATTGTGCGCAAAGGCCGGCGCCCAGCGCCGACCCGTCTGGAGATTCCCGTTATGAGCGAGAGTGTGTTTGCCGATCGCATCGTGCAGAACCTGCTCGACACCGACTTCTACAAGCTGACCATGATGCAGGCGGTGCTGCACAACTACCCCAACGTGGAAGTTGAATGGGAGTTTCGTTGCCGTAACAGCGAGGACCTGCGCCCCTACCTGGCGGAGATCCGCTACCAGATCGAGCGGCTCGCCGAGCTGAGCCTGACCGCGGACCAGCTGAGTTTCCTGGAGCGCATCAGCTTCATGAAACCGGACTTTCTGCGCTTTCTCGGGCTGTTCCGTTTTAACCTGCGCTACGTGCATACCGGTATCGAGAACGGCGAGTTGTTTATCCGCCTGCGCGGGCCGTGGCTGCATGTGATCCTGTTCGAAGTGCCGATGCTGGCCATCGTCAGCGAAGTGCGTAACCGCTACCGCTACCAGACCGTGATCCTCGAACAGGCCCGCGAGCAGTTGTACCGCAAGTTCGACTGGCTGACCGCCAACGCCAGCAGCGACGAGTTGCGCGAGCTGCAAGTGGCTGACTTCGGCACCCGTCGACGCTTCTCCTACCGTGTGCAGGAAGAAGTGGTCAGCGTACTCAAGCACGATTTCCCCGGCCGCTTCGTCGGCACCAGCAACGTGCACCTGGCCCGCGAGTTCGATATGAAACCGCTGGGCACCATGGCCCACGAATGGATCATGGCTCACCAGCAACTCGGCCCGCGCCTGATCGACAGCCAGATCGCCGCCCTCGACTGCTGGGTCCGCGAATACCGTGGCCTGCTGGGCATCGCCCTGACCGATTGCATCACCACCGACGCCTTCCTCAACGACTTCGACTTGTACTTCGCCAAGCTGTTCGACGGCCTGCGCCACGACTCCGGCGACCCGGTGCAATGGGCGGAAAAAGCCATCGCCCACTACCACAAGCTGGGCATCGAGCCGATGAGCAAGACCCTGGTGTTCTCCGACAGCCTGACGCTGCCCAAGACCCTGGAGATATTCCGCGCGCTGCGCGGTCGCATCAATGTGAGCTTTGGCATCGGCACCAACCTGACCTGCGATATTCCAGGTGTGGAACCGATGAGCATCGTGTTTAAAATGACCGCGTGTAATGGCCAGCCCGTCGCGAAAATCTCCGATGAAGCGGGCAAGACCCACTGCACCGACCCGAATTTCGTCGCCTATTTGCGTCACGTGTTCAAAGTACCTGCCCTATCCAGCAAGGAGTGAATCATGCAAGCCGTACAGCGTGAGATTGCGCAGCAGCTCAAGGTCCAAGCGCCATTCAAAGACCAGGCTGCCCTCGAAACCGAAGTTAACCGGCGCGTGGCATTCATCCAGGACTGCCTGCGCAATTCCGGGCTCAAGACATTGGTGCTGGGCATCAGCGGCGGCGTCGACTCCCTCACCGCCGGCCTGCTGGCCCAACGCGCGATGCGCGAACTGCGCGCCAGCACCGGTGACGAGGCCTACCGTTTTATCGCCGTGCGCCTGCCCTACGAAACCCAGTTCGATGAAATCGACGCCCAGGCCTCGGTGGACTTTATCGAGCCGGACGAGCGCCACACCGTGAACATCGGCCCGGCCGTGAAATCCCTGGCCAATGAAGTGGCGGCGTTTGAGGGCAAGGCCGCGGTGTCCCGCGATTTCGTGCTGGGCAACACCAAGGCGCGCATGCGCATGGTGGCGCAGTACACCATCGCTGGCGCGGCCGGGGGCCTGGTGATCGGCACCGACCATGCGGCAGAAGCGGTGATGGGCTTTTTTACCAAGTTCGGTGATGGCGCCTGCGACCTGGCTCCATTGAGCGGGCTGGTGAAAAACCAGGTGCGGGCAATCGCACGGCACTTCGGTGCGCCGGAGTCGCTGGTGGAGAAAGTCCCGACCGCCGACCTCGAAGACCTGTCGCCGGGCAAGCCGGACGAAGCGTCCCACGGCGTCACCTACGCCGAGATCGATGCATTCCTGCATGGCGAGACGGTGCGTGAAGAGGCGTTCAGGATCATTTGCGAGACGTATCGCAAGACCGAGCACAAGCGGGTGATGCCGTTTGCGCCGTGAGGCCTGTAGGAGCGAGCTTGCTCGCGAAGATCGTCAACGATAACGCGGGCATTCTGGATGAACGCGCTGTCATTGCGTTTTTCGCGAGCAAGCTCGCTCCTACAGGAAGAGCGAACGCTTGATTACTTGACGACCACAGTGCCTTTCATCATCGAGATGTGGCCCGGGAACGAGCAGAAGAACCCGTAGTCCGTACCCGCCGCCAGCTTCGACACATCGAAGGTCACCGAGTCTTTCTCGCCAGCACCGATGACTTTGGTGTGGGCGATGATGCGGGTGTCGCCTTCTTTCAGGTAGTTCTTGTCCAGACCTGCGGCCATGCCATCGGTTGCAACCGGCTGCATGTCGGCGGCGCTGGTCAGCACCCAGTTATGGCCCATGACGTTTTTCGGCAAGTTGCCGGAGTGAGTCAACTCGACGGTAAACGTCTTGCAGCTCTTGTCGATCGTGATTTCCTTGGTGTTGTAGGACATCTGATCGGTGGAGTCGACGGTGACCTTGCACTCTGCAGCAAGCAACTGACCACTGGCCAGAGTCAGCAGGGAAACAGCAACGAGTTTGGCGAACATGTGAATCTCCAAGGCAGGGTTTAAAAACGCGTATTGCGACAAGGGTGCCCCAAGCGGGCAGAAATACTTATGACCTGAATCAACAGGTTGTATACAACTTTAGGCTATCAGACTTATCGACATAACCTACCAGCCAAAATGCCGCACGGCGCCTATGATCGGCCCATCACCCACTGGAGTCCGAGCCATGCACCTCAATCAACTGTTCAACGGCCTACTGGCCGCGTACGCCTGCGGTAAGTGAAGGCCAAGGGCACCTTGAAGCTGCTACCATGACGACCCAAGGCAGCTGCATGCCGCCACCCTCACCTTCGACCCTAGAGGATCGCCCATGGCCAAACCTAATTACTCCTTCGCCAAACGTCAGAGAGACTTGGCCAAGGAACAGAAGAAAGAGGAAAAGCTGCAACGCAAGAAAGCCGCTGCCGATGAAGAAGCTGGCGCATTGAACCCGGATGCCGACAGTGAAGTAACGAGCGACGAGACTGAAACACCAAAAGATCCGGCAGAATAATTTCCGTCGCAGTGCGGGCTCTTTACTGCAAGCCCGCCTGCCACAGCCCCTCCCCACCCGCTCTCATCATTCCAGCGGCATCACCGTCACCCGCACCTCAGGGTCATGGCTCCCGCCCCCCAGAATCACCCCGCGCAACGGCGACACATCGGAGAAATCCCGGCCCCAGGCCAGGGTGATGTGTTCCAGTGCCGGCTGCACGTTGTTGGTCGGATCGAAATCCACCCAGCCCGACACCGGGCAATACACCGAGACCCAGGCGTGGGATGCATCGGCGCCGATCAGCCGTGGCTGGCCGGGCGGTGGCTGGGTGAGCAGGTAGCCGCTGATATAGCGCGCCGCCAAGCCCCGCGAGCGCAGGCAGGCGAGCATCAGATGGGCGAAGTCCTGGCACACCCCGCGTCGACGCTCCAGCACTTCCACCAGCGGCGTGGCGACCTGGGTGGCTTCGGCATCGAAGGTGAATTCGCTGAAGATCTTTTCCATCAGGGCCTGCACGCCCAACAACAAGGGGTACCCCGGCGGGAAACAGCTTTCGGAGAACTCGACGAAGGTTTTTTTCAAATGCACGTAAGGCGATTCGAAGCGATAGCGACACGCCTCGATGATCTGCGCTGACAGCGGCTGACTGCTGTAGGTCAGGCGGTCGCGGGTCTGGTCCCAGGGTGGCGACTGCTGGAAATCCAACACCGGTCGCGCCAGCACTTCCACGGTCAACGCGGCATTGACCAACAGTTCATCGTGGGGCCGTTCGAACGCGAGGCGGGTGATCGGGTTGCCGAACACGTCCAACTCATCGCGCCGCGACGTCGGCTCGGGGCTGATATCCAGTTGCTGCGAACTGCAACGCTGCCAGGCGCAGGGCCGTGGCCACAAGTGCGCCAACTGCTGGGCCAGGGACACCGGGCTGTCGTAGTGGTAATGGGTATCGTGGAAAATCTGGTAGCGCGCACTCATCACACCGACACCGTTTGCTGGCTGACATCATCCACATGGGCAAAGTGACGCAACGCCAGGCGATCCGACACTTGCCCACTCTCATCGGCAACCGCTTGCAGCAGGTCCGCCAGGCCTTCCAGCGCGGCACGCACGCTGGACTCGCCGAACAACGGGTTCTCCAGGCACGCCAGGTCGAACCGCGACAAGCGCTCGACCAACGGCGCCAGACCGGTCTCCCGAGGCACGCCGAAGTCGTCGTTGAGGCGACGCAGGGTACGGCTCACCAGTTTCAGCTGGAACAGCACCGCATGGGGGTTCTGCTCGTCCAGCAGTAACAGGTCGAGCACCGGGATCAACTGCGGCACCGCCAGGTAACGTGACCGATAGGTGATGCTGCTGTTGCCCAGTTCCAGCAACCACTCCAGCCCCGCCTGATCGAACACCGCTACCCCGCGCAGGAACGCCGCGAGGCTGCTGCTGAGGAACTGCAGGCGCTCGATGCGCCGGCCCATCATCAAGAAGCGCCAGCCTTCGTCGCGGGTCATGTCGTCCAGGGCAAACCCGGACAACGCCGCCAGGGACATCACCAGGCGGTTGAGGAAGTCCAGCAACTCGCCAAAATCCGGGCTTTCGCTTTCCAGCTCCAGGGCTTCGCGTTGCAGCTCCACCAGGGCCTGCCAGTTTTCCCGGGACAACTTGCCGCGCACCTGGGACGCGGCCCACTGCAAGCGCTGCAGGTTGGCACGCAGGCTCGACGGCCAGTCGTCGCCGAGCAAGGCAGCGAGCAGGCGTTCGGGCAGTTCGCCCTCTTCCGGCAACAGGCGCAGGTTTTCCCCCAGCTCAATCGCGGCCTGCAATGCCAGCGGGTCGTCGCCGTCGACATAGCGCGCCAGCACGATCCGCAACCAGCGCGCACTGTCATCGCAGCGCTCGCAATAACGGCCGAACCAGAACAGGTTTTCCACCACCCGCGAGGGCAGATACGGGTCGCGGCGCACCAGGTCATGGGCCCCGATCGCCCGTTGCGCGCGCCACTGCTCGCCACCGGCGGCCCGTTCGCCGAGCACCCAGGTGTCCTTACTGGCGCCACCGCGTTGCATCGACACCACTTCGGCATCGGCTTCGGCGGCCACGCGGGTCAGGCCGCCGGGCAGGACGCGATAGCCGTCCTCGCTGGCCACGGCATACACGCGCATGCCGATGGCACGGTGTTGCAGATGGTCATCCACGGTGTGCCACACCGGCGCCTGGGACAGCTGCGCCAGTTCCTGGGCGACATAGGCGTAAGGCCGCGCGCGCATGCGTTCGGCGAGGGCCTCGCGTTGGGCGTCATTCAAGTCGCGACCGAATATCGGGGTAAAACTCTGCGAAGGAAACGCAGGTTTGATCAACAGCTCCGGCAGTTTCTCCAGGGCTTCGGCCAGTACCGGCGCCTCACCGCACCACCAGGTGGCGATGGATGGCAGGATCAGTTCTTCGCCAAACAGGAACTGGTTGATCTTCGGCAGAAAGCCGAGCAACCCCGGCGACTCCAACACACCGCTGCCCAGGGCATTGGCCACCAGCACATTGCCTTGGCGCACGGCGTCGAGCAGGCCGGGCACGCCGAGGGCCGAGTCGGTACGCAACTCCAGCGGGTCGCAGAAATCGTCGTCCAGGCGCCGCATGATCGCGTGCACCCGGCGCAGGCCGCTGAGGGTTTTGAGGAACACGGTGCTGTCGCGCACGGTGAGGTCGCCGCCTTCCACCAATGGGTAACCGAGCTGGCGCGCCAGGTAGAGGTGTTCGAAATAGCTTTCGTTGAAACGCCCGGGGGTGAGCAGCACGATCAGCGGCGGCTGGTTGTCGCTTGGGGCCTGGCGGGCCAGGGTTTCCTGGAGCGTGCGGAAGAAACCGGTGAGGTGCTGCACCTGCAGGTCACGGTACAGATCCGGAAACGCGCGGGACACGATGGTGCGGTTTTCCAGCGCATAACCGGCACCCGACGGTGCCTGGGTACGGTCGGCGGTGACCCACCAGCGGCCATCCGGGGTGCGCGCCAAGTCGACGGCGTACAGGTGCAGGAACGTCCCGTCCGGCGGCTGGATGCCCTGGCATGGCCACAGGAAATTGTTATGCCCGAACACCAGTTCGGCGGGCAGCAACCCTTCCTTGATCAAGCGTTGCGGGCCGTAGAGATCGGCGAGCACAGCGTTGAGCAGACGTGCACGCTGGGCGATACCGGCCGACAGCTGCTGCCACTCCTCAGCGGCCAGCACATGGGGCAGCAGGTCCAATTCCCAGGGGCGGTCGGCGCCCTTGGGGTCGGCGTAGACGTTGTAGGTCACGCCGTTTTCCTGGATCTGCCGGGTCAGCAGCGCCTGGCGCTGGGCCAGTTGCGCGGGGGTGCTGCGCTGCAGGTGATCGAGCAGGCGCCGCCAATGGGCGCGCACCGCGCCGGCGTCGTCCAGCAATTCGTGATAGGTGCCCGCGGTCAGCGGGTAACGGTCGAGCAAGTCGGACATGGAACGCTCGGCAGAGGCAAGGGGGCTCAGATTAACCTAACAAACACTGCAAATCCGCTGTGGGAAAGGGCTTCTCCCGATTGCGGTGGGTCAGTCAACTCATGTATCGGCTGCTTCACCGCAATCAGGAGCAAGCCCCCGGATCGCATTCAGTCATTTTTATTGGGGAAACGTCGCAGATCCAAGGTCATCGGTAATTCGTCATTCACCACCACGGTCGGCACCGGCTGCTTGCCCGGGGTATGTCCCAGGCGGAAGAACCGCGCCATGCGTCGGCTCTCCGCCTCGTTGGCATTCACCGGCAAGCTGTCGTAATTGCGCCCGCCCGGATGGGCCACGTGGTACTGGCAGCCGCCCAGGGAGCGCTGCATCCAGGTGTCGAGCAGGTCGAACACCAACGGCGCGTGCACCGCAATCGTCGGCTGCAAGCAGTTGGCCGGTTGCCAGGCGCGATAGCGCACCCCGGCGACAAACTCACCGACGCGGCCGGTCGGCTGCAAAGGCACCGGGATGCCGTTGCAGGTCAGCAGATAACGCTGCGGCGCCAGCCCGTTCAGCTTCACCTGCAAGCGTTCCAGGGACGAGTCCACGTAGCGCACCGTGCCGCCCACCGCGCCCTCTTCGCCCAGCACATGCCAGGGTTCCAGGGCCTGGCGCAGTTCCAGTTCGATACCGCTGACGGCATAGTCGCCGACCTTGGGGAAACGGAACTCCAGGTGCGCGGCGAACCATTCGGCGCGCAGCGGGTACCCGGCGGCGTTCAGCTCGACGATCACGTCGGCGAAGTCCTGCTCGATAAAGTGCGGCAACAGGAAGCGGTCATGCAGTTCCGTGCCCCAGCGCGCCAGTTTCGGCGGCGCATAGGGTTCACGCCAGAACCGCGCCACCAGCGCCCGCAACAACAGTTGCTGAGTCAGGCTCATGCGCGCATGGGGCGGCATTTCAAAGGCGCGCAATTCCAACAGGCCCAAGCGACCGGTGGCGCCGTCCGGCGAGTAGAGCTTGTCGATACAGAACTCGGCGCGGTGGGTGTTGCCCGTCACGTCGATCAGCAGATTGCGCAGCAAGCGGTCCACCAACCACGGCGGGCATTCTTCGCCCGGCGCCGGCATCTGCGCAAAGGCGATTTCCAGCTCGTACAACGCATCGTTGCGCGCTTCATCAACCCGCGGCGCCTGGGAAGTCGGGCCGATGAACAGGCCGGAAAACAGGTAGGACAAGGACGGATGGTTATGCCAGTAGCTGATCAGGCTGCGCAGCAGATCCGGTCGGCGCAGGAACGGCGAGTCCTTGGGCGTCGCGCCCCCCAGCACAAAGTGGTTACCGCCACCGGTGCCGGTGTGACGGCCATCGATCATGAATTTTTCGGTGGTCAGGCGGGTTTGCCGCGCTTCTTCGTAGAGGAATTCGGTGCGCTCGACCAACTCGTCCCATGTGGCGGACGGCTGCACGTTGACCTCGATCACACCCGGATCCGGGGTGACGCGGAAGTTGCTCAGACGGTTATCCGCCGGCGGCTCGTAGCCTTCCAGCAATACCGGACAGCGCAGTTCCTCGGCGGTGGCTTCGATGGCGGCCACCAGTTCCAGGTAATCCTCGACGCGCTCCAGCGGCGGCATGAACAGGTACAGGCGCCCTTCCCGGGCTTCGGCACACAGCGCGGTGCGGGTCAGCCAGTCGGCGGACTCATCGACCTTGGGCACACGCTCATCGCTCGGCGCAGGTTCGCCGTGGCTTTGCAGTTGGCCGGTGGTCGGCAGTTCCGGTTGGTCCTGGTTCGGGTCGGTGGGGTGCACAAACGGATATTCCGCCGCCGTCACCCAGGGCTGCGAGGCCAACGGCAGGCGATAACCCAGTGGCGAATCCCCCGGTACCAGACGGCAGTGGTTATCGCGCAAGTACCAGCGCCCACTCTGCCAGCGATCATTGGCGGCAGTGCGCGCCAGCGGCAGCACCTGGCCGATGATTTTATCCAGGCCCTGGCCGAACACTTTGCGCAGGCGTTCGCGCTCCAGCTCATCGCTCAGGCGCGGGTCATCGGCGGTGACGTTCTGCGGCAACGTACCTTCGCGCCACAGGTAGTAGAAATTGTCTTCAAAGGCCGGAAACACAAAGCGCGCCGGCAACTTCAGGCGCTCGGCGACGCTGGCCAGGAAACGCCCGGCCATGACGCCATCGGCGCCGTAGTCCTGTTGCTCGTCGGCGATCAGCGCGCTGTTATGCCAGATCGGCACCCCGTCGCGACGCCAGTAGCAGTTGAGCGACCAACGCGGCAGTTGCTCGCCGGGGTACCACTTACCCTGGCCAAAGTGCACCAGACCCTGGGGCGCGTAGTGCTTGCGCATGCGTTGGAACAGCTCGGCGGACAGGCGCCGCTTGTCCGGCCCGAGCGCGGCAGTATTCCACTCGGCGCCATCGGGGTCGTCGATGGAGACGAAGGTCGGCTCGCCGCCCATGGTCAGGCGCACGTCGTCCTTGAGCAGATCGCCGTCGATCTGCCGGCCCAGGGCCTGGATCGCCAGCCATTGTTCTTCGGTGTAGGGCTTGGTCACCCGAGGGGCTTCCCAGATACGCTCCACCGACATCTCGTGGGTAAATTCGCACTCGCACGGTTCCACCAGCCCACTGATCGGCGCGGCGGAGGATGGATCGGGACTACAAGCCAACGGGATATGACCTTCACCGGCGAACAACCCGGAAGTGGCATCCAGGCCGATCCAGCCGGCGCCGGGCAAATACACTTCGCACCAGGCGTGTAGGTCGGTGAAGTCCACCTCAGTGCCGGACGGGCCGTCGAGGGCCTTGACGTCGGCGGTGAGCTGGATCAGGTAACCGGAAACAAACCGCGCCGCCAAACCCAGATTGCGCAGCAATTGCACCAGCAACCAGGCCGAATCGCGGCACGAGCCGGAGGCGTTTTCCAGGGTGAATTCCGGGGTCTGCACACCCGGCTCCATGCGGATCAGGTAGCCGATATCGGCGGCCAGACGCTGGTTGAGGCCCACCAAGAAATCCACGGCCGGCAGCGGCGTGCGGTCGATGCCGGCCAGGTAGGCGGCAAACTTCGGCGTCAGCGGCAAGGTTTCCAGGTACGGCGCCAACTCGCGCTGCTCGTCGGCGGCGTAGCTGAAGGGGATTTTTTCGGCGTAGGGTTCAAGGAAAAAGTCGAATGGATTGAACACCGCCATCTCGGCGACCAGATCGACTTCGATGCGCAGTTCGTCCGTCTTTTCCGGGAATACCAGACGCGCCAGGTAATTGCCCTGGGGATCTTGCTGCCAATTGATGAAATGCTGCTCGGGCTGCACTTTCAGCGCGTAGGACAGAATCCGCGTGCGGCTATGGGCCGCCGGACGCAAACGCACGATCTGTGGGCCGAGTTCAACAGCGCGGTCATAGCGGTAATGCGTAACGTGGTGCAACGCGACATGAATCGACACGGCGGCCTCCTGCGAGCCAGGGCATGAATACAACCCGCGCAAGACTTATGCCAGAGCGGCGGTCATTGCGCTTTATCGCAAGACCCGGTGCAGTACAGCACCAAAACGGCGCCAGCGTCTGCGCGATGGTGCAAGGGCTGCACATATTTGTGGCGCAAGTGGGTGGGGCGGTATCGGTTGAGTGGGCAATGGAGTGGGGAATCGCCCCGATTTCTGCGAGCACACTCCAATCGTCTGACATCGCTTGGCGCCTTACGCAAAATGACCGTCATTGGCGCGATGCCAAAACCGAAATAAGAGAGACGTCATCATGTTTTTATGGATTAGCGGCTTTTTACCGGGTGACAACGAAGATGACTCGCTGAAGTTTGAGATGGATGTACCTCATGAGTTTGAACAGGGCGTGCTGGATGTTCTTGGGTGGTCTGACCTGCATAGCAGCCCTGATGGTGACTGGCTGCTTAGTCCCGTGCAGGTACAGCAGATTGCAAGCATCGTGGGTGAACCCTTACCAATGGACTTGGATTTATTCATCGGTGTAACCGCTTGATGATGAGTTACACCCGCGCAATGAATTTCAAACTTACTCGTCCTTGCATGCCCCCCACCGACTGTAGGAGCGAGCTTGCTCGCGAAAAACCTCAAACCGCCGCAGACATTCAGGATGTCCACGTCAGCCGACCACAAAGCAAAACGCCAGCACGAGGCTGGCGTTTTGCATGTTCAGGCTGCGATCAACGCGGCACGACCGGCTTGCGGGCTGGCTTGCCGCCTTTGCCCTTGGCCGCATCGCTGCGTTCCTTGGCCGCCTGTTTGTTACGCGCCTGCGCGGCGGCCTTGGCTTGTTCGCGCTTGTCCCACGGGTTGCTGCCGTCGCTGCCACGGGGCGGCAGGCCAGTGTGCTGGGTGAGGATCCGGGTGGTGGTTTCCTTGGCGACCTTGTGGCTGCCGGCCGGCGTCGAGTTCTTGCGACGTGCGCTCTGGTAGCTGTCGGTGGCCGGCTGGTGCAACGGGATCAGTTGATCCTTGCCCGGCCCGATCAGGTCGGCGCGGCCCATGCGGGTCAGCGCTTCGCGCAGCATCGGCCAGCCTTTCGGGTCGTGGTAGCGCAGGAAGGCCTTGTGCAGACGGCGCTGTTCTTCGCTCTTGACGATGGTCACCGCGTCGCTCTTGTAGGTGACCTTGCGCAGCGGGTTCTTGCCCGAGTGGTACATCGCGGTGGCGGTGGCCATCGGCGACGGGTAGAACGCCTGCACCTGGTCGGCACGGAAGCCGTTGCCCTTGAGCCACAGCGCCAGGTTCATCATGTCTTCATCGGTGGTGCCGGGGTGGGCGGCGATGAAATACGGGATCAGGTACTGCTCCTTGCCCGCTTCCTTGGTGTACTTCTCGAACATGCGCTTGAACTTGTCATAGCTGCCAATGCCCGGCTTCATCATCTGGTTGAGCGGACCTTCCTCGGTATGCTCCGGGGCGATCTTCAGGTAGCCGCCGACATGGTGGGTCACCAGCTCTTTCACGTATTCCGGCGACTCGACCGCGAGGTCGTAGCGCAGGCCGGAAGCGATCAGGATTTTCTTCACCCCCGGCAACGCACGGGCGCTGCGGTACAGCTGGATCAGCGACGAGTGATCGGTGTTCAGGTTCGGGCAGATGCCAGGGAACACGCACGACGGCTTGCGGCACGCGGATTCGATTTCCGGGCTCTTGCAGGCGATGCGGTACATGTTCGCGGTCGGGCCGCCGAGGTCGGAGATCACCCCGGTGAAGCCTGGGACCTTGTCGCGGATCTCTTCGATTTCACGAATGATCGACTCTTCGGAACGGTTCTGGATGATCCGGCCTTCGTGCTCGGTGATCGAGCAGAAGGTGCAGCCGCCGAAGCAGCCACGCATGATGTTCACCGAGAAACGGATCATGTCGTAGGCCGGGATTTTTTCCTTGCCGTACGCCGGGTGCGGGACACGTGCGTAGGGCATGCCGAACACGTAGTCCATTTCTTCGGTGGTCATCGGGATGGGCGGCGGGTTGAACCACACGTCCACTTCGCCATGCTTCTGCACCAGGGCGCGGGCGTTGCCTGGGTTGGTTTCCAGGTGCAGCACGCGGTTGGCGTGGGCATAGAGCACCGCGTCGCCACGGACTTTTTCCACCGATGGCAGACGGATCACGGTCTTGTCGCGGGTCATGCGCGGGCTGGCGAGGATCTGTACGACCTTGGCCTCTTCCGGGTCATCCACCGGGCCTTTTTCCTGCTCGATGGCGCAGGCCTGGGTGTCCTGGGTGTTCACGTATGGGTTGATGATCTTGTCGACCTTGCCCGGACGGTCGATACGGGTGGAGTCCACCTCATACCAGCCTTCGGGCGTATCACGACGGATGAACGCGGTGCCGCGCACGTCGGTGATGTCTTCGATCTTGTGGCCCCACGACAGGCGCTGGGCCACTTCGACGATGGCGCGCTCGGCGTTGCCGTACAGCAGGATATCGGCGGTGGCGTCGATCAGGATCGAGTTGCGCACCCGGTCCTGCCAGTAGTCGTAGTGGGCGATGCGGCGCAGGGACGCTTCGATGCCGCCGAGGACGATCGGCACGTTCTTGTAGGCTTCCTTGCAGCGCTGGCTGTACACCAGGCTCGCGCGGTCCGGGCGTTTGCCGGCCATACCGCCAGGGGTGTAGGCGTCGTCGGAGCGGATTTTCTTGTCGGCGGTGTAGCGGTTGATCATCGAGTCCATGTTGCCGGCCGCGACGCCGAAGAACAGGTTCGGCTCGCCGAGCTTCATGAAGTCGTCTTTGGACTGCCAGTTCGGCTGGGCAATGATCCCGACGCGGAAGCCCTGGGCCTCCAGCAGCCGGCCGATGATCGCCATGCCGAACGACGGGTGGTCCACGTAGGCATCGCCGGTGACGATGATGATGTCGCACGAATCCCAGCCAAGCTGATCCATCTCCTCCCTGCTCATCGGCAGGAATGGCGCAGGACCGAAACATTCGGCCCAGTACTTGGGATAGTCAAATAACGGCTTGGCTGTTTGCATGACGGTGACCGGTGTTGAGATGAAAAATCGCGGGCGCGGAATATAGCACAAAATTTGACCAATTCCGACGACAGCGGTCGGCTTTTAACCCGTGCCTCTGCGCAAGGGTTTCCCGACCCGGTTTGCTCCAGGCATCGGGGGCTATTCCGTTAACCGACCGTCAAAAAAATCATGGGTAGGCTGGCTGAATCAATCACAGCCCTTGATGGCCCGCACCATGAACACAAGCACCACCCAATCATCGACGTCCCTGCCCGCTCACCACGCATTCATAAAGCCGCAACTACCGCCCTGGTTGCGCCAGGCCCCAGCGTCACTGCTCCAGGACTTTCGCGACAGCCTGATCAAAAGCAACAGAGCGCGGCACGATCTCAAAGCACTTCTGGACGAGATTCAAAGCCCTGAAGACTATGCCCGCCCCATATTGCGCGTGATGCTCACCAGGCGTTTCTTCGGCTTGATCGACAATGAAAACGCGATTCTGGTGCGCGAATGGAAAAACCATCACCTGCTTGGACTCATCAAAACCCACGTCAGGACGACCCGACAGACACTCCTGGAGGCCGCCCTGCAGAACTTCGAGGCCTCTGAAGCGGTAGAAGGCGGCATGGACGCCGGCACGGCGATCTACAACGTCACCCCCAACGGCGAACAAGCCAGCACGATCAGCGCCATCGCATTCGCGAAGTTTTGCCGCCGCCTGGATCTGGGCGGCAAGTACCTGGCCCATATATTCAGCATCCTTGAGCCCTCGCCCAGTTCCGCCTCGCAACGTACCCCCCAACAGGTCCGCAGCCTGTTCCGTGCACAGGCGCAGCATGCCTTCGGCGTCGCCCTGCATATCGCCTACATGCATCACCATCTGACCCCCAAGCAGCATCTGCAGTTGAACAGCTTGTATCAATCAGGCTCGCACGCGGAAATCCAAAGCAATCACCTGACGATCAACGAGGTGGTAGTGCCCGGCGTCCTGGTGATCACTGCTGAGACGATCGGTATCCCCTTCATCCTCTACACTCCCGACGACCCTGTAGCGCCTTTTCGTCAATACACCTCTCTGGCCGATCTCAAGCGCAGGCTGGCCGAACGCCTGTTGGATGCAAAATACCGGGCGGCCTTCAATCGGCTGGTGCCCTTGCAGCATCAGGGCGACCTGTTGGAGGCGATCCCGCCCCGATCAGGCTCACCCGCCATCGAGATGGCGGGCAGGATCGGCACCGAACCTGCCTATCTGAAGCATCCGCTCACGCTCACCCCGATCAGCACGCCGGTGTTTGCCGCCATCGCCGAGCAGAAAATCGCCCAGATCAAGGACGACGCCCAAATCCTCGCCGTTCTCAGCGCGAACGCCGACCTGCTGAGCCGGCAAAAACGCCTGCAAAGCTACCTTGATACGGGTAAATCCCTACTGTTCTTTGCCGCCTCATTCATTCCGATCGTGGGCGAAGTGCTGCTGGTGGTCAGCGCCGCTCAATTGATCGACACGGTGTACGAAGGCTTTGCGGCCTGGAGCCGTGGCGACAGTGACGAAGCCATCAACGACCTGTTGGATGTGGTGGACAACGCCGCCCTCGCGGCGGCGACGGCCGGCGCCATCAAGACGGCGGGCTTTACCGCAGGCCTGATAAAAGTGCGGGTGCGCAACAAAGGCTGGCGCCTGTGGCACACCGACCTCACGCCTTACCGCCATCCCAAAGCGCTGCCCCGGCATCTTGTCGCCGACACACAAGGTCTGTATCGGCACGCGCAACAGCATTACCTGAAGCTTGACGATCACCTCCATGCGGTCCGGCGTGCTCCCGATGGCAAGCAATGGGAGCTGGCACATCCCTCCGATGCACGCAGCTATTCTCCGCCGTTGCTCAGTAATCAAGCGGGTGGCTGGCGCCTGCCCCATGAAACACCCGAGGCGTGGGACGACCTCAAGCTGATCAAACGCCTGGGCCCCGATGCCGCGCAGATCAAGCCGTCGGCGGTCGAGCCGATCCTGTTGCTCAGCGGCGCCGACACCACCACGCTGCGCCAGCTCCATCAGGAGATGGTGCGCCCGCCGCCCTTGCTGCTCGACACTGTCAGCCATTTCAATCTGGAACAGGAAATCAATGACTTCGTCCAAGGCCACGCCCAAGGCGCCTCGCCCAGCCCTCACACGCCACTGATTCAATTCCATGTGCTCAGCTCACTGCCCGAGTGGCCTGCAAACCGGACCTTGAAGATTGTCGACGAGCAGCAGCAGGTGATCTTGAGTCACGGCACGGGGCCCGATGAAATCACAGTCGACGCGGTGCGATTCCGACAAGGCGAGCTGCTCCACGCGCTGGAGGAGCAACTGCCGCAAACCGAGTTCAACAACCTGCTGCCGTCGCTTTACATCGACTATTTCACCAAGGTTGAGAACCTCGCCACGCGCCTGGAGACAGAAGCGGCAGGGCAAAAGCAACGGCTGTTTTCGCTGCTCGACACGCCGAGCGAAACAGCGATCTCCCCGGTCGGAAGCCGCCTGCGTACCCTCGCGCCGGAACTCTCCAAGCGCCACCTTGAAGAAATGGAAAACACCCTCTCGGCGTCTGAACGCGAGCGGCTGCAAGAGGACAAAACCCTGCCCCCCGTGCAGCGCTGGGAGGCCGAGCAATACGGCAACGCGATCAAGGCAACGCGCCTGAACGAAAGCCTGTTTCTCGATGGGGTGCGCGACCGCGAGAGCGTGCCGCTGCTGCTCTACACGCTGGAGCGAACACCCGGTTGGCCATCCTCCCACGGGCTCGCCGTACATGACGTCAGCCACGAAGGCCCGCTGCTGGGCAGCATCGGCAGCGCGGATGGCGGGCCGCGTACTACGGTGCTCCGCCAGGGCGAGCAATACGCCATCTACGATGCCAAGGGCGAGCACACGAGTGCGCTCTCCGATCTGCCCAGCACCCTTGAACGTACGCTCAGCGATGCCGAGCGCAGGACGATTCTGCACCAATCGAATGCCGACTCCCTTGAACACGCGCTGCACAACACCGGCGTGGCGCTGATGAAAGCGGGTCCGCCCCCTATTCGCCTCCAGCGCGCCTTGACGCCCCTATCGGACGCGAGCGGCCTGCCCCTCGACCCCTTATTCAGCGAAACCGCACCACCTTCCGGGCTCACGGAACGCGCTGATGGCATTCATCAAGCCCCGCCGCTGGCCGATGGGACTTATCGCTATTACATCCAGGACAGCCAGCACTACTACCAGGTCAAATACGACCCCTTGGGCTGGCGACTGATCGATGCGCGCAGCCGTTTCAGGGCCTATCAACCCTACCTGCGCAAAAAAACCGAAGGCGGCTGGGAAATCGATCAAGCCAAGGGCGCACTGCCGGGCGGAAGAGAATCACCCGTGATGTTCGCCGAGGGCATGGAAACGAGTGACGAGTTTGAATCGGCCGAATCGACCAGCGAATATGAGTCGGCCGAAGAGGGCGCGGTGAGAGCGCACTATTCCGCCCAGGAGCTCAGCCACATGCGCGCCCAGCGGGGCTATCAATACAGCCAGAACTATCGCCGTATCTATGATCGCGCCAACAACGGCCGTTACCCATTGCGCGACACACAGGGCCGGCCCATGCGGATCCGGCAAATACAGAGCCACTGCAAATCCCTGACCACCGACACGGTGTTCGCCGCCAGCAAGATCCGCCCCTACATTCAGTGGCAAGGCTATGAAAATGTCGCGCGTTTGTATGAAGACAACCTCGAAGTCATCCCCTTCACCGCCGCCCATCAGAAATTTGCGCAGGAAGCGTCACTGATTGGCGAAGCCACGGTCATCAGCCGGCGCCCCATCAAAAAGGGCGACGCGCTGGGCGTCTATGGTGGAGAACTATTACCCCTGTGCATCGCCCAGGCGCGGCAGGACCCTTACCTGATGCCCATCAAAAGCGTCAGGCCGGCCACACCCCATGCACTGAACATGCAGTTGGTCCTCTCCGGCGACAATGCACTGTCGAGGATAAACACGATTTTCGAATATGACGCGGGGGTGCCGATACGCCAGGCCAGCACGGGCTATAACGTCGAAGCCGCACAATTCGCGATCCTCGCACAAGTCGAGGAGAACCCGCAGGAGCCACTGATACTCACCGGATTCTTTGCCAGCGAGGACATTCCTGCTGGCACCGAGTTGCGCTGGAACTACCAATACGAGGAACCCACCATCCGGCGGCTGTTCCCCAGGCCATAGGGCGGGTTACTCGTCGTCGTCGAAGTTGTAACTGCCCGGCGCCAGGTTCTCGAAGCGTGTGTACTTGCCGATGAACGCCAGGCGGACAAACCCGATCGGGCCGTTCCGCTGCTTGCCGATGATGATCTCGGCGATGCCTTTGTGTTCGGTCTCGGGGTGGTACACCTCGTCGCGATACACAAACATGATCACGTCGGCGTCCTGCTCGATCGCTCCGGATTCACGCAAGTCGGAGTTCACCGGACGCTTGTTGGGACGTTGTTCCAGGGAACGGTTGAGCTGGGACAACGCCACCACCGGGCAGTTGAACTCCTTGGCCAGGGCTTTCAACGACCGCGAGATTTCGGAAATCTCGTTGGTCCGGTTGTCGCCGCTGGAACCCGGGATCTGCATCAACTGCAGGTAGTCGATCATGATCAGGGCAATTTCGCCGTGCTCACGCACCAGCCGGCGGGTACGCGCGCGCATCTCCGATGGGCTGATGCCGGCGGTGTCATCGATGAACAGCTTGCGATCGTTGAGCAGGTTGACCGCCGAGGTCAGGCGCGGCCAATCGTCGTCTTCCAGGCGACCGGCGCGCACTTTGGTCTGGTCGATACGACCCAGGGACGAGAGCATCCGCATGATCAGCGATTCGCCTGGCATCTCCAGGGAGTACACCAGCACGGTCTTGTCACTGCGTAACACGGCGTTTTCCACCAGGTTCATCGCAAAGGTGGTCTTACCCATGGATGGACGGCCGGCGACGATGATCAGGTCGGACGGCTGCAGGCCGCTGGTCTTCTCGTCGAGGTCGGTGTAGCCGGTGGAGATGCCGGTGATGGCGTTGTCGGTGTTGAACAGGGTGTCGATGCGGTCGATGGCCTTGGTCAACAGATCGTTGACGCTGACCGGGCCGCCGGTTTTCGGGCGGGCTTCGGCGATCTGGAAGATCTGCCGCTCGGCCTCGTCGAGAATCTCGGCGGCGCTGCGGCCTTCGGGGTTGAAGGCGCTGTCGGCGATTTCGGTGCTGATGCCGATCAACTGGCGCAACGTGGCCCGCTCGCGAACGATCTGGGCATAGGCCTTGATGTTGGCGACGGACGGCGTGTTTTTCGCCAACTCACCGAGGTAGCCCAGGCCACCGACTTGGGAGGTCTGGCCTTCCTTGTCCAGTTGCTCGGCCAGGGTCACCACGTCGATCGGTGAGTTCTGGTCGGCCAGCTTGGCGATGGCGCGGAAGATCAGGCGGTGGTCATGGCGATAGAAATCACCGTCCGAGACTTGATCCAGCACGCGTTCCCAGGCGTTGTTGTCCAGCATCAAGCCACCGAGCACGGCCTGTTCGGCCTCGATGGAATGCGGCGGCACCTTCAGGGCAGCGGTTTGCAGATCGTATTGCTCAGGAGCTGAAATATCGTTCATGGCCACTTGGAATTAGGGGGTGTGTAAAAAACAAAAGGCACGACCTGTAAACAGGATCGTGCCCGATGTTAACCGCCTGGCACGCGAGGTGCCAGTCAGTTAGGTGTTGCTTAAGCTGCTACCACGACAACGCGTACGGTGGCTTCGACTTCAGCGTGCAGGTGCACGGCTACGTCGAATTCGCCTACGTTGCGGATGGTGCCGTTCGGCAGACGAACTTCGCTTTTCGCAACTTCAACGCCGGAGGCGGTCAGTGCGTCAGCGATGTCGTGGGTGCCGATCGAACCGAACAGCTTGCCTTCGTCACCGGCGGTGGCAGTGATAGTCACTTCCAGCTCAGCCAGTTGGGCAGCGCGAGTTTCGGCCGAAGCTTTTTTGTCTGCTGCTGCTTTTTCCAGCTCAGCACGACGCTCTTCAAACGCAGCCAGGTTGGCAGCGGTTGCAGCGGTGGCTTTGCCGTATGGCAGCAGGTAGTTACGACCGTAGCCGGCCTTAACGTTCACTTTGTCGCCCAGGTTGCCCAGGTTGGCGACTTTTTCCAGAAGGATCAGTTGCATGTGAAAATCCTCTAACTTTTAACCTTCACCGTTCGCGTTATCGGCGTCTTTCGGCGCCAGACGACCGCGAAAATCAATCAGGCCGTCGACAATGGCCAAAACCACGAGTAACGGATAGATCAGCTGCATGAACAGCAACATCGTCACGTACAACCCCACCAGCCAGAACCTGGCCAGGCGCTTCTGCGCCACCAGCCCGTGAATCAGGGCCAATCCGGCAAACACCAGCGGTACGCTGCAAAACAGCACCAGCAAGGCCGCCTGCGAACCTAAGTACGGTCCGACAGCCATGAGTGCCAGCAGCAACATCGCCGGGCCCACAGGGATTCTGATGCTGCGAAATTCGCGACCAAAACCACCTGGGTTGTACAACAACGCCTGCCAATAACGCCCAAGCATCAGGCTCAGCACGCTGACGATCTGCATCATTACCGCCATCAGGCCGATCAGGGCCGGTGCAATCAGTGTCGCAAGTCGCGCTCGCTCTTCTACCGAAAGCTGCTGGTAGAGTTCCCCGAGGGCCATCGGCAAGACCTTGACGATCTCCTGCGACAGCGCCTCGATCTGCGGGCGGAAAGCCGCGTCAAGCAACACCGAAAACACCAACCCCAATGCCACGCTGACCAGCAGCGTGCGGACCCAGGACTCACTTGCGCGCAAAACCAACGCAAGGCTCGACGATCCCAGCAGTACCAGAAGTACCTTGGGTTCGCCCAGTTGCAGCCACCAGATCAAGGCGGCCAGCACTCCCAGGGCCAGAACGCCAACGGCGTCCTGCAAACCGCGCCGCAGCAGCACAAGGCAACCGGCGGCAGCACCCAACCAATAAAGCAACGGCAATACCGCACATCCAGCCACTACCAGAGTGGCCTGCACACGACCGCGCATGATGAACTCAGCTAAGGCGCGCATGCATTCAATCCCTTACTACTTGTCGACTGCCCGGTCTCAGCGGCCGTGGCTGTCGGTGTAGGCCAGCAGGGCCAGGAAGCGGGCGCGCTTGATAGCGGTGGCCAGCTGACGCTGATAACGTGCTTTGGTACCGGTGATACGGCTAGGAACGATTTTGCCGGTCTCGGATACGTAGGCTTTCAGAGTGTTGAGATCTTTGTAATCGATCTCTTTCACGTCTTCAGCGGTGAAGCGGCAGAATTTACGACGACGGAAGAAACGTGCCATTTGATAGGCTCCTTAAAAGGTCCGTGGATTACTCGTCAGCGTTATCGCTGTTGTCGCTGTCATCACTATCAACGCTATCAGCGCCTTCGTGCTCAGGACGGTCGCGACGCTCACGGCGCTCACTGCGGTTTTCTTCAGCCTTGAGCATCTCGGATTGGCCGGTAACGGCTTCTTCGCGACGGATGACCAGGTTACGGATCACTGCATCGTTGTAGCGGAAGTTGTCTTCCAGCTCGGCCAGGGCCTTGCCAGTGCACTCAACGTTCAGCATCACGTAGTGAGCCTTGTGAACATTGTTGATTGCGTAGGCCAGTTGACGACGGCCCCAATCTTCCAGACGGTGGATTTTGCCGCCGTCTTCTTCGATCAGCTTGGTGTAACGCTCAACCATGCCGCCGACTTGCTCGCTTTGATCCGGGTGGACCAAAAAGATGATTTCGTAATGACGCATGAATGCTCCTTACGGGTTGTAGCCTGCCGCTCAAAAACGGTCAGACAAGGAGTGAATGACACTTATGGATCCTGCCGCGGGGAGGCACATCGGTGCCTGCCAGCAAGGCAAGGGGCGCAATTGTAGAGAAGGGGGAGAAAGGGCGCAAGGTGATTGGTGATTATTTGAACAATCATCCTGTGCGGGAGCCGGCTTGCCAGCTCCCGCACAGGGCGCAGGTCAGGACTTTTTGGTCTTGGCCTTGGCGCCGCGCTGGCGCTGGGCTTCGAACAGGCACACGCCGGTCGCGACCGACACGTTGAGACTGCTGACGCTGCCCGCCATCGGCAGGTGCACCAGGTAATCGCAATGCTCGCGGGTCAGGCGACGCATGCCCTTGCCTTCGGCCCCCATGATCAGGATGGTCGGGCCGGTAAGGTCCTGGTCATAAATGCTGACCTCGGCCTCGCCCGCCGTGCCCACGACCCACAGGCCGCGCTGCTGGAGTTTCTCCAGGGTGCGCGCCAGGTTGGTCACGGCCACCAACGGAATCACTTCCGCGGCGCCGCAGGCGACTTTACGCACCACAGGCGTCAAGGTGGCCGACTTGTCTTTCGGCACGATCACCGCCAGCGCACCGGCGGCATCCGCCGAACGCAGGCAGGCACCGAGGTTGTGCGGATCGGTCACGCCGTCCAGCACCAGCAGCAGCGGCGCGCCTTCGGTGCGGTCGAGCAGCTCGTCGAGCATCGCTTCGCCCCAGACCTGGCTTGGACTTACGTCCGCAACCACGCCCTGGTGAACGCCCTCGACCCACACATCCATTTCGCGCCGCTCGGCCTGGCCGATGGCGACTTTATTCGCATTAGCCAGCTCGACCAGCGCCTGTACGCGCGGCTCGCTACGGCCTTCGGCCAACCAGACTTGCTTGACGCGCTTGGGATGGTGACGCAGCAGTGCTTCTACGGCGTGTACGCCGTAGATTTTTTCCAGACTCATGACTTGGCCTTAGGTTTGCGCGACCCGCCGCTTTTGGCGGGAGCCGAACCCGCTTTTGGCGGGCCTTTACGGTGTTTACTGGGCTTGCTCGACGGCTTTTCCGCCCCGTGGGACTTTCCCCCAGACGCCGCTTTACCACCGCTTTTGGCTTCGTTGAGCAACTGCTGCTTCAACTCGCGGCTCTTGCGCAGTTCGGCGTTTTTCGCCGCTGCGTCGCTTGGACGGTAGGCTTCGGGCACCTTGTCCTTGACGGACGGACGACGACTTGCCTTGGCAGGTTCAGGCTCTGCCACCACTTTCGCCGAAGCACCTTTGCCTTTGGACGCAGGCGCAGCGGTGTCGTTGCCACGTTTTTTGCGGCCGATCGACGCGTCGATGGTTTTTTCCGACATGCCAAAGTCGATCTTGCGCTCGTCGAGATCGACGCGCATGACCTGCACTTCCACTGTGTCGCCCAGACGGAAACTGCGACCGGTGCGCTCGCCCGCCAGACGGTGATGCACAGGATCGAAGTGGTAGTAGTCACCCGGCAAGGCGGTGACATGCACCAGGCCTTCGACGTAGATGTCGGTCAGTTCGACGAACAGGCCAAAGCCGGTCACGGCCGTGATCACACCCGGGAACGACTCGCCCACGCGGTCCTTCATGAACTCGCACTTGAGCCAGTTGACCACATCGCGGGTGGCTTCGTCGGCACGGCGCTCGCTCATGGAACACTGCTCGCCCAACTGTTCCAGGGCCGCTTCGTCGTACGGATAGATCCGCGCCTTCGGAATGGTCATGGCACCGGCGCGCTTGACGTGCGGGGTGTTCTGCTTGGAATGGATCACACTGCGGATCGCCCGGTGCGTGAGCAAATCCGGGTAACGGCGAATCGGCGAGGTGAAGTGGGTATACGCCTCGTAATTCAGGCCGAAGTGGCCCTGGTTGTCGGCGCTGTACACCGCCTGGCTCAAGGAGCGCAGCATGACGGTCTGGATCACATGGTAATCCGGACGATCCTTGATGCTGGCCAGCAATGCCTGGTAGTCCTTCGGCGTCGGGCCGTCCTTGCCTTTGTGCAGGGACAGGCCCAACTCGCCGAGGAACGCGCGCAGCTTCTCCAGACGCTCCGGCGGCGGGCCGTCGTGCACCCGGTACAGCGCTGGAATTTCGTGCTTCTTCAGGAATTCCGCGGTGGCCACGTTGGCCGCCAGCATGCATTCCTCGATCAGCTTGTGCGCATCGTTGCGAGTCGTCGGGGTGATCGCCGCGATCTTGCGCTCGGAACCGAAGATGATCCGGGTTTCCTGGGTTTCAAAATCGATCGCGCCACGCAGGTGACGGGCCCCCAACAACACCTTGTACAGCGAGTAGAGCTGCTTGAGATGGGGTACCACATGCCCGTACTCACCGCGCAGGGCTTTGGCCTCGCTGGTTTTCGGCTGTTCCAGGATGGTGCTGACCTTGTTGTAGGTCAGGCGCGCCTGGGAGTGGATCACCGCTTCGTAGAACTGGTAATCGGTCATTTCGCCGGTTTTCGAGATAGTCATCTCGCACACCATGGCCAAACGGTCGACTTTCGGGTTCAGGGAGCACAGGCCGTTGGACAGCTGCTCAGGCAGCATCGGGATCACGCGCTCAGGGAAATACACGGAGTTACCGCGGACCTGGGCTTCGTTATCCAGCGCCGAACCGATCTTCACGTAGCTGGAGACGTCGGCAATTGCCACGTACAACTTCCAGCCGCCGGAGAACAGGCGCAACTTGCCGGGCTTGGCCTCGCAGTAGACCGCATCGTCGAAGTCGCGGGCATCTTCGCCGTCGATGGTGACGAACGGCAGATGACGCAGGTCGATGCGTTTCTCTTTGTCCTTTTCTTCGACTTCCGGCTTGAGCTTGGCGGCTTCCTTGAGTACGGCTTCGGGCCAGACGTGAGGAATATCGTAGGTGCGCAGCGCGACGTCGATTTCCATGCCCGGCGCCATGTAGTTGCCGACCACTTCAACGATATCGCCCTGGGGCTGGAAGCGCGGGGTTGGCCAGTGGGTGATTTTCACCTCGACGAACTGACCGACCTTGGCGGCGCCATTACGACCCGGCGTCACCAGTACTTCCTGCTGGACCTTGGGGTTGTCGGGAATGACGAAGCCGATCCCACCCTCTTCGAAGTAACGACCGACGATGGACTCGTGGGCACGGGACACCACTTCGACGATCACGCCTTCGCGGCGACCGCGACGGTCCAGGCCCGATACGCGCGCCAGGGCACGGTCGCCATCGAACACCAGGCGCATTTGCGCCGGGCTCATGAACAGATCGTCGCTGCCGTCATCCGGGATCAGGAAGCCGAAGCCGTCACGGTGGCCGGCAATGCGCCCCAGGATCAGGTCGAGCTTGTCCACCGGCGCATAGGTGCCACGGCGGGTGTAGATCAATTGAGCATCGCGCTCCATGGCACGCAGGCGGCGGCGCAGGGCTTCGAGCTGGTCTTCGGTGGTCAGACCGAACTCTTCAACCAGCTGCTCGCGGCTAGCAGGCGAACCCCGATCGGCGAGATGCGCCAGGATCAGTTCGCGGCTAGGAATAGGGTTTTCATATTTTTCCGCTTCACGAGCGGCCTCGGGATCGAGGGACTGCCAATCGGCCATTAGAGAATTTTCACCTTGTCTATATGAGGGTTAGTTTGGCATACGCGTATTGAAACGGGAAATTTCAGGCATCAACAAGCGTTTAAAAGCCTTTTGTAGCCCCCGGAACGCACCTTGCACGACCGCTGGTGAAATTTTCCAGGATTTTTTGATAGCAGGGGTTTACAGCCTGAAGGCCTCTCCGTATAGTGCGCGCCATCGACGACGGCAACGTTGAAGATGCTGCCCAGATGGTGAAATTGGTAGACACGCCAGCTTCAGGTGCTGGTGACCGCAAGGTCGTGGAAGTTCGAGTCTTCTTCTGGGCACCAATTCAAAACTTGAGGTTTGAACCTTGAGTGTCCCAAAAACCCGCGAAAGCGGGTTTTTGCGTTCAGGGCCTTTGATTTTCAACGGAAAACTTGATTTATATTTTTGAATCAGGGGTTTACAGATCAAAAAGCCCTCCGTATAGTTCGCCCCATCGACAGCGCAAGCGTTGTCGATAATGCCCAGGTGGTGAAATTGGTAGACACGCCAGCTTCAGGTGCTGGTGACCTTACGGTCGTGGAAGTTCGAGTCTTCTCCTGGGCACCACATTCAGATCAAACCCGCGAAAGCGGGTTTTTTCGTTTCTGGGGCGTAAAACTTTTCCATCGATCCCCCCTCCACCCGCATTTGAGAAGCTTTATCGTTTATCCTTGCAACGATTTGTTGCATTCAAGCGAGGAAACTTCCGGATGATGATCCGCGACACCCATCTCAAGACATCCCTTCTACGCGGCCTGGGCATCACCCTGCTCGGCCTGATCCTGCTCTCGCCCACCGCCTATTGCGCCGACAAGATTTCCCTGACCCTGTACAACGGGCAACACAAAGAAGTCGGCGATGAGCTGGCCAAGGCCTTCGAAGCCAAGACCGGTATTCACGTCAATGTACGTAAAGGCAGCAGCAACCAACTGGCCAGCCAGGTCGTCGAAGAAGGCAACCGCTCCCCCGCCGACGTGATCTACACCGAAGAATCGCCACCGCTGAACAAACTCGGCGAACAGGGCCTGCTGGCCAAAATCGATGCCAGCACCCTCGACGTACTGCCCAAGGACTACGTCGGCAGCAATGGCGACTGGATGGGCGTGACTGCACGCACCCGCGTCGTGGCCTTCAACCCGAAACTCATCGCCGAAAAAGACCTGCCCAAATCCGTGCTGGATTTCGCCGCCCCCCAGTGGCAAGGCAAGGTCGGCTTCGTGCCCACCAGCGGCGCGTTCCAGGAACAGGCAGTCGCGATCATCAAGCTGCACGGGCGCGAAGCCGCTGAAGAATGGCTGACCGGCCTGCGCGCCTTCGGCAAGGTGTACAGCAACAATATGGTCGCCCTTAAAGCCGTGGAAAATGGCGAAATCGCCACCGTGCTGGTGAACAACTATTACTGGTTTGCCCTGAAGAAAGAAAAAACCAACCTGGACTCACAACTGCACTACTTCACCAACGGCGATGCCGGCGGCCTGATCACCGTTTCGTCAGCAGCAGCGCTGAAATCCAGCAAACACCCGCAAGAAGCCCAACAGTTGCTGGCGTTCATGGTCAGCGAAGAAGGCCAGCGCGTGATCACCAACACCTCGGCCGAGTACCCGCTGCGCAAGGGCATGGAATCCAATCGTGGCCTCAAGCCTTTCAGCGAGCTGCAACCGCCGAAAGTCACCCCGGCCGATCTGGGCAATGCCGAAGAAGCCCTGGACCTGGAACGTGACGTTGGCTTGAACTGATGACCCCATCGCTCTCCACCCCCGCCCTGCGCAGGGGGCGCAAGCACCCGTCAATCTGGCTGTTGCTTCCTGTGCTGTTCCTGGTCGGCCTGAGCCTGCTGCCGCTGGTGTATGTCGGGCTCAAGGCCTGGCAAGCCGGCTGGGCGCAGGCGGTGCATCTGCTGTGGCGGCCCTATGTCTTCGGGCTGCTACGCAACACCCTCGCACTGATGGTCGGCGTGACCGTGGCCTGCGGCGTCATCGGCCTGTCCCTGGCCTGGATGCTGGAACGCAGCAACCTGCCGGGGCGGCGTATCTGGGGCGTGGTCCTGTGCCTGCCCTTTGCCGTGCCGGCGTTTGTCAGCAGCTTTACCTGGGTGTCGCTGAGCGCCAACTTCGAGGGGCTCGGCGGGGCGATCCTGGTGATGACCCTGTCCAAATACCCGCTGGTGTTCCTGCCGGTGGCGGCGACCCTGCGCAATCTGGATCCCTCCCTGGAAGAGTCGGCCCGCACCCTGGGCCTGAATCGTTGGGGGGTGTTTTTCCGCATCACCCTGCCCCTGCTATGGCCATCGCTGCTGGCCGGGGCGCTGTTGATCGCGCTGCATATGTTGGTGGAGTTCGGCGCACTGTCGATCATCGGCCTGCAGACCTTTACGACCGCGATCTATCAGCAATTCGAGCTGGAATTCAGCAATGCCAACGCCGCGATGCTCTCAGCGGTGCTGCTGGTGATGTGCCTGACCCTGCTGTGGCTGGAACTGCGTGTACGCGGCAAGGGTCGACACGTACGCATCGGCCAGGGCGCGGCGCGACATGCAGAACAGGTTCGACTGGGCAAGTGGGTAGCGCTGGGCCAAGCCTATTGCCTGGCGCTGGCGATCATCGGCAGCGGTATTCCCTTGGGGATGCTCGGTTACTGGCTGGCCGTGGGGTCGTCGGCGGCGTTTCCGGTGGCCGAGATCGGTGCGGCGCTGTTGTCCTCACTGGCACTGTCGCTGGGCGGCGCGGCGCTGTGCCTGGTGCTCGCGGTGCCGGTAGGGCTGCTGGTGGTGCGCTACAAGGGCACGCTGGCGATCTGGGCCGAGCGCCTGCCGTACTTGCTGCATGCCCTGCCCGGCCTGGTGATTGCGCTGACACTGGTGTACTTCGCCTTGCATTACGTGCCGGCGCTGTATCAGACCTCGGCATTGCTGCTGATCGCGTATGCATTGCTGTTCCTGCCCCTGGCCCAGGCGCCGATACGCACGGCCTTGAACAAGGCCGCGCCGCAACTGGAAGAGGCCGCGCGCACGCTGGGTGCATCGTCGTTCAGTGCGTTTTGCCGAGTGACCTTGCCGATTATTTTCCCGGCATTGGGTGCGGCGTTCGCGCTGGTATTTCTCGATGCGATGAAGGAATTGACGGCCACATTGCTGTTGAGCCCGACAGGGTTGAACACCCTGGCGACGGCCGTGTGGGCGCATACCTCGAATGTGGAATTCGCGGCGGCGGCGCCGTATGCGGCGTTGTTGATTCTGGTGTCGGGGTTGCCGGTGTATTTGCTGACGACGCGAATGTATCTGAGCCGCTGAAACCGTTATCGGGAGCTTGCTCCCGATAACGCCAGCCCAGGCAACACTAGGCCCGGAACTGCCCCAGGCTCGCCTTCAACTGCGCCGCCAACCCATCCAGCACCTTGCCACTGGCGGTAGTCTCAACCACCGCCTGCGCAGCGCGCTCGGCCTGGGCATGGATGACCTCGACCCGCCCACGCACCGCGTGCGCGCCCTGGGCTTGATGCTCGGCCGCGCGCGTGGCCAGGCCGATTGCCGCATGCACCTGTTCCACCGACGCCTGTACGGTCTGCTGCAAGCGCACACTGTCACGCAGCACCACCAATCCTTCATTGGCCTGGCGTCCGGCCTTGCCGATGGTTTCCACCGCCTCACGCGCGCCCTGCTGCAACGCGACGATATGCGCCTGGATATCGCCGGTGGAGCTCTGGGTCTTGCTGGCCAGCGCACGCACTTCGTCCGCCACCACCGCAAAGCCGCGCCCGGTCTCACCGGCACGCGCCGCCTCGATCGCCGCGTTGAGTGCCAACAAGTTGGTCTGCTCGGCAATGCCGTGGATCACCGTGAGTACGACTTCGATCTGTTCGCTTTGCTGCGCCAGGCGCTCAATCACTTGGGAGCCCGCTTGTACCTGCCCCGCCAGCGCTTCGATCAGAGTGCCGACTTGCGCCGACGTGCGCGAGTTCTCATCAGTAGCCTGGCGAATGTCCACCACTTGCTGCAACGCGGCTTGCATCGCATGGCTTTCAGACTGGGCCGCATCGGCCATTTGCGACAGTGCGCGCAAGCTCTCCGCCACCTCATCACGCTGCAGTCCGGCTGCGGCATCGGCACCGGCATTGCGCAAGGTCATGGCGCCGATTTCCACGCCGGTACGCTGGGCCACATCGCCCGCCTCGCGCACGATCGGCTGCAACTTATCCACAAACCGATTGACCGCCGAAGCCATGGCGCCAATTTCGTCCTTGCTGTTGATCTGTACACGCTTGGTGAGGTCGCCCTCACCCGCCGCCAAGTCATCCATGGCCGCAATCAATAGCTTCAGGCGATTGACCACCCGCCGCCCCAGTACCACGGCGATCAGCAGCAATACGCCAAAACCGACAACAGCCAGGCCCATGCCGATACGCCAGCGCAAGGTGCCCGCGGCCTCTTGCACGGCGCTGGTGGTGTTGGCGGTCATCTGGGTCGCAGTGGCTTGCGCAGACTGCAAGCGCGCGCCCATGGCTGCTGCGCTATCCGCCGCAGCGCCTTTGAGACTGTCGCCGACCAACTGATCCCCGCTGGCGATCAATGCCGCAAAGCGCTTATCCAACGCCAGCAGGTCGGTTTCTACCGCGGCGGTCGAAACCCCCATGCGGACCTTGCCAATCTCGACGCCGTTGGGGCTGATGGATGCTTCGACGTAGTACACGGAAGCGTCCGATTTGGCGGCGTCCAGCAATTTGTCCAGGGCGCGGTCACCCTTGCCCTTTTCCAGCAGGGCCTGGTTGATCGGGTTTTCCCGGTTCAGGTAACGGGTCAAGTGCTCACCGGCAGCATCGTCGTAGACCACGAACAGCACGTTGGGATTGCGCTGGGCCCGTCGGGCGAACTCCGACAGCGTCGGCACATCGTTGTCCCACATGGCGCGAGGCGCCACGGAGGCCAACAGTTGCGCCATATCGTTAGCGGAGTCTTGCAGATCTTTTTCCAGGGTCGCACGCAGTTGTTTCTGCTCTTCCTGCAAGCGCGCGGAAAGCCCTGCGGTCAGGCGCTGACGGGTACTGGCGGACAAACTGTCCAGGCTGGATGTGACTTCCTTGCCGGCCTGAGCCAATTCGCCCGACAATTTCTGACTGTCGACCCCCAGGCGATTGCCCAAATCGGCTTCCAGCGCCGTGACCGTGCTCCGGGTTAGAGCGACCGCTACGAGCACCTGCACCAAAAGAGCGATACCTAGGGTAACGAACACCGGCCGCAACAGACGGCTTTGTAACAACGAGAGAACGGCAGACATCGGGAATCCCTCCACCACGGGTGCCATTAATTTGATAGCACCGCGAAAGAGGTAAACACAGCAAGGGTCGTGCCGCATGCAGAGCTGAAACGACGAAGGGCTCCCGAAGGAGCCCTTTGCTTTCTACATCAACAGCTTATTAAGCGAACGGGTGGCGCAGAACGATGGTTTCGTTGCGGTCCGGGCCCGTCGAAATAATGTCGATTGGCGCACCGATCAGCTCTTCGACACGCTTGATGTAAGCGCGAGCGTTAGCTGGCAGCTCTTCCAGGGTTTTGGCGCCCACGGTCGATTCGGTCCAGCCTGGCACTTCTTCGTAGACCGGCTGCAGACCCACATAGCTGTCAGCATCAGTCGGGGCAACCGCCTTGCCTTCTGCATCTTTGTAGCCAGTGCAGATGTTGATGGTTTCCAGACCGTCGAGTACGTCCAGCTTGGTCAGGCAGATGCCCGAGATGCTGTTCACATCGATAGCGCGACGCAGGATAACCGCATCAAACCAGCCACAACGACGGGCACGACCGGTAGTCGCGCCGAACTCGTGACCTTGTTTGGCCAGGTGCGCACCGACTTCGTCGAACAGTTCAGTCGGGAATGGGCCCGAACCTACACGCGTGGTGTAAGCCTTGGTGATGCCCAGGATGTAGTCCAGGAACATAGGACCAACGCCCGAACCGGTCGCAACGCCGCCAGCGGTGGTGTTGGAACTGGTCACGTACGGGTAGGTGCCGTGGTCGATGTCCAGCAGCGACCCTTGGGCGCCTTCGAACATGATGTCCTTGCCGGCGCGACGCAGGTCGTGCAGCTCGGCCGTCACGTCCAGCATCAGCGGCTTGAGCAGTTCAGCGTATTCCTTGCACTCGGCCAGGGTCTTTTCAAACTCGATGGCTGGCTCTTTGTAGTAACCCACCAGCATGAAGTTGTGGTATTCCACCAGTTCACGCAGTTTTTCTTCAAAGCGCGGCATGTTGAGCAGGTCGCCCACACGCAAGCCGCGACGTGCAACCTTGTCTTCGTAGGCCGGGCCGATGCCGCGACCGGTGGTGCCGATCTTCAGCTCGCCACGCGCCTTTTCACGAGCCTGGTCCAGCGCAACGTGGAAGGACAGGATCAGCGGGCAGGACGGGCTGATACGCAGGCGCTCGCGCACCGGTACGCCTTTCTCTTCCAGCTTGGTGATCTCGCGCAGCAGGGCATCCGGTGCAACCACGACGCCGTTGCCGATCAGGCACTGTACGCCTTCGCGCAGCACGCCCGATGGGATCAGGTGCAAGACGGTTTTTTCACCATCGATGACCAAGGTGTGGCCAGCGTTGTGGCCGCCTTGGTAGCGCACTACGGCGGCAGCATGTTCGGTCAGCAGATCAACGATCTTGCCTTTGCCCTCATCACCCCATTGGGTGCCCAGGACTACGACATTCTTACCCATAACACTTGTCCTCATTCGCGCAAACTTGGTGCCGGCGATGGCCGACAGGAAAACTCAAGAAGCCAGTGGCGATACTTGCCAAAGCCCGTTCTGCAGAATCAATTGCCGGTCGCAGTCCGCTTCACGGGCGGCGGCCAATGGCTGCCCAGGCAAGGCCTGGACGACACGCTGACCCTCACTGCGCAACTGGCAAACCTTTTGCCAGAGTGCTGCATCCGTACTGTCAGGCATCCAGATGCCACCCGACGGCAGCTCGACCTCAGCACGCCCCAGGGTCACCAGGGTTTTCAAATCGGTGGAAAAGCCGGTGGCCGGACGCGCGCGACCGAAGTCGGCGCCGATATCGTCGTAACGACCGCCTTGGGCGATGGCCTGGCCAACTCCCGGTACAAATACGGCGAACACCACACCGGTGTGATAGTGGTAGCCGCGCAACTCGCCCAGATCAAAATACAGCGGTAACGTCGGGAAACGTGCCGACAACTGCCCGGCAATCGCAAACACGTCATCCAGTGCAGCCAATACCGGCGCCGGCGCATTGGCCAGACGCTCACGCGCTTCTACCAGGACTTCACGACCGCCGCACAGGTTGACCAACGCGCGCAGCATCCCGGCCAAGTCGGCAGGAACGCCTTCGGTCAGGGCGACGACTTCATCGATAGCCTTGCGTTGCAGAGCATCGAACAACTGTTGCTCCGCGGCACCGGACAATCCGGCCGCACGGGCCAAGCCACGGTAGATACCGACGTGGCCCAGGTCCATGTGGACATCGGGAACATCAGCCAGTTGCAGCATGGCCAGCATCAGGCTGATCACTTCAACGTCGCTGCTCGGGCTGGCATCGCCATACAACTCGGCGCCCAGTTGGATCGGGCTGCGCGACGACGACAACGCCCGAGGCTTTGCATGCAGCACGCTGCCGGCGTAGCACAGACGGCTCGGACCTTCGCGACGCAGGGTGTGCGCATCGATGCGCGCCACTTGCGGCGTGATGTCGGCACGGAACCCCATTTGCCGGCCCGACTGCGGGTCGATGACCTTGAAGGTGCGCAGATCCAGGTCCTGGCCCGCGCCGGTCAGCAGAGATTCCAGGTACTCGATATGGGGGGTCACGACAAACTCGTAACCCCAGCTCTGGAACAGATCCAACACCTGGCGACGCGCTACTTCAATGCGCGCAGCTTCTGGTGGCAGTACTTCTTCGATGCCATCTGGCAGCAGCCAGCGGTCTACCGTTGCCATTACGCCATTCCCCTATGATCCGGGCGGCCAGCCCTCGGCCGAGCCTTGAGTGAAGCAGAAAATACCCGCGCCCCGCATAAACCACGCGCAAGAGCGACGTGACGAACGGCCTGCAAACGGCCTCGTCGGGCACTTTCCTCGAAAAACCTGTCACGCCTGCCGAATCAAACATACAGACGCAAAAAAGCCGGGAATTTCCCGGCTGCCGCATCATACACCCGTTTTCTGAAAGGATCACCCCGCCAGGCGTTTTAGCCGCCCGACGGGAGTGACACCTACAGAATCACAGGCTGGTTACTTGGACTTTTCCAGGTAGCGGAAGAAATCACTGCTTGGGTCCAGCACCATGATATCGGTTTTGTTCGCGAAGCTTTCACGGTAGGCACGCAGGCTACGGTAGAACGCGTAGAACTCCTGGTCCTGGCCGTAGGCCTTGGCGTAGATCGCCGCTGCTTGAGCGTCACCATCACCACGCGCCTCTTCAGACTCGCGATAGGCCTCAGCCAGCAGTACGCGACGCTGACGGTCGGCATCCGCACGAATACCCTCGGCCAGCTCGTTACCTTTGGCACGGTGCTCACGCGCTTCACGCTCACGCTCGGTGCTCATCCGCTCGAACACGCTGCGATTCACTTCCTTCGGCAGGTCGATAGCCTTGACCCGAACATCGATGACTTCGATGCCCAGCTCTTTTTCCGCCATCGCGTTCAACGAGCGCGTGATGTCAGCCATCAACGCATCACGTTCGCCGGATACCACCTCGTGCAGGGTGCGCTTACCAAACTGGTCACGCAGACCCGATTCCAGACGACGCGACAAACGCTCGTCGGCAATCTGCTTGAGGCCGGAGGTCGCCGTGTAGAAACGCTCGGCATCCTTGACGCGCCATTTGGCGTAGGCATCCACCATCACGGCTTTCTTTTCCAGGGTCAGGAAGCGCTGTGTCGGTGCATCCAGGGTCATCAGGCGGGCGTCGAACTTGCGCACCTGGTTGACGTAGGGGACTTTCACATGCAGGCCCGGCTGGACATCCGCCTGGACCACGCGACCGAATTGCAGCAGCACCGCGCGCTCGGTCTGAGCGACGATGTAGAAGCAGTTCCAGGCAGCGATGACCACGACGACACCCACAATCAGGGCGGTCAGCGATTTATTGCTCATCAACGACTCTCCCTGGTACGTGTTTGCTGTTGCAGCAAGTCAGCGGCCGCACGGGCACTCGCTTCATTGGCAGCGGCATTGGAACCGGTGGACGGTGCACTGGTACTGCTACGACCACCTTCGATCATCTTGTCCAGCGGCAGGTACAGCAGGTTGTTCTGCCCACCTTTGCTGCCGGTCACGAGAACCTTGCTGGTGTTGCTGAAGACTTCCTGCATGGTGTCCAGGTACAGACGCTGACGCGTGACTTCCGGTGCCTTGCGGTACTCGGCGACCAACTTGGTAAAGCGATCCGCCTCACCCTTGGCGCGCGAGACCACTTCGTCGCGGTAACCGTTGGCATCTTCAAGGATGCGCTGGGCCTGACCACGGGCTTCCGGCACAACGCCGTTGGCATAGGTTTCAGCCTGGTTGCGCGAACGCTGCTCGTCTTCACGGGCGCGGATCACGTCGTCGAAGGCTTCCTGCACTTCACGCGGTGCGGCTGCGCTCTGTACGTTCACCTGGGTCACGGTGATACCGGTGCGATAGGTGTCGAGGAACCGTTGCAGGCGCTCCTTGATTTCGCTGGCCATCAATTCACGACCTTCGGTCAGCACCTGGTCCATGGCGGTAGAACCCACCACATGGCGCAGGGCGCTTTCGGTCGCGTGTTGCAGGCTGATTTCCGGCTGATCGACGTTCAGCACGAAGTCCTGCAGGTTGCTGATCTTGTACTGCACGGTCAGCGGCACCTCGACGATGTTCTCGTCTTCGGTCAGCATCTGGCCCTGCTTGGTGTAGGCACGCTCACGCGTTACGTTCTCCATGTACTTCTTGTCGATCGGCGGGAAGTAGATGTTCAAGCCCGGACCGACAGTCTCGTAGTACTTGCCGAAGCGCAGCACCACGGCCTGCTCCTGCTCGTCCACCACGTATACGGCGCTGTAGAGCCATACGGCCGCCAGCACGACAAGGCCCAGGCCCAGCAGGCCATAGCCGCCACCCCTGCTTGTACGACCGCCGTCGTCACCGCCACGTTTTTTTCCACCACCGAACAACCCATTCAGGCTTTCCTGCAGCTTTCGGAAGGCCTCGTCGAGATCTGGTGGCCCCTTGCGGTCGCCATTATTGCGGCGCTTACCACCCCAAGGATCCTGATTATTCGAGTTGCCACCCGGCTCATTCCAAGCCATAGCGCTCTCCATCTGATAAAGCAAAGACGCACCCACGGCGCGCCGACCAATGCTACAGAATGCCTGCCACTGCGGCACAACCGCTTTCGGAGGCTTTTATTGCAAAGTGTGTTGTTCGATGAACTCTGTCGGCACCACACCTTCACGGCTGACCAGCCGATTCAGCTCCGAGCGCGGCAATCGAACGGCCAGCAAGCTGACACCCTCTTCGTCGTGTTCTTCTTTCTGTACCGCGCCCAGTTCGAAAAACTGTGCACGCAGTCGAGCAAAACGCTGAGGCAAGCGCAAGGTGCCGATAAACAAATCACTGCCCAGCAACTCGGCAATGGCTTGTTCAAGCAGCTCCAGGCCCGTGCCATCGCGCGCCGACAGCCATACCCGCTGGGGCCTGCCGTTCTCGTCGCGCTGGATTTGTGGCTCAACGCCTTCAAGCAAATCGAGTTTGTTATACACCTCGAGGATCGGCAAGTCCTGGGCACCAATCTCACCCAGCACCACCATCACCTGCTCAATTTGCAACATGCGATCCGGTTCGGCCGCATCGATCACGTGCAACAGCAGGTCGGAATTGCTCGACTCTTCGAGCGTAGACCGGAATGCCTCTACCAGCTTGTGGGGCAAGTGGCGAATGAAACCCACGGTGTCGGCCAGGACAATCGGCCCGAGGTCGTCCAGGTCCAGGCGGCGCAAGGTCGGATCGAGGGTAGCGAACAGTTGGTCAGCGGCGTAAACGTCCGATTTGGTCACGTTATTGAACAACGTGGATTTGCCGGCGTTGGTATAGCCCACCAGGGAAACGGTAGGGATATCCGCCCGCATGCGGCCACGACGCGACTGCTCGCGCTGGCTGCGGACTTTCTCCAGGCGGCCCTTGATCTGGCGCAGGCGAACCCGCAGCAGGCGCCGGTCGGTTTCCAGTTGGGTTTCACCCGGACCACGCATGCCGATACCGCCACCCTGACGCTCAAGGTGGGTCCAGCCACGAACCAGGCGGGTGCTCATGTGGTCAAGCTGGGCCAGTTCAACCTGGAGCTTGCCCTCATGGGTACGGGCGCGTTGGGCGAAAATATCGAGAATCAGACCGGTGCGGTCGATCACGCGACACTCGAAAACACGTTCGAGGTTACGTTCCTGACTGGGCGTGAGGGTGTGATTGAAAATCACCAGATCGGCTTCCAGGGCATGTACCAGGTCGCGCAGTTCCTCGACCTTGCCGCTGCCAATCAGGAATTTGGCGGTTGGCCGATGACGCGGCACGTTAAAAAACGCAACGGTCTCGGCGCCGGCCGAATTTGCCAACTCCTGAAACTCCTGCGGATCTTCGCGCGCCTCAGGGTCCTGTCCATCCAAGTGAACGAGGATCACTCGTTCACCACCACCGTGGCGCTCAAAGAACAAAGGAGACTCCTATCAGGCGTTACCTGGCTCAGCGTCAGCCGCATCATCACCTGCTGCGCTAGGCAGACGGATCGGACGAACTGGAACGACTGTCGAGATAGCGTGCTTGTAAACCATCTGGCTGACGGTGTTTTTCAGCAGGATCACGAACTGGTCGAACGATTCAATGGTGCCTTGCAGCTTGATACCGTTGACCAAGTAGATGGAAACCCCCACTTTTTCTTTACGTAAAGTATTCAAGTAAGGGTCTTGTAGCGAATGCCCTTTTGACATGTGCCGCACTCCTTTAAGGATCAATAATAAAAAATCGGAAAATAAATAGCTTATGGCCGTCACTCCCCCAAGGATAGACGGCAATTGCAAGGACTCAGCTCAATATGGAGACCGTTCCCAAGTATTTCAAGGCGCGTGACAGATTGTCGCTGTCCAGACTGTCCAACCAGTGCAAATCGCTCCAGCTGCGCAGCCAAGTGAACTGGCGCTTCGCCAATTGGCGCGTGGCAATGATGCCGCGCTCCTGCATTTCGTCTGACGTCAACTTGCCATCCAGGTGATCCCAGACTTGGCGGTAGCCTACAGCACGTATCGAAGGCAGCCCTGGGTGCAGGTCACCTCTCGAACGCAGTGCTACGACCTCATCCACAAACCCCTGTTCCAACATAATCGTGAATCTTTGTGCAATTCGTTCATGCAGCACCTGGCGATTTGCCGGAGCAATGGCCAGATTCGCCACAGTATAGGGCAATTGTGACTGTCCAGATGCGCCTGCGTCAGCACTTTGCGCAGATTGTCGCTGGCGATGTTCGGTCATGGTCAGGCCACTGACCCGCCAGACTTCCAGCGCGCGAGTGAGCCGCTGGGGGTCATTGGGGTGAATGCGCGCTGCGGACACCGGGTCCACTGCCGCCAACTGGTCGTGCAGGGCTTGCCAGCCAAGGCGCGCAGCCTCCTCTTCAAGTTCGACGCGGACCTGGGGGTCGGCTGGCGGCATATCCGCCAGGCCTTCCTGCAAAGCCTTGTAATAGAGCATCGTGCCGCCCACCAGCAGCGGGATGTTGCCTCGCGCGGTGATCTCGGCCATGGCCGCCAGGGCATCGGCGCGGAAATCCGCGGCGGAATAGCTCTCGGCCGGGTCGATGATGTCGATCAAACGGTGCGGATAGCGCGCCAACAGTTCTTTTGAAGGCTTGGCGGTGCCGATATCCATGCCCCGGTAAACCAGGGCCGAGTCGACACTGATCAGCTCGCACGGCAACACCTTGGTCAGCTCGATGGCCAGGTCGGTCTTGCCGGCAGCTGTGGGGCCCATCAGGAAAATCGCGGGGGGCAAGGCACTCATCAACGACCGCGCAAGAACAGTTTGTCCAGATCGTCCAGGCCCATCTGGGTCCAGGTCGGTCGGCCATGGTTGCATTGGCCGCTGCGCTCGGTGTTTTCCATGTCACGCAGCAGGCCGTTCATTTCCGGCAGGGCCAGGCGACGGTTGGCGCGGACGGCACCGTGGCAGGCCATGGTGCCGAGCAGTTCATTGATATGCGCCTGGATGCGATCACTGGTGCCGTACTCCATCAGGTCGGCCAGCACGTCAGCCACCAGGCGGTTGGCTTCGGCCTGCTTGAGCAGCGCAGGAATCTGACGAATCGCCAGGGTTTCCGGGCCCAGGCGTTGCAACTCGAAGCCCAGTTTCTGGAATACCCCGTGGTGTTCTTCGGCGCAATCGGCCTCTCGCTGGCTGACGGCCAGGGATTCTGGCACCAGCAACGGCTGGCCACTGAGACCTTCGCTGGCCATGGCGATCTTCAGGCGTTCGTACATGATGCGTTCATGGGCGGCGTGCATATCCACCAGCACCAGGCCGTGGGCGTTTTCCGCCAGGATGTAGATGCCCTTGAGCTGCGCCAGTGCGTAGCCCAGCGGCGGGATATCACCGCCACCTTCCGGCAGGGCGACAGCACTCGGCTCAGCGCCGGGCAGCGGCGCGAAAAACTCGCGATAGGCCGCTTGAGCCTCGGCGACCGGCACCGTGGATTGCGGGCGCGGCGTGTATTGATACTGATAACCCGCCCCCGAACCCGAGCCAGGCGCGGCATAGCTTGGCTGTGGTTGCGGCGATTGCAGCAGGTTGCCAGCCAGGCTCATTTCGCCCTGGGGTCCGAACTCGCCGGCTTCAGGGCCGCTCGGCCGGACCATGGCAGTCACAATCGGCGCAGACAGTTGGTCGTCTGGCCGCACATCACCCAGGGCGCGATGCAAGGTGCCATAGAGGAAGTCATGCACCATGCGCCCGTCACGGAAGCGGACTTCGTGCTTGGTCGGATGCACATTGACGTCGACCACCGAAGGGTCGACTTCAAAAAACAGCACAAAGGTCGGATGCCGCCCATTGAACAATACATCGCGATAAGCCTGGCGCACCGCATGGGCCACCAGCTTGTCGCGCACCGCGCGGCCATTCACAAAGAAGTACTGCAAGTCAGCCTGGCTGCGGGAAAAGGTCGGCAAACCTACCCAGCCCCACAGGCGCAAGCCATTGCGCTCGATCTCAATCGGCAGCGCCTGCTCCAGGAACCCTGCGCCGCACACGGCAGCCACCCGGCGCGCGCGCGCGGCGTCGTCGTTGGCTTCGTGCAGGCTGAGGATGGTCTTGCCGTTGTGGCGCAGGTGGAATGCCACATCGAAACGCGCCAGCGCCAGGCGCTTGATGACTTCCTGCAGGTGATCGAATTCGGTTTTTTCGGCCTTGAGGAATTTACGCCGCGCCGGGGTGTTGAAGAACAGGTCGCGCACCTCCACCGAGGTGCCCACCGGGTGCGCCGCCGGCTGGACGCGAGGCGCCATGTCGCGGCCTTCGGTTTCCACCTGCCAGGCCTGTTCGGCGCTGCGGGTACGCGAGGTCAGGGTCAGGCGGGCCACCGAGCTGATGGAAGCCAGGGCCTCCCCACGAAAGCCCAGGCTCATCACCCGCTCCAGGTCTTCGAGGTCACGGATCTTGCTGGTGGCATGACGGGCCAGGGCCAGCGGCAGGTCATCGGCGGAGATACCGCTGCCATCGTCGCGTACACGCAGCAGCTTGACGCCACCCTGCTCCACATCCACATCAATGCGCCTGGCACCAGAGTCGATGCTGTTTTCCAGCAGCTCCTTGATTACCGATGCCGGGCGCTCGACCACCTCACCCGCGGCGATCTGGTTGGCCAGGCGCGGGCTGAGCAATTCGATGCGCGATCCACTATTCAACGTCGCTTCGCTCATCACTGCGCCGCCAATTCAGTGCCAGGGATGGTCAACACCTGGCCGACTTTCAACTCATCGGTCTTCAGGTTGTTGGCGTTGCGCAAGGTGGCCGGCGAGACCTGGAAACGCACGGCCAGCATGGCCAGGGTGTCGCCGGGCTGCACACGATGGTCACGCGGGCCCTGGGCGATTTTCCCCGAGTCACGCAGCCAGGCAATGTAGGTACCTGGCGGCGGGTTTTGCTGGAAGAACTGACGCACGCCAGCACTGATGGAGCGTGCCAATGCCTGCTGGTGGCTGGCACTGGCCAGCTTCGACGCTTCGTTGGCGTTGGAGATAAACCCGGTTTCCACCAGGATCGACGGGATATCCGGCGACTTCAACACCATAAACCCGGCTTGTTCCACACGCTGTTTATGCAGCGAGGTCACCCGACCGATGTTGCTCAGGACTTTCTGACCGACGTTCAGGCTGGAGGTCAGCGAGGCGGTCATCGACAGGTCGAGCAGTACACCGGCGAGCATCTTGTCCTTGTCGTCGAGAGACACGTTGCCCGCGCCGCCGATCAAGTCGGAACGGTTTTCGCTGTCGGCCAGCCAACGGGCGGTCTCGGACGTCGCGCCGCGGTCCGACAGGGCAAACACCGAAGCACCGAAGGCTGCGGCCGAAGGGGCTGCGTCGGCATGAATAGAGACGAAGAGGTCGGCGCCTTTCTTGCGGGCGATTTCGGTACGGCCACGCAACGGGATGAAATAGTCGCCGGTGCGGGTCAGCTCCGCGCGATAGCCCTTCATGCCACTGACCTGGCGCTGCAGTTCACGGGCGATGGCCAGTACCACATCTTTTTCATGCTGGCCGCGCGAACCGGAAGCGCCCGGGTCTTCGCCGCCGTGACCGGCGTCGATCACCACGATGATGTCGCGCTTGCCGGCCGGGGCTGGCGGCGGCGGTGGCAACTTGACCGGGGGTTGCGATGGGTTGACCGGTACCGCTGGCACCGTGGCGACACTCGGGGTGGGCGCCGGCGGTGGCGCGGCGTCCGCTGCGTTATCGAACAAGTCGACCACCAGCCGGTTGCCGTACTGGGCATTCGGGGCCAGGGAGAAGCTTTTAGGGGTCACGGCCTTCTTCAGGTCGATCACCACGCGCAAGTCAGTTGGCGTCCGTTGCGCCGAGCGCATGGCGGTAATCGGGGTATTGGCAGTGGAGATTTTCAACGGTGCGGCCAGGGTCGCACCGTTGATATCGATCACCAGGCGATCAGGCGCCGCCAGGGTAAAGACGCTGTGCTGGACAGGACCAGACAGGTCAAACACCAGTCGCGTGTTATCCGGAGCTCGCCACAGGCGGACACTCTTCACCTGTGAAGCAGCCAGAGCATTGACAGTCATTGCCGCAAGCAACACCCCTACGACAGCAACCAACGCGCGAAAGCGCATACCTAACCCCACCAATTATTTGAATTCCAATGCCAAAGTGGCGCACCACGACTCACCGCGCACACCCTGGGGCAACAACTTCAGCTGACGTCCATGCTCATGCGGCGTAATGGTAATGGTCAGGTCCGGCTTTGGCAAAAAGCCCGTACCTTTGCCTGGCCACTCGATCAGGCACAGCGCATCTCCATCGAAGTAATCACGGATGCCCATGTACTCCAGTTCTTCCGGGTCCACCAGACGATAGAGATCGAAGTGAAAGGCCCGTACCGCACCGATCTCGTAGGGCTCTACCAGAGTAAACGTCGGGCTTTTTACCGCTCCCCCATGGCCCAGCCCGCGAATAATCCCCCGCGACAATGTGGTCTTGCCCGCCCCCAGGTCGCCTTCGAGAAAGATCACCCCTGCCCCGGCGGCCACCTGGGCAATGCGCTGACCGAACGCGACCATGGCGTCTTCATCGGCCAGGAAAAGGATTACTTCAGACACGGCGACTGTTCCTCCAGCAGTTGACGAATGGCGGGGATCAGGTCGCTGGCTGCAAGTCCGCGCCCAAAGGTACCCTGGCGATCCCCAGCCGTCGCATGCAACCACACCGCCAGGCAGGCCGCTTCATAAGCCGGCATGCCCTGGGCAAGCAGCGCGCCCACCAGGCCCGCCAGCACATCACCGAGCCCCGCCGTTGCCATCGCGGGATGGCCTTGGTCACAACGCGAAACACGCCCGTCCGGGCTGGCGATCAAACTGCCCGCGCCCTTGAGAATAGCCACTGCATTGAATGTCTGGCTCAACGCGCGCGCCACCTTAAGACGGTCGGCCTGAACCTCGGCTGTCGAAATCCCCAATAAGCGTGCCGCTTCGCCCGGATGCGGGGTGATCACGCAATTGGCCGGCAGGCTGACGCTGCCCGTGGACAGTTGATTGAGGGCATCGGCATCCCAGACTTGCGGCAGCCCGGCATTGGCCGCGACGGACAACAAGCTTTTACCCCAGGCGGCGGCACCCAGGCCTGGACCAATGACGATGACCGAGATTTTTTCCAGCAGGCCCATTATTTGATTGGCCGAACTCACGCCGACAGTCATGACCTCCGGCAAACGGGCCAACGCGGCCGGCACATGCTCAAGGCGCGTAGCCAAGGACACCATGCCCGCGCCACTGCGCAAGGCGCTTTCGGCGCTCAGCAGCGCTGCGCCGCCAAAGCCGCGGTCGCCGCCGATGACCAGCAGATGACCGAACTGGCCTTTGTGGGCGTCCGGCGCGCGCGCAGCCAGTTGCGGCAAATGGCCATGCAACAGGGGCTGAACGTCGGTTATTTCGTGTTTTGTCTGCGGCATGCGTCTTCAAGCTCCGATGTCTGGCAGAATTATACCCATCTAACCCGTGGTTTCCCGTGTCTCATGCCTGCTATTACCTCCGATCTGCCCGCCCTCGCCCAATCGATCAAAGACTGGGGCCGCGAGCTGGGCTTTCAACAAGTCGGCATCAGCGGCCTGGACCTGGCTGAGCATGAGCAGCACCTGCAACGCTGGCTCGACGCGGGCTATCACGGCGAGATGGACTATATGGGCGCCCACGGCAGCAAACGCTCACATCCCGACGAACTGGTACCCGGCACCTTGCGCGTGGTCTCGCTACGCATGGATTACCTGCCGGGCGACACGCAAATGGCGCAACTGCTGGCCAAGCCGGAGAAAGCCTATATCTCCCGCTACGCCCTGGGCCGCGATTACCACAAGCTGATCCGCAAGCGCGTGCAGCAATTGGCCGACCGTATTCAGGCGCAGATCGGCCCGTTCGGCTTTCGCGCCTTCGTCGACAGCGCCCCGGTGCTGGAAAAAGCCATCGCCGAACAGGCCGGCCTCGGCTGGATCGGTAAGAATACCCTGGTACTCAATCGCAAGGCCGGCAGCTATTTCTTCCTCAGCGAACTGTTTGTCGACCTGCCCCTTCCGGTCGATCCGCCCCACAGCACCGAACACTGCGGCCGCTGCACCGCGTGCCTGGATATCTGCCCCACCAACGCCTTCGTCGGCCCCTACATACTGGACGCCCGGCGCTGCATTTCCTACCTGACCATCGAACTCAAGAGCGCCATCCCTGAAGATTTGCGCCCGCTGATCGGCAATCGCGTATTCGGCTGCGATGACTGTCAGATCGTTTGCCCATGGAATCGTTTCGCCCGCCCCAGCGGCGAGGGCGATTTCCAGCCACGGCACAACCTGGATAACGCCGAACTGGCCGAACTGTTCATGTGGGATGAGGATAAATTCCTCAGCAGCACCGAAGGCTCACCTTTGCGCCGCGCCGGTTATGAACGTTGGTTGCGCAACCTGGCGGTGGGGCTGGGTAATGCACCCTCCAGCATTGTGGTGCTGGAAGCCTTGAAGGCACGCCGGGATTATCCGTCGGAGCTGGTGCGCGAACATGTGGAGTGGGCGCTCGAGCAGCACGCCGCGCGTCAGTGCACGTCGTCGTTGTAGACGAACTTGGGCATTTCCCAGCGAAAACGGATCGCCAGCAGGCGCAATAGAAAGCCGCTGAACAGCGTGAGCAGGATCGCTTGTTCGCCGGGCAGCTCCAGATACAGGCACAGCAGGTAGAACCAGGCGGCCAGGAATGACACGCTGGCATACAACTCGCGGCGGAAAATCAGCGGGATGTCATTGCAGAAGATGTCCCGCAGAATGCCGCCGAACACCCCCGTGATCACGCCGCTGACCGAGGCCACCAACATGCCATGACCCATTTCCAGGGCGGTCATGCAACCGATCAAGGTAAAGGCCACCAACCCCACGGCGTCCAGCGCCAGAAACAACGAGCGCAGATGACGCATCAACGGCGCAATGAAGATCGTCACCAGCGCGGCGACGGAGGTCAGCACCAGGTACTCCGGGTGCTTGACCCACGTCAGCGGGTAATGCCCCAACAGCACGTCACGCACCGAACCGCCCCCCAGCGCCGTCACGCAGGCGATCAGCACCACACCGAACCAGTCCATGCCGCGCCGACCGGCGGACAAGGCACCGGTCATGGCTTCGGCGGTGATGGCGACGAGGTAGAGCATCAACAACATGAGGGTGATCCTTGTGGCGAGCGGGCTTGCCCCGCGCTGGAGCGCGAAGCGGCCCCAAAACCCGGCAATGATATCTGTTTGGAGGCATGAGTTGGCTGTATCAGGGCCGCTTCGCAGCCCGACGCGGGGCAAGCCCGCTCGCCAGAGGGAGGCCGGCCACCCCGGGAGACGGTTTCAAGCCTTGATGAAATGCTTGCGGTAATGCTGCAGCTCGGCGATCGACTCGCGAATGTCGTCCAGCGCCAGGTGCGTGCTGCCTTTATGGAAGCTGTCTTTGACTTCCGGTGCCCAGCGCGCGGCCAGCTCTTTCAGGGTGGACACGTCCAGGTTGCGATAGTGGAAGTAGCTTTCCAGCGCCTTCATGTGGGTATAAAGAAAGCGGCGGTCCTGGCAGATGCTGTTGCCGCAGATCGGTGACTTGCCCTTGGGCACCCACTTTTCCAGAAAGGCGATGGTTTCGGCTTCGGCCTCGGCCATGCTGACGCGGCTGTCACGCACGCGCTGGGTCAGGCCGGAGTTGCCGTGGGTGCGGGTGTTCCACTCGTCCATGGTGGCGAGTACCGCGTCGCTGTGGTGGATGGCGATCACCGGCCCTTCGGCCAAGGTGTTGAGGTTGCTGTCGGTGACAATGGTCGCCATCTCGATGATGACGTCGGTGTCGGGGTTCAGACCGGTCATTTCCAGATCGATCCAAATCAGGTTCTGTGGGTTTTGCATGGCTTGATTCTCTTGGCACCTTGGCGTAGCTGCGCAGTTTAGCAGGCGGGGCCGTGCTAGACTCGCGACCGTTTTACCCAACCTTTGCATTATCGACACGGAACACCAATGGCCAAACGCCAGCTCAACCGTCGCCAAAACTGGCGCATCGAAAAGATTCAGGGCGAACGCGCCGCACGCGCCGCCAAACGTGAATCCTCCGCCGTGGAAGCGCTCGAGGGCGGCGACCTGGGTCCCGAACAGACGGGCCTGGTGATCGCGCACTTCGGCGTGCAGGTCGAAGTCGAGGCACTGGAAGGCGAACTCGCAGGCCAAGTGTTCCGTTGCCACTTGCGCGCCAACCTGCCTGCGCTGGTCACCGGCGATCAAGTGGTGTGGCGTGCCGGCAACCAGGGGATCGGCGTAATCGTCGCCCAATTGCCGCGCACCACCGAACTGCGCCGCCCCGATAGCCGCGGCCAGCTCAAGCCGGTGGCGGCCAACGTCGACATGATCGTGATCGTGTTCGCGCCGCTGCCCGAGCCCCATGCCAACCTGATCGACCGCTATCTGGTAGCGGCCGAGCATGCCGGCATTCGCCCGCTGCTGCTGCTGAACAAATTCGACCTGATCGACGAACAGAACGCCCCGGCGCTCAACGCATTGCTGGCGGTCTACCGCACCCTGGGTTACCCGGTGCTGGAAGTCTCGGCCCATCACGGCAATGGCATGGAACAGCTGCAACAGAAGCTGGACGGGCACATCAGTGTGTTTGTCGGTCAGTCGGGCGTGGGCAAGTCCTCGCTGGTCAACAGCCTGCTGCCGGAAGTCGACACCCGCGTGGGCCCGCTGTCGGAGCTGTCCGGCCAGGGTACCCACACCACCACCACCGCGCGCTTGTTCCACTTCCCCGGTGGCGGCGAGTTGATCGACTCCCCAGGTATCCGTGAATTCGGTCTCGGCCATGTCAGCCGTAGCGACGTGGAAGCGGGCTTCATCGAGTTCAACGACCTGATCGGCACCTGCCGCTTCCGCGACTGCAAGCACGACCGCGAGCCGGGTTGCGCACTGCTCAAGGCCCTGGAAGACGGGCGTGTGCAGCAGCAGCGGATGAATAGCTATCGGTCGATCATTGCGAGCCTGCCTGAGAGCAGTTACTAAATCGCAGATACAAAAAGGCCGCGATCATCGCGGCCTTTTTGTCTGTGCTTAGGAACCCGTTCTAGGCACCGTAGGATCTTTCACCCCTCCATCATCGAACAGGTTCAACTTCTGCCGCAGCTCATGGGCCGGTAGCGGCTCCTGGCTTGGCGCAATCGCGTTCGGATCGGCCGGCGCCGCGCCCTGCGCGCCCGCACCTGGGGTCGGTGGCGGTGGCGGCTGGTCGCCTTCAATCGCGCGCTGGGCCTTTTTGGTCAGTACGACGATATCGATGCGGCGGTTGATCGGGTTGAACGGATCTTTGGCATCAAACAATTGCGAGGAGGCAAAACCCACCACCCGCGCTACTTGCTGATCCGGATAACTGCCAGCAACCAGTGCGCGGCGCGCGGCGTTGGCACGGTTGGCCGAAAGCTCCCAGTTGCCGAAGTCACCCTGGCCCGCGTACGGCTTGGCATCGGTGTGGCCGCTGATACTGATCTTGTTCGGCACCGCCTTGATGGTGTCGGCCATGGCCAGCAGGATGTCCTCGAAGTAAGGCTTCAGTCGCGCACTGCCGGAGTCGAACATCGGCCGATTGGCGGCGTCGGTGATCTGGATGCGCAAGCCATCCGGAGTGATCTCAAAGGAAATCTGATCCTTGAACTTCAGCAGTTGCGGGTTTTCCTCGACCTTGGTCTGCAGCTCTTTGAGCAACAGTTCAAGACGCTCCTGCTCGACCTGTTCGGCCATGGCCTCGACGGTATCGCGCTCGATCGGGATTTTTTCCTGCGGCGCTTCGGTCTTGACTTCCGGGTTGATGGTGCGCTCAGGCGCCAACTGCGGCGACCCGCCCAGGTCAATCACAAAGGGCGTGCCACTTTCCGAAAAGCCAATGGGGTCCTTGAAGTAGCCAGCGATAGCGATCTTCTGTTCGGGCGTGGCAGTGGACATCAGCCACAGCACCAGGAAGAACGCCATCATCGCCGTGGCAAAGTCGGCGAAGGCGATTTTCCAGGCGCCACCATGGTGCCCTGCCGCGAAGCGCTTGACGCGCTTGATGATGATTGGCTGGTTGTTTTCCATGGCTTAGCGACCGCGAACCGCTTGTTCCAGCTCAGCGAAGCTTGGGCGATGCTTGGGGTAAAGCACCTTGCGACCGAACTCCACGGCCAGCGACGGCGGCATGCCGGAAGCCGAAGCAACCAGGCTGGCCTTGATCGACTCGTACAGGTTGATTTCTTCCTTGGCATCGTGGGCCAGGGAGGTCGCCAGGGGACCAAAGAAGCCGTAGGCCGCCAGAATACCGAAGAAGGTACCCACCAACGCCGCACCTACGTGCATACCGATGGCCGCCTGGTCACCCTCGCCCAGCGATGCCATGGTCACCACGATACCCAGTACCGCCGCGACGATACCGAAGCCGGGCATGCCATCGGCCACACCGGTAACGGCGTGGGAAGGATGCTCCAGCTCTTCCTTGAGGCTGAACAACTCCATGTCGAACAGGCCTTCCAGCTCATGGGGGGCCATGTTGCCGGAGGACATGATGCGCAAGTAGTCGCAAATGTAGGCGGTCATGCGCTCGTCTTTGAGCACTGCCGGGTACTTGGCGAAGATCGGGCTGGCCGCGGCGTCTTCGATGTCAGCCTCGATGGCCATCATGCCTTCGCGGCGGCTTTTGTTGAGAATCTCGTAAACCAGGCCCAGCACTTCAAGGTAGAAGGTGTGGGTAAAGCGTGAACCGAACATGCTCAGCGCCTTTTTGATCACATGCATGGTCATGTAGCCGGGGTTCGCCTGCAAGAATGCACCCAGTGCCGCACCACCGATAATCATCACCTCGAAAGGTTGAATCAGCGCGGCGATTTTACCGTGGGACAGGACGTACCCACCGAGCACGCTTGCGAGGACGACAATGATGCCGATAATTTTAGCCATAGGAGATGAGTACTTGCGCCGTCAGGTTCATGGACAAATTTGGGAAAACTGGAAAACTCTTGTTCTACTTATCGGCAAAACTGCGCCAGACTATAGGCCGTTAAGGCGAAAAGCCAGTTCGGCCCGCTCTGGGCGTGTTGACCGCAAGTGATGATCGCGCCCCAATCATGGCAAATGAAAAAACAACCCCACCTGTAAGACCCAACTCACTCGCTGCTTGGATCAAGTGCCTGGACGATGTCCGGCTGCCTGTTCCCCAGGCCAGCCACGACCGCGTGTGCAAAGCCATCCGCGATAATCGCAGTTCTTTGCGAGATATTGCCGAGCTGATGCAAAGCAGTCCGTCCCTGGTGCTGAGCGTGATGCGCGAGGCCAACAGCCACACCCACGGCAGCCTGGCGGAACCGGCAGAAAACCTTGAAGTGGCGCTCAACCGCCTCGGCCTCAAACGCGCCGAAGATCTGCTGGCGCGCCTGCCATCGGTGCCGATGAGTGAAATCCCGGTTGCCTTTCGCCAACTGGTACTGGTCAGCCGGCACGCATCGCAGCAGGCCAATGGCCTGTTCGGCAGCCGCCTGGCGCGACTGTGGCAAGACATTCACTGGGGCAGCCTGCTGTTTCTGTCCCCACTGTGGCCAATGGCATTGGCCTACCCCAAGCTCCTGGACGAATGGGAACTGCGGGTGATCCACAAAGGCGAGTCGGCGCGCACGGTCGAGCAGCAATTGTTTGGCGTACGCCTGCTGGACCTGTGCCTCGGCCTGACCGAAACCTGGCACCTGCCGATCTGGGTATCCCAGGGCTACAAGCTGTTGCTGAACGAGCAGCGCTTGCTGGTCAAGGCACTGCATATTGCCCGCGTGGACGATCCACTGCGCCAGCAGCAATTGCTCGACGCCGAAACCAACCTGCGGCGCTGGCTGAACCAGCCGGCCAATACCGTGCTGCTGGCCAACGGCCTGGCGATGTCGGCCCAGGAATCCTGGACCTGCCCACACACCCAGCGTTGGCAATACCTGACGGCGCTGTACCTGCAACAGCCGCTGGGCGAGGTGCAGCAACAGGTTCACCAGCAAGCCGTCATCAACGCCCGCGACACCGTGATGCCGGATCTCTGGCACCCGGCGCTGTCGTTGATCTGGCCGTGGCATGTGCAAAAGATCCACCACGGCCTGCTGCCAGCACCACCGCCCACCGCCGAGGCCCTGGCGTTATGGCGCAAACGCTGCACCGAGCTGCTGGTGGAGCCAAGCCGCTTTGCCAACGCCATGCACCTGACCACCTGTGCCAAGGAAGCCCTGGTCGCCAGCGGCATGCAGCGCGTCATGTTGCTGATGACCGATCGCGCCCAGAGCACTCTGCGCGTGCATCAGATCGACGGCCTGCCGAAAGACGCCGCCAACCTGAGCCTGGATGTCGTCCACAGCACGCTGCTGCAGCGATTGCTGGAAAAGTCCGCCCAGGTGCGCCTCACCCCGGACAATCACACCCAGTTCTCGGCGCTGCTGCCGCCGATCCTGCGCCGCCTGTTCGCCGGCGAACACCTGTTGCTGCGCTCCTTGAGCTGTAATGGCAAGGTGGTGATGGTCATGGTGGCCGACCAGGGCGGCGGTCCGTTCTCGGAAACCACCGTGCAGGCCTTCGGCAAAACCGCCCAATGCATCGAGAAGGCCCTGCACTGCTTTACCAACCGCGGCGCCTGATGCTTGCGCTACAATCGCGGTCCCTTATCGCCAACATTTGTGCCCAGGAGACCTCACATGCCTGACTTCTCTGGCTTGCCGCTGGTGATCGAATCCAGCGACCTGCTCGGTCGCCTCGATGCCGAGCACCTGATTCTGGTGGACCTCACCAGTGCCGCCCGCTACGCCGAAGGGCATATCCCCGGCGCGCATTTCGTTGACCCCAAGCGCACCCAACTCGGCCAGCCGCCAGCGCCCGGCCTGCTGCCGAACAAGGCCGACCTGGAAAAACTGTTCGGCGAACTGGGCCACACCCCGGACGCGACCTACGTGGTCTATGACGACGAAGGCGGTGGCTGGGCCGGGCGTTTTATCTGGTTGCTCGACGTGATCGGCCACACGAAATACCACTACCTCGACGGCGGCCTGCTGGCGTGGCTGGCAGACAAGTACCCGCTGTCCACCGAGGTGCCGGCCCCGGCTGGCGGCCCGGTCAGCCTCACCCTGCACGACGGCCCCACCGCGACCCGCGAATACCTGCAAAGCCGCCTGGGCGCCGCTGACCTGGGGATCTGGGATGCGCGCGGCCCGCTGGAGTATTCCGGCGAGAAAGTGCTGGCGGCCAAAGGCGGGCACATCCCCGGCGCAGTCAATTTCGAATGGACCGCCGGCATGGACAAGGCGCGCAACCTGCGCATCCGTCGCGACATGCCGCAGATCCTCGAAGACCTCGGGCTGACCCGCGACAAAGAAATCATCACCCATTGCCAGACCCATCATCGCTCTGGCTTCACCTACCTGGTGGCCAAGGCGCTCGGTTATCCGCGAGTCAAAGGGTATGCCGGTTCCTGGGGCGAATGGGGCAACCACCCCGACACCCCCGTTGAGATTTAAGGTTCAAGGACAGTTAATGAAAAAGCAGTTGTTTATCCTCAGCCAGTACTTGCTGCCGCACCACCTGCTGTCGAGGTTGGCCGGTTGCATCGCGGAGTGCCGCGTACGCTGGTTCAAGAATGCCTTCACCACCTGGTTCGCCAAGCGCTATCAAGTGGACATGTCCCAGGCCCTGGTGGAAGACGTGACGGCCTACGAACACTTCAACGCCTTCTTCACCCGCGCACTGAAAGACGGCGCGCGCCCGCTGGACCCGACTCCAGGCGCGGTGCTGAGCCCGGCCGATGGCGCGGTCAGCCAACTGGGCCCGATCGAGCACGGCCGTGTGTTCCAGGCCAAGGGCCACAGCTTCAGCGTGCTGGAACTGTTGGGCGGTGATGCGGCCGTGGCTGCGCCGTTCATGGGCGGTGATTTCGCCACCATCTACCTGTCGCCGAAGGACTACCACCGCGTACACATGCCGCTGGCCGGCACACTGCGTGAAATGGTCTATGTACCAGGCCGGATCTTCTCGGTGAACCAGACCACCGCCGAAAACGTGCCGGAGCTGTTTGCACGTAACGAGCGCGTTGTCTGCCTGTTCGACACCGAACGCGGCCCGATGGCCGTGGTATTGGTGGGCGCGATGATCGTCGCGTCGATTGAAACCGTCTGGGCCGGCTTGGTGACGCCACCCAAGCGCGAGCTGAAAACCTTCCGTTATGACGAGGCCGCCCGCGCGCCGATCCACCTGGAAAAAGGTGCGGAGTTGGGGCGTTTCAAACTGGGTTCGACCGCGATCGTGCTGTTCGGGCCGGATCAGGTGAAGTGGGCAGAAACACTGGCGGCGGGTTCGCCCGTGCAAATGGGCCAAGGCATCGGCTCACCTAAAGCCTGACGCCGAACCCAATGTGGGAGGGGCTTGCCCCCTCCCACATTTTTGCGCGCATTGTTTCAGTTAGAGCTGGCCGTCGCGGTCGCGGAAACCCAGCAGGTACAACACACCATCCAACCCCAGGGTCGAAATCGCCTGCTTGGCCGATTGCTTGACCAACGGCTTGGCACGGAACGCCACACCCAGGCCGGCAATCGCCAGCATCGGCAAGTCATTGGCGCCGTCTCCGACTGCAATGGTCTGCTCCAGACGCAAGCCTTCCTTGTGGGCCAATTCCCTCAGCAGATCCGCCTTGCGCTGTGCGTCGACAATCGGCTCGACCGCCACGCCAGTCACCTTGCCATCCACCACTTCCAACTCGTTGGCGAACACGTAGTCGATACCCAGCTTGGCCTGCAACTGCTTGGCGAAGTAGGTAAAGCCACCGGATAGGATGGCGGTCTTGTAACCCAGACGCTTGAGTTCGGCGAACAGGATTTCGGCGCCTTCAGTCAGACGCAGCGACGCGCCGATGGCGTCCAGCACGCTCACATCCAGCCCCTTGAGCAGCGCCAGGCGCTCCTTGAAGCTGGCGCGGAAGTCCAGTTCGCCGGCCATCGCACGCTCAGTGATCGCGGACACCTGCTCGCCCACACCGGCCGCCTTGGCCAGTTCGTCGATGACTTCGGCTTCGATCAGCGTCGAATCCATGTCGAACACCGCCAGGCGACGGTTGCGACGGAACAGCGAATCTTCCTGGAAGGCGATATCGACATTCAGCTCCTGGGCCACCCTCAGGAAGTCGGCGCGCAGGGCTTGCGGATCGACCGGCTCGCCACGCACGGAGAACTCGATGCAGCCCTTGCTCTGGTCGGCCGGGGTGTCCAGGGGCATGCGACCCGACAGACGGTCGATATGGTCGATATTCAGCCCGTACTGCGCGGTGATGGCGCTGACACGCTGCAACTGCTCGGCGGTGACCTTGCGAGTCAGCAGGGTCACGATATGGCGCTTCTTGCCCTGACCGGCCACCCAATGCCGGTAGTCCTCTTCGGACACCGGGGTGAAACGCACCTGCTGATTGAGCTTGTACGCCGCAAACAGGATGTCCTTGAGCACCGTCGACGCGGGCTCGGTGCTTGGGATCTCCACCAGGATGCCAAACGACAGAGTGTCGTGGATCACTGCCTGGCCAATGTCGAGAATGTTCACACCACCTTGGGCCAGAACACCGGTAATGGCTGCGGTAAGACCTGGGCGGTCTTCCCCAGTGATGTTAATCAGGACAATTTCGCGCAAGGCGCACCCCCAGGCTGGAAAAAAACCGCATTCTACCCACTTTCAGTGACCATCGGGCACAGCCAGCGCTTTGCCGGTCTTGGGCCTGTCGCTATACTGCGCGTCAACTTCACAGACCAAGAGCCGAGCTCAAGTGAACCGGCCCACGCCAGTAAAAACCGACAACTTCTTTCTGCTGATCTTCCGGGCACTGCGTCATCGCCGTGTACCGATCGCATTACGCATCGCCAGCCATAACGTGATCCTGGTCGCCCTGGCCCTGGTGATCTACGCCTGCGTGATGGGGTTGCAGTTCAAGCAGGCCATGCACGAACAAGCCGACGCCCTGGGTGAGAGCCTGACCACCCAGACCGCCACGTCGGCGACCGAGCTGCTGGTGTCCAACGACATCCTCAGCCTCAACGTGCTGCTCAATAACCTGACCAAGAACCCGCTGGTGGCCCACGCGGCCATCTATAGCGTGGACAACCGGATCATGGCCGAAGCCGGGCAGCGCCCGAAAAACGGCCTGCTGGGTGAAGCGGAAGGGCTGTACCAGAGCAATATCACCTTTCAGGACGTGAAGGCCGGCCAACTGCGCATCAGCCTCGACATGCAGCAGTTCCAGCAGCCGATGACCATCAGCCTGCAAAGCATGGGCATTCTCAGCGCGATCCTGCTGGCGCTGGCCCTGGCCTTGAGCCTGCGCCTGGGTCGGCACATCTCCACGCCGCTGATGCAGTTGCGCATCTGGCTGCGGGACATCGACGAACACACCCCGGCCACCGACCGCCAGGACGAAATCGGCGACCTCGCCCGCCAGCTGCACGCCAGCTTCGCCCCGGAACCGGTGGTGCGCCAAGTTGCACCCGAGCCTGAATTCGACGACACCGACTACGGCGACGAACCCGAGTTTGAAGTACGCGACCTGCGCGATCCGGGCTTTGACGAAAGCGCCCCGGTGGCGGGCTTGAAACCTGCAACACGCCAGGCGTTCAAGGCCGAAGAAGACGAGCTGGACGGCGAAGACCCGTTCGCCGACCTGCGCGACACCTCGTCGGCCAGCGCCCCCGCGCCCAAGCCTGCGCCCGTGCGCAGCACCGAACCCCAATACAGCGCCGTACTGGCGGTGCAACTGGGCGCCCAGGACCAATTGCGACGCCTGCCCCGCGCCCGCTTGACCGAACTGCTGGAACGCTACCGCGACTGCCTCGACCAGGCCGCGTCGTTGTACCAGAGCGAACTGCACACCCTCAACGATGGCAGCACGCTGATGCTGTTCCACAGCGAAGACAGCGGCGAAGACTACCTGACCAACGCGATTTGCTGCGGCGAGTTGCTGCGTGCCCTGGGCCATGAGCTGCAGATCGAAGTGGCCGACAGCGGCATCACCCTGCAACTGCAGTTGGGCCTGACCGTGGGCGACGACCTGTTCGGCATAAGCCAGATCGACCTGCTGCTGACGGAAATCGCCCAGGACGCGCTGGCCCTGTCCCAACACAGCCGCAACCTGTTGCTGGTGGAGCGCAAGATCAGCGAAGACACACTGATCCGCCAACGCGCCCGCATCCGCCCGATTGCCAGCCCAGAAGGGGCCAGCTGTGTGGAGCGACTGATGGAGCCGTATCCGTCGATGCTGGAACGGCAACTGGCGCGGATGCACGAGACCCGCGCGAAGGGCTGAACTGTGTCCCACACAAGCAAAAAGGCCCGCTGAGTCAGCGGGCCTTTTTGTTGGAGCTGTTTCAGATCAGAACCTGAACACTTCCATATCCGTGCGGATCGGCGTGGCCATCGGCATTTTCGGCTTTTGCGGCTCTGCGGGCTTGGCCTGCGTCGGTGCCGGTTTGCGCGGTGCTTCGACAATCGGCGGCTGGTTGGCCAATGGCTTGAGGGCCACCGACAACTGTTGGGCCAGATGCTGCAGCAACACGCCCTGGGCCTGAACCTGGGACGCCGTGGTCCCGGCGTGCTCTCCCTGCAGGTGCACGATGCGGCTATCGCGCACTTGGCCACGGCGGTCGATCAAGCGCCATTGCGCATCGAGGATCGCCGGCTGCGAGACGCCGGAGTCGAGCCGGGTAATGGTCAACAGGACCTGCACATCCGGGGTAAACCCAGTGGGGGCCGGCGCCAGCACGACACGCTGGCTGTCCAGTTGGCCCGCCACCTGACGCAGCATCAGTTGATTGATGTCGGAGGATAAACTGCCCGCCCAGCGACCATCGGTGGAACCTTGCAGGCTGCCGTCGTTCTGACGTTGCAGTAGGGTTTCGCGCTGCAGGTAGTCAGCCACGACCACCGGCCCCAGCAACACCGCCATGCCAGCGTTTTGTGCCGGTTGAGCAGGACTTCCGCTGTCCAGCTGATACAGCGACACCGGCTGGTGTGTGCTGCAACCCGCCAGCCCCAAAAGGCCAGCGAGGATGAAAATAAAAGGAAGGCGTGGAGCAGTCATCATCCCATCCAGGTGGCTGCCACAAGGCGAACCACAATGTAATACTTAAAAATAACTTGAACACGCTCGGCCACGCCGGCGCTGGAAAGGCCATATCATCCGTGAATATGCGCCATGACTCCAGCGCGAAAGCGTCGATCTACGGGTTAAATCGTAGATCGAGGGCTCTAATACCGGTTAAACGGGCGCTTCCACCAGCAACGCGTCTACGCGCTGGAAACCACGGGGCAGTTTGTTACCACGCCTGCCGCGCTCGCCCTTGTAGTGCTCGAGATCGTCGGGGCGCAGCGACAGCGTGCGTTTGCCGGCCTGCAGCACCAGAGTCGCGCCTTCCGGGATCACCGCGATGTCGGTCACGTACTCTTCGCGACTGGCCACCCGCTCGCCGGGAATACCAATAATCTTGTTGCCCTTGCCTTTGCCCAACTGCGGCAGGTCGCTGATCTTGAACACTAGCAGGCGCCCTTCGGTGGTCACCGATGCCAGCCAGTTGCTATCGCGATCGTCCACCGGCCGCGGCAGGATCACCTTGGCGTTGTTCGGCAAGCTCAACAGGGCCTTGCCCGCCTTGTTCTTGGCTTGCAGGTCTTCCCCCTTGACCACGAAACCGTAACCCGCGTCGGAGGCGATCACATACAGCGAGTCGTCATCCGGCAACAGCACACATTCGAAGTTCGCCCCCGGCGGTGGCGTGAGGCGCCCGGTCAACGGCTCGCCCTGGCCCCGTGCGGACGGCAAGGTATGGGCCGGTACCGAGTAACTGCGCCCGGTGGAGTCGATAAACACCGCAAACTGGTTGGAGCGCCCGGCCGCAGCGGTCTTGAAGCCATCGCCCGCCTTGTACGACAAACCAGTGGCGTCAATATCATGCCCCTTGGCGGAGCGAACCCAACCCTTTTCCGACAGAACGACGGTAATTTTCTCGTTGGGCAACAGCTCGGTTTCTGTCAGGGCCTTGGCTTCGGCGCGCTCGACAATCGGCGAGCGGCGGTCGTCGCCATAGGTTTCTGCGTCCTTGATCAGCTCGCTGCGTACCAGCTTCTTGAGCTTGGCTTCGCTGCCCAGCAGGGCTTGCAGCTTGGCTTGTTCCTTGAGCAGCGCATCCTGTTCGTCGCGCAGCTTCATTTCTTCCAGTCGCGCCAACTGACGCAAGCGGGTGTCGAGGATGTAGTCGGCCTGGATCTCGCTCAGCTCGAAACGCGCGATCAGCTCGGCTTTCGGGTGCTCGGCGGTACGGATGATGTGGATCACTTCATCCAGGTTGAGGTAGGCAATCAGCAAGCCGTCCAACAGGTGCAGGCGGCGCTCCACCTTGTCCAGACGGAATTGCAGGCGGCGGCGCACCGTCTGGACGCGGAATTCCAGCCATTCCACCAGCAGGTTGCGCAGGTTTTTCAGCTGCGGCTTGCCGTCCAGGCCGATGATGTTGACGTTGACCCGGTAGCTGGACTCCAGGTCCGTGCTGGCGAACAGATGCTGCATCAGCACTTCGTGGTCGACCCGGCTGTTGGTCGGAATGATCACGATGCGGCACGGGTTTTCGTGGTCGGACTCGTCGCGCAGGTCGGCGACTTGCGGCAATTTCGACGGTTTGGCCTGCATCAGCGCGGCGATCTGCTCCAGCACCTTGGCGCCGGACACCTGGTGCGGCAGCGCGGTGACGATAATGTCGCCGTCTTCGATGTGGTACACGGCACGCATGCGCACCGAGCCCTTGCCGGTTTCGTACATTTTCAGCAGGTCGGCGCGAGGCGTGATGATTTCCGCTTCGGTCGGGTAATCCGGCCCCTGGATATGCTCGCAGAGCTGCTCCACCGTGGCCTTGGGCTCGTCCAGCAGGCGCACACAGGCGGTGGCGACTTCCCGCAGGTTGTGCGGCGGCACGTCAGTGGCCATGCCGACCGCGATGCCAGTGGTGCCATTGAGGAGGATATTCGGCAAACGTGCCGGCAACACCAGAGGTTCCTCCAGGGTGCCGTCGAAGTTCGGCCCCCAGTTCGCGGTGCCCTGGCCCAGTTCGCTGAGCAGCACTTCCGAATACCGCGACAGGCGCGCCTCGGTGTAACGCATGGCCGCGAACGATTTTGGATCATCCGGCGCACCCCAGTTGCCCTGACCGTCCACCAGCGTGTAGCGGTAGCTGAACGGCTGGGCCATCAGCACCATGGCTTCATAGCAGGCCGAGTCGCCGTGGGGGTGGAATTTGCCGAGCACGTCACCGACGGTACGCGCCGACTTCTTGTGCTTGGAATCGGCGTCCAGGCCCAACTCACTCATGGCGTAGATGATGCGCCGCTGTACGGGCTTCAGGCCGTCGCCGATATGCGGCAAGGCACGGTCCATGATCACGTACATGGAGTAGTTGAGGTAGGCATTTTCGGTGAAGTCAGCCAGCGACCGGCGTTCTACGCCATCTAAGCTGTCTGCGAGGATGTCACTCATGCGGGCCTCATCATGATGGGGTAAGGCGCAGCGGAAATGCCGCGGCGTTGATTCGATTCAAAAAAAGCGTGGTTCATGGCTGGGCGCTCCAGCCACCGGCCGGGGCGGCAAAACGATAGACCATGGGACGTTTTTCACCGTCGGCGCGGGGGCCGAAATTGTTGTCGATGCCCAGCCAGGCACCGTCCTCGTCCACGACCAGGGCTTCGGCCAAGCCATAGGGCTGGGCGTAGCGGCGCTCGGGCGTCAGGGTCTCGTCGGCAAACGACCAGCACCGCTCGACCTTGGCCGTGAGCGTGTCGCGCCGGCAAATCTGGAACGCATTGCGCTCCAGCGTAAACAGTTTGCCCTTGAACAGCGCCAGGTCGGCGAAGTCCTTGGACACCGCCTTGGCATTGGGGAACTGGGCCGGCTGCATTTCCTGGCCGGCCTCGCTCAACAACACGCAGGGGCCGTCGCAGTTCCACAGGCTTTGCGGGCGCTTGATGGAAATCAGGCCGCGCCGCTCACGCTCCGCCGCCAACCAGATCTGATTGCCTTCAGGGTTGATCGCCAGGCCTTCGAACAAGGCATTGAAATGCAGCAACATGCCGCTGGCCCGGGCTTCACGCACCATGCCCGGGGCGATTTTCAACCACTCGGGAGCGCCCGTCACCGGCACCTGCAGCACCGCCGCATGGGCTTCACTGACGATATAGCGGTTGCCGGCGGCATCGCAGGTGATGCCTTCGAAGTCCAGGTCGCCGCCGCGAATGAACGAGGCGGCCTTGGTGCGCGAACGCAGCCCCCAGGGCAGCCCGGACTCCGGCACCGGCGGGACCTCGATCTTCACGGTTTCGGCCTGCCAGGTCGGCGCGCTGATATCCAGGCGATAGATTTGGTCATCATCGCGGTCGGAAACCGTCCACAACTCCTTGCCGCACAGTGCCAGGCCCGACAGGTTACCGCCGCGCATGCCGTCCACCGGGTGTTCGGACACGAGCTTGAGCTCAGCCACGGGCGCGGCGACCGCCTGGGTCGCCGCCAGCCCGCTCAACATCAGGATCGCCAGGGCGAAACCTGTGCGCATCAGCCCAGGACCTCGGCGAGGTTGCCTTTGGACTCCAGCCAGGACTTGCGGTCTGGCGCGCGTTTCTTCGCCAGCAGCATGTCCATCATTTCCGACGTGGCGGCGAAGTCGTCCAGGGTCAACTGCACCAGGCGCCGGGTGTTCGGGTCCATGGTGGTTTCGCGCAGTTGCGGCGGGTTCATTTCGCCCAGGCCTTTGAATCGCGTGACCTGTGGCTTGCCGCGTTTCTTCTCGGCCACCAGGCGGTCGAGAATGCCATCGCGCTCGGCTTCGTCCAAGGCGTAGAAAATCTCTTTGCCCAGGTCGATGCGGTACAGCGGCGGCATGGCGACGTAGACGTGGCCGGCATCCACCAGCGGGCGGAAGTGCTGCACGAACAGCGCGCACAGCAGGGTGGCGATGTGCAGGCCGTCGGAGTCGGCGTCGGCGAGGATGCAGATTTTGCCGTAGCGCAGCTGGCTCATGTCCTCGGCGCCGGGATCGACGCCGATGGCCACGGCGATATTGTGCACTTCCTGACTGGCCAGCACTTCGCTGCCGTCGACTTCCCAGGTGTTGAGGATCTTGCCGCGCAACGGCAGGATCGCCTGGAATTCCTTATCCCGCGCTTGTTTGGCGGAACCGCCGGCGGAGTCACCTTCGACCAGGAACAGTTCGGAGCGCATCGGGTCCTGTCCGGCGCAATCGGCCAGCTTGCCGGGCAGTGCCGGGCCCTGGGTGATGCGCTTGCGTTCGACCTTCTTGCTGGCCTTGAGGCGACGGCCGGCGTTGTTGATCGCCAGTTCCGCCAGGGCCAGGCCCAGTTCCGGGTGTTCGTTGAGCCACAGGCTGAACGCGTCCTTGACCACACCGGAAACAAACGCCGACGCTTCGCGGGACGACAGGCGCTCTTTGGTCTGGCCGGAAAATTGCGGCTCCTGCATTTTCATCGACAGCACGAACGCAATGCGTTCCCACACGTCTTCCGGCGCCAGCTTCACGCCGCGCGGCAACAGGCTGCGGTATTCGCAAAACTCGCGCATGGCATCCAGCAAGCCCTGGCGCAAGCCGTTGACGTGGGTGCCGCCCTGGGCCGTGGGGATCAGGTTGACGTAGCTTTCCTGCACGCTGTCGCCACCTTCGGGCAACCACAGCAGCGCCCAGTCGACGGCTTCCTTGGTGCCGGCCAGGCTGCCGCAGAACGGCTCGTTGGGCAGGCGCTCGAAGTCGCTGACGGAGTCTTCCAGGTAGGAGCGCAGGCCGTCTTCGTAATGCCACTCGACCTTTTCGCCGGTGCCTTTGTCTTCAAACGTGACCAGCAGGCCCGGACACAGCACGGCCTTGGCCTTGAGCACGTGCTTGAGGCGGCTGATGGAGAATTTCGGCGAATCGAAGTATTTCGGGTCCGGGGCGAAGTACACGCTGGTGCCGGTGTTGCGCTTGCCGACGGTGCCGATCACCTGCAGGTCGGTGGCTTTGTAGCCATCGGCGAAGGTCATCTCGTACTCGTTGCCGTCGCGCTTGACCCGCACCCGCACCAACGTCGACAGGGCGTTGACCACGGAAATACCCACACCGTGCAGGCCACCGGAGAACTGGTAGTTCTTGTTGGAGAACTTGCCGCCGGCGTGCAGCTTGGTGAGGATCAGCTCGACGCCCGACACGCCCTCTTCCGGGTGAATATCCACCGGCATGCCGCGACCGTCGTCGGACACTTCCAGGGAGTGGTCGGCGTGGAGAATGACATGCACCGACTTGGCGTGCCCGGCCAAGGCTTCGTCGACGCTGTTGTCGATGACTTCCTGGGCAAGGTGGTTCGGCCGGCTGGTGTCGGTGTACATGCCGGGGCGTTTGCGCACCGGGTCGAGGCCCGAGAGGACTTCGATGGCGTCGGCGTTATAAGAGCTAGCGCTGGGAGTGGCCATGGGGTCTCGTCGTGAGTCGTTCGATTAAAAAGTAACCTGCGGTTTCCAAGGCAATTACAGTGCCGAGAAATCGAAGGATTGATACTGATCTGCGCCAATGCCGGCAAAGCTGAGCAGCGCCGGCAATTGCTGGGCGAACCCCTGGTAACCATGGTCGCCGCCGGCCTGGATGCGCAAGGCACAGGCCCGGTAATACTGCTGGGCGAGGCGATAATCCAGGGTTTCGTCCCCGGTCTGCAACCACACCTGATAACGCGCGGCGTCCTGGGGGGCCGGGACTTCCAGCTCGGCCAGCGCCGTAACGTGATCGTGGGTCAGTTCCCAGGTTTCATCGGTGTAGAGGTTCTTCTGGGTGCCCAGGTAACCGTCGAACATCCGATGGGGGCTGACCGCCGGGTTGACCAGCAGCGCCTTGAGGCCATGGCGTTCGGCAAGATGGGTTGCATAGTAGCCGCCGAGCGAGCTGCCGACCAGCAACGGCCGCCCCAGTTCTCCAATGGCCGCCTGTAATTGAGCGATGGCCTGGCGGGGATGGTGATGCAGGGCCGGTACGCGCAGTTGGTCGGCCAGGCCGAGGGCGTCCATCACGCGGATCAGTTGGCTGGCCTTGTTCGATGCCGGTGCGCTGTTGAAACCGTGGATATACAGGATCGAAGCGGACATGCCGGGCTCTCCGTGCTTGCGCCAAAAGGGCGCAGTTTACAGGTAAATCTCAGTAACCGTTGCTACCGTAATCCACCGTAAACGCGAAGCCGGCCAGGCGTTCCACCCCGGTCTCCAACCGCCCGTCGGCATGCAGGCGCAGCCAGCGATAGCCCGGCGCTTGTTCGTTGACGCTGAAATCCTCGCTGCCCGGCGTGAACTGGATGCACGTCGACGGTGACGCCAGCAGGCGCACGCCGTTGCGCTCGAGGTCGATTTCCTGGTGCACATGGCCCCAGAGCAGCGCCTTGACCTGTGGGAAACGGTCCAGCACGGCGAACAACGCATCGGGATTGCGCAGGCCGATGGGCTCCATCCATGCGCAGCCGATGGATACGGGGTGATGGTGGAAACACACCAGGTGATGACGGTTCGGCGCCTCGCTCAGCGCCTGGGCCAGCAGTTGCAACTGGCTGTCCTGCAGATACCCCGGCACGGAGCCCGGCACGGCGGAATCCAGCAGGGTGACGCGCCAGTTACCGATGTCGACCACCGGTTCCAGCAAATCGCTGTGCATGGCGGCGTGGGCCATGACCTGCGGTTCATCGTGATTGCCAGGGATCCAGCGCGCGGGAGCGGCGATGGCGGTCGTCATATCGCGAAACCGCTGATAGGACGCCAGCGTACCGTCCTGGGACAGGTCTCCCGTGGCCAGCACCAGGTCGATCCGGGGCTGTTGCGCACACACCAGTTCGATCACCCGCCGCAGGCTGTCACAGGTGTTCATCCCCAGCAGCGCGGTGTCGGCCTCGCCGAACAGGTGGCTGTCGGACAGTTGCACCAGCAATGCCGGCGCGTCGGGGGTCAAGGTGGATACGCTGGGCAAGGCGCTCTCCCAAAGCAATCACAGGAATGGACGGTGGGCGTGATTATGCTGGGGCAGGACGCAAAGAGGAAACCTAAGGAAGCAGACGCAGTTCACATCTACCGCACGACTGCGAACTCATGGCCCAGGGCCAGGCAGTGGCTCAACCATTCACCGAGGAACACATTGAGTTGTGCTTTCTCATCGGGCTGGTGCATGAACACATTCGGGTAAGGGTAGATGCTGCGAAAGCGTCGTGCATGCTCGGCACTGATCACTTCGGCCATGCGTGCATCGTGGTACACCTGCACCTCCAACTCCGGCACCGGCAACCACGGCAGGCTGTGTTCCTGGCGCACTCGCAGGGTGGTGGTGTACGGGCAGTTGACGATGACTTCCAGGGCCAGCACGCCAAGCATCTGGTCGCCATGGGTCACGCCAATGCGCCGCGCCTCGGGCGTATGGCGCATGTCCGGCAGCAGACGCATCAGCCGCGCATAGTTGGCTTCGCAAGCCGCTTGCAGCCCGATCAGGTCGACGCGATAGCGTTCTCGTGCCTTTACTGCCATAACCCCCTCACTTCCGCGCGATTAAGCGCAAGCCATTGCAGGGCGATAATGCTGGCTGCGTTGGAAATCCTACCGTCGCGCACCGCTTGCAGGGCATCTTCGAACGCCCAAGTGGTGACGCGGATGTCTTCTGCTTCTTCTTCCAAACCATGCACACCACCGACGCCGGCGCTGTCGCAACGGCCCAGGTACAGGTGTACAAATTCAGTGCTGCCGCCGGGCGATGGAAAATATTTGGTGATCGGCCACAGCGCGGAGAATGTCAGCCCAGCTTCCTCCTCGCCTTCGCGGTGCGCAACCTCCTCCGGTTGCTCATCCCTGTCGATCAGGCCGGCGACCATCTCGATCAGCCACGGGTTGTCGGTACGCCCCATGGCGCCGACGCGAAACTGCTCGTTCAACACCACTTCGTCGCGTTGCGGGTCGTAGGGCAGCACGCACACGGCGTCGTGACGAACGAAGACTTCGCGGTGGATCACCCGGCTCATGCCGCCGTCGAATTTTTCGTGGCGCAGTTGCACGCGATCGAGCGTGTAGAAGCCTTTGTGCGCATTGTCGCGCTGAACGACTTCGATCTTGCTCGGCGTCGTTCTTGCAAAGTCCGTCATATCCCATCCTCGTTAAGCCAGCGCAATGGGCGCCATCCTAACGCGCTCGTGTCCGTTGGTGCAGCCCCTTTCCGGTTGCCGGGATAGACGGCGGACGTCAAACTCACTCTAATCAGCTTAGTGGCGAACCGACTGTCTTGCCGGTAGTCGAAGCTCCACGAATTTCGCTCTTATCGACGGACGAAGACCCTACATGTCGCTTTTAAAAATCGCCTCCGTGGCGTGCATCGCATTGACCCTCGGCGCCTGCCAGAGCCTGTTCCAACCCAGCTATCGCGCCCCGCTGGAAACCACCCGTGATACCAGCGAGCAAAGCAAGCCTGGCTGCACCAGCGCCGATTGCCCGCTGGTGAATATCGACACGGTGCACTTTGCCAAGGAACCCAAGCTGGACGCGCTGACCGAACAGCGCCTGCTGGAAATGACCGGCGCCAATCCACTGCCGACCAGCCTGGAGACGTATCGCGAGCAATTCCTGAAAAGCGCCGCGCCCAACAACAACATGTACTTGCAGGCCAAGGTACGCGAGCAGCATGACGGCTTAGTGATCATCGAGTTGTCCAGCTACCTGGACCAGGGCGCCACCCACGGCGAACCGGGCCGCGCGTTCATCAACTATTCGCGCCAGCAGCAAAAAGCGCTGACGCTGACCGACATGCTCCTGCCGGGCAAGCAAGATGCGTTCTGGAAGGCCGGCCAGGTGGCCCACAACAGCTGGCTGATCAGCACGCGCCTGAGCCTGGAGCCGGAGTTCGTGAAAACCTACCCCTTCCAGAAAACCCCGAACGTGGCGCTGACCAGCAGTGGCGTGGTGCTCAAATACCCTACCAACACCATCGCACCGTACGCCCTGGGCCATGTCGAGCTACAGATTCCCTACTCACGTCTGGAAGGCATCATCAAGCCTGAGCTGGTGCCCGCAGGCCGCTGAAGGCCCGGCCCAGGATCAACTGCAACAGCCCTGCCAGTATCAGCGCCGGCAGGGTCGCGCCGATATCCGGGTACAGGTTGGCGAGCAGATGATACGTGGCGATGCCACCCAACCAGGCAATCAATGCCGGCCAGCGCAGAAGGCTGATCGTGCCTTGGCCACGGCGGCGCAGGATAAAGTGATCCACCAGCACCACGCCGAACAGCGGCGCAAACACCGAACCGATCAGTAACAGGAAGTTCTGGTACTGGGCCAATGGCGCAAAGCAGGCGATCAAGGTGCAGATCACCCCGATGGCCAGCGCCAGGTGCTCGACCTTCAAGCGCAACAGCATGCCGCTGGAGACCGCCGCCGAATGGATATCGGCAAAGGCGTTTTCCGACTCGTCCAGCAGGATCAACAGCAGCGGAATCCCCAGGCCAGCACCGGCCAACGCCAGCAACAGCGCATTCACTTCACCACTGGGCGCGAACGCCAGGGTGTAGGCCACGCCCAGGCTCATCAGCCAGAAATTGCCGATAAAGAACCCCAGCGCGGTGCCGCCGAACACACTTTTAGCGCGTTTGCCGAAGCGCGAGTAATCGGCAATCAGCGGCAGCCACGACAGCGGCATGGCGATGGCGATATCGAACCCCACGGCAAACGGCATCGAACCGTCACCGGCCTGGGCCCAGAGAGCGGCGAGGTCGGCCTTGGCGAACAGGTTCCAGGTCAGCCACAGGCAGGCGGCGAGCAGCAGCCAGATCCCCCATTTGCGCAGGATCTGCCGCACAAACGTCAACGGACCGCTCACTGCCAGCAGGGTCGCCAAGCCACCGAAAAACAGCGTCCACAGTAATGGGCTGGCCAGCAGGCTGGCGTCGCTGAACGCCCGCGTGCCCAGCAGGCTGGCAGCGTCGCGCATCACGATGATTTCAAACGAGCCCCAGCCGATCAGTTGCAGCAGGTTGAGCAGCGCCGGCAGGCTCGCGCCCCGGGCGCCGAGGCTGAGCTTGAGCGCGGCCATGGCGGACAAGCCGGTGTCACTGCCGATGACACCAACGGCGGCGAGCAACAGCACGCCGACCAGAGTGCCGAGGAAAATCGCCAGCAACGCGCCGGACAAGCCCAAGCCCGGCGCGAGCAGCGCACCGGTCTGCAGGACCATCAGACCGATGCCGAGGGAGAACCACAGGGAAAACAGATCGCGGGCGCCGAACACGCGTTTGTCAGCAGGCACCGCGATACCGGGCGAATAAGTGCTGGATTGAATGCTCAAGGGTGTTATCTCTGAGGGGCATTTGTTGTTTGGAAGATTGCAATCGGGGGCAAGCCCCCTCCCACACGTTGAATTGCGCACACATTCAAATGTGGGAGGGGGCTTGCTCCCGATGAGGCCAGTACAGGTACCACCAATCCCGGATCAGACTTTTTTGTAGAGCTGACTGCCTTCCTGCTTGAAGCGTTCCGCCTGCTCCGCCAAGCCCTTGGCCACGTCCACATCCACCGCATCGATACGCTGGTTGGCCGCGTACTCACGCACTTCCTGGGTGATTTTCATCGAGCAGAACTTCGGCCCGCACATCGAGCAGAAATGCGCGACCTTGGCCGAGTCTTTCGGCAAGGTTTCGTCGTGATACGAGCGCGCGGTATCCGGGTCCAGGCCGAGGTTGAACTGGTCTTCCCAACGGAACTCGAAGCGCGCCTTGCTCAGCGCGTTATCGCGGATCTGCGCGCCGGGATGACCTTTCGCGAGATCGGCTGCATGCGCGGCGATCTTGTAGGTGATGATCCCGGTCTTCACGTCATCCTTGTTCGGCAGGCCCAGGTGCTCCTTGGGCGTGACGTAGCAGAGCATGGCGCAGCCGAACCAGCCGATCATCGCCGCGCCGATGCCGGAAGTGATGTGGTCGTAGCCTGGCGCGATATCGGTGGTCAACGGGCCAAGGGTGTAGAACGGCGCCTCGTCGCAGCACTCGAGCTGCTTGTCCATGTTCTCCTTGATCAACTGCATCGGCACGTGGCCGGGGCCTTCGATCATGGTCTGCACATCGTGCTTCCAGGCGATCTTGGTCAGTTCGCCGAGGGTTTCCAGCTCGCCGAATTGCGCGGCGTCGTTGGCGTCGGCAATCGAACCGGGGCGCAGGCCGTCGCCGAGGGAGAAGCTGACGTCATAGGCCTTCATGATTTCGCAGATTTCATCGAAATGCGTGTAGGTGAAGTTCTCTTTGTGGTGCGCCAGGCACCATTTGGCCATGATCGAACCGCCACGGGACACAATGCCGGTGACGCGCTTGGCGGTCAGCGGCACATAGCGCAGCAGCACGCCGGCGTGGATAGTGAAATAGTCGACGCCCTGCTCGGCCTGTTCGATCAAGGTGTCGCGGAACAGCTCCCAGGTCAGGTCTTCGGCGGCGCCGCCGACTTTTTCCAGGGCCTGGTAGATCGGTACGGTACCGATCGGCACCGGCGAGTTGCGGATGATCCACTCGCGGGTTTCGTGGATGTGCTTGCCGGTGGACAGGTCCATCACCGTGTCCGAACCCCAGCGAATGCCCCAGGTGAGCTTCGCCACTTCTTCTTCGATGGACGAACCCAGGGCGCTGTTGCCGATGTTGCCGTTGATCTTCACCAGGAAGTTACGGCCGATGATCATCGGTTCCAGTTCGGTGTGGTTGATGTTGGCCGGGATGATCGCGCGGCCGCGGGCGATTTCTTCGCGCACGAATTCCGGGGTGATGATCTTCGGCACGCTGGCGCCGAAGCTGTGGCCGGCGTGCTGCTGGTCGAGCAGGCCGCTGGCACGGGCCTCTTCGAGCTTCATGTTTTCGCGGATGGCGACGTATTCCATCTCGGCGGTGATGATGCCTTTGCGCGCGTAGTGCATCTGCGTGACATTGGCACCGGCCTTGGCGCGACGCGGGTTCTTCACGTGGGCGAAGCGCAGCGCGGTCAGTTCCGCATCGGTGAGACGCTGCTGGCCGAAGTGCGAGCTCAGGCCGGACAGGCGTTCGGTGTCGCCCCGGGATTCGATCCACGGCGAGCGCACATCACCCAGGCCTTTGCGCACATCGATGATGACGTTGGGGTCGGTGTAGGGGCCGGAGGTGTCATACACCACCACGGGCGCGTTGATTTCACCGCCGAAATCGGTGGGGGTCACGTCCAGGCTGATTTCGCGCATCGGTACACGAATGTCCGGGCGGGTGCCTTGCACGTAGATCTTCTGCGAGCGGGTAAACGGTTGCACGGAGCCGGAGTCGACCTTGGCCGATTCACTCAAATGCACGGTATTTTTTGGTGTTGTACTCATCACGGGCTCTCCAACTATCCAGGCGGTGGATTTTTGTCGGAGCGAACCTGTGACGGATGGACGCACTGAAAGCAGTGCTGTGCTATGCACGGAGGCGGTTCGATAGTCGAACGTTCATCCCGGACGAAGCACAAGAGGACTCGCCGGGTGACGAGAAATCTTGTTCCCTACGCAGGCGCTAACCTGATCAGGTTCAACGGGATCCGGTATTTACCGATCTCAGCCTTCCAACAAGGCACCCCGACAAGAACGCGGCCAGTCTAGACCATGCCGTGGGCAAATTGCCAATAGCGGAGCATTCAGCGTGATGAATGGCGTAATTGCAGGATTGTTGCGCTGTGGAAGCGCCACTACACTCGGCTACGGCTAAAAGCTTGACGCTCTGAAACAGTGACCGTAGCCTTGGCCAACACATTATCGTCGTAATATTTACTCAGGGATCGCCTCATGCTGCGCAAACTCTCACTGGCGCTTGCCGTGTCTTGTGCGACCAACGGAATGGTCTGGGCAGCTGAAGCGCCCTTGTCCGCCAGAACCGACCTGGTCAGCGTCTACCAGGAAGCGGTGGACAACAACGCCGACCTGGCCGCCGCCCGCGCCCAATACGGCGCGCAAAAGGAAGTGGTGCCCCAGGCCCGCGCCGGATTGCTGCCGAACCTCTCGGGCGGCGCCGATATCACCAACTCGCGCACCCAGATCGACACCCCCGCTGCTACCGCCAACCGCGACGCCCATGCCTGGCGCGCGACCCTGAGCCAGCCGCTGTTCCGTGCCGACCGCTGGTTCCAGCTGCAAGCGGCCGAGGCCACCAACGAGCAGGCGGCGCTGCAACTCTCGGCCACCGAACAGAACCTGATCCTGCAAAGCGCCGAAAGCTACTTCGCGGTGCTGCGCGCCCAGGACAACCTGGCCTCGACCAAGGCCGAAGAAAACGCCTTCAAGCGCCAGTTGGATCAATCCAACGAACGCTTCGACGTCGGCCTGTCGGACAAGACCGACGTGCTGCAATCCCAGGCCAGCTATGACACCGCACGGGCCAACCGCATCGTCGCGCAACGCCAGGTGGACGACGCCTTCGAAGCGCTGATCACCCTGACCAACCGCCAGTACAACTCGATCCAGGGCATTGTCCACACGCTGCCGGTGTTGCCGCCGCTGCCGAACGACGCCAAAGCCTGGGTGGAAACCGCCGGCCGCCAGAACCTCAACCTGCTGGCCAGCAACTATGCCGTCACGGCCGCCGAGGAAACCCTCAAGCAGCGCAAGGCCGGCCACGCGCCGACCCTGGATGCCGTCGCCCAATACGAAAAAGGCGACAACGACGCCCTCGGTTTCAGCAACCCGAATGCCTTCGGCACCGCCTATCACGGCCCGGTGGAGCAACGCACCATCGGCCTGCGCCTGAATATCCCGCTCTACAGCGGTGGCCTGACCAGCTCGCAAGTGCGTGAGTCCTACTCGCGCCTGGGCCAGATCGAGCAACAACGCGAAGGCCTGCGCCGCCAGGTGGTGGAAAACACACGCAACCTGCACCGCGCGGTGAACACCGATGTGGAGCAGGTACAGGCACGCCGCCAGTCGATCATCTCCAACCAGAGCGCGGTGGAAGCCACGGAAATCGGTTACCAGGTGGGTACGCGCAATATCGTCGACGTGCTCGACGCCCAGCGCCAGCTCTACTCGTCAGTGCGCAACTACAACAACAGCCGCTACGACTACATCCTCGACAACCTGCGTCTGAAGCAGGCGGCCGGGACCTTGAACCCAGGCGATCTGCAGGACCTGACGCGTTATCTCAAGGCGGACTACAACCCGGATCGCGACTTCCTGCCACCGGACCTGGCCAAAGCCGCCGCCGAGCAACTCAAGGCCCGCCCAGGCTATTGAACACGCCACATTTGGACCGCCAGGGCGTCAGCGAGTCATCAGGCGATCAAGGCCATCCAACAAGCGCTTCAACGCGCCCTGGTTGGCCTGCATCACCTTGAGCCCCGCCTGCGCCATCCGGCGCGCATCCTGCGGCAGCTCGAACAGCTGCCGCACGGCCTCGGCCAGCCCTTCGGCGTCATCCACCTCTCGTAATGCCCCGGCGTCGCGCATCATCGCGGTGATTTCGAGGAAGTTGAACACGTGGGGCCCCATGATCACCGGTTTGGCCAGCGCCGCCGGTTCCAGCGGGTTATGCCCACCGGTCGCCACCAGGCTGCCGCCGACGAAGGCACTGTCCGCCAAGGCATACAGAAACAGCAACTCGCCCATGGTATCGCCGAGCAGCACCGAGGTATGCGCGGTGACGGGCTCGCCGCTGGACCGGCGCACCGTGGCAAACCCCTGTTGCGTGCACAGCTCGAACATCGGGCCGAAACGCTCCTGGTGACGCGGCACCAGAATCAGCAGGGCATTGGGATAGCTGTCGAGCAGTTGGCGATGGGCCGCGAGCACCACCTCATCTTCGCCTTCGTGGGTACTGGCGGCGATCCACACGGGGCGCTCGCTGGCGCCCCATTGCTCGCGCAGGGCGGCGGCGCGGGCTGGCAGCTCGGGGTCGATGGTCAGGTCGAATTTGATCGAGCCGGTGACCTGCACGGTTTGCGGCCGCGCGCCCAGGCTCAGGAAACGCTGGGCCTCGGTTTCGGTCTGCACGGCGAACAGGCTCATCTGCGCCAGCATCGGCGCCGTCAACTTGGCGAAGCGCGCGTAGCCCTTGGCGGAACGCGCCGACAATCGCGCATTGGCCAGCGCCACCGGAATGCCGCGCTGGGCGCAGGCGTGGATATGGTTGGGCCACAGCTCGGTTTCCATGATCACCGCCAGCCTGGGCTGTACCCGGTCGAGAAAACGCTTGGCCGCACAGGGCAAATCGTAGGGCAAGTAGCAGTGCTGGATGCGCGGCTCGCTGGCGAACAATGCCTGGATGCGCTCGGAGCCGGTGGGCGTCATGCACGTGACGGTGATCGGCAGCTGTGGATAACGTGCCAACAGCGCGCGGATCATCGGTGCGGCGGCGATGCTTTCGCCCACGGACACGGCATGCACCCAGATGCCCCCCGGCTGCATCGGCGGCAAGCCATAGGAAAACCGCTCGCCGACGCGCTTGGCATAGGCCGGCGCCTTGCGTGCGCGCAGCCACAGACGTAAAGCCACCAACGGCAGCGCCAGGTAAAACAGACAGCTGTAGAGAGTTCTATTCATGGCGGCGGAGTTTATCGGCTTTTTCAGTCGATCGCCTGCAAGCGCTCGGCAAAACGTTCGGCGAGGAAACGCGCGGCGGGGCCGAGGTGCTCGTCGCGCCGCCAGACCAGCTCCACCACCAGGGCCGGCGGCGTCCATTCGCTGTGCAGTTCCACCATCTGCTGCTGATAGGTCGGGTATTGCACGATATGCCGGGGCAGCCAGGCCCAGCCCAGGCCGCTCATCAACCATTCGGCCAATACGTAGAAACTGTCGGCGCGCCACACCAATGGGCTGGCCGCTTCGCTGCCGGGGTAGACGCTGGTCTGGGTCGACATCAACAACTGGCGAAACTGCGCCAGGCGCTGGCACGTCACATATCGGTCCTTGGCCAGCGGGTGGTTCGCGCCACACACCGTGACCATCGCCACACTGCCCACCACGCGCCGCTCCAGGGCTTCGGGGATCTGGTCGTGATAGAACAACAGGCCCAGGTCGGCCTTGCGCTCCACCAACTTGCGCGCCACATCGCCCTGGGCAGCGCTGGACAGTTGCACTTCCAGCAGCGGGTATTGCCCCGCCAGTGCTTCCAGGCTATCGAGTATCGGTTGGAACAGCATGGCCTCATCCTGGGCCAGCCGCAGGCAGGCTTCCTCGCCGCGGGTCAAGGACAGCGCCCGGCCATTGAGGCGCTCACACTGGCGTAGCACTTCGCGCGCTTCCTCCAGCAACACGCTGCCGGCTTCGGTCAGGCGTGGTTGGCGACCGCTGCTGCGCTCGAACAGGCTGACGCCCAAGTCGGCTTCCAACAGGGCAATCGCGTTGCTGACCGCCGACTGCGCCTTGCGCTGCTCGCGCGCCACCGCCGAAAACGAACGCTGTTCGGCGACGCTGACAAACAGGCGCATCTGCTCCAGGTTCCATTGCACGCTCATGGCTCAACCCATCTCAAATTCGGATAGGTAATGACTTTACCCCATCTGACCAAGCGCTAAAATGCCAACCTTTGTAGGAGCTCGCTCGCGAAAAAACCTGAGAACGCCGCGTTCATCCAGGTTACTCGCGTCATCGTTGAGGATTTTCGCGAGCGAGCTCGCTCCTACAGTGCCGGTTCTACTCCGAGGATTGCCCCATGAATATCGCCTACACCTACCTGGCTATCGCCATCTGCTCGGAAGTGATCGCCACCGTTTCCATGAAAGCCATTAAGGGCTTGAGCACGCCCATCCCGCTGTTGTTGGTGATCGTCGGTTACGGCGTGGCCTTCTGGATGCTGACCCTGGTGGTGCGCACGGTGCCGGTGGGCGTGGCCTACGCGGTGTGGGCCGGGATGGGCATTGTGATGGTGAGCATCGCGGCGCTGTTTATCTATGGGCAGAAGCTCGACGTGCCGGCGATGCTGGGCATGGGCCTGATCGTGCTGGGCGTGGTGGTGATCCAACTGTTCTCGAAAACCGCCGGGCACTGACCGTCACTCAACAGCCTGTATACTGCGACTCTTGTCTTGAACACTGAGGTCGCCCATGCCATCCGTTATTTCCACCGACGTGCTGATTGTCGGCGCCGGAGTTGCCGGCCTTTGGCTGAATGCGCGCCTGCGTCGCCAGGGGTTTTCCACGGTGCTGGTGGAAAACGCCACCCTGGGTGGCGGGCAAAGCGTGAAGTCGCAGGGGATCATCCACGGCGGCGCGAAATACGCCCTGCACGGCGCGCTCACCGGTGCCTCCGAAGCCATTGCCGATATGCCGCGCCGCTGGCGCGAAGCCCTGGCCGGCAACGGTGAGCTGGACCTGTCCGGCGTGCGCGTGCTGTCCGAAGCCCATTACCTGTGGTCCCCGGGCACGCTTGCCGGCAACCTCACCAGTTTTTTCGCGAGCAAGGCGGTGCGCGGCCGCGTCGACCAGGTCAAGGGCGACGACCTGCCCCCTGCCCTGCAGGACCGCCGCTTCAAGGGCAAGGTGTATCGCCTGGCCGAATTGGTCATCGACGTACCGAGCCTGATCCAGCGCCTGGCGCAACTGGCCGGTGATGGCCTGCTCGCCGGGCAACACATCGAACCGCTGCTCGAAGGCGACACACTGCTGGGCCTGAAGGTCGATGGCCGCGAGATCCGTGCCCAGCGCATCGTGCTGAGCGCTGGCGGCGGCACCGCCGAGCTGTTGGCAAGCCTGGGCCTGAGCCAGCCGGCCATGCAAAAACGCCCGCTGCACATGATCATTGCCAAAGGCCCCGGCCTGAAGCCGCTGTACGCCCACTGCCTGGGCGGTGGCACCAAGCCGCGCATCACCGTCACCACCCACCCCGCCGCCGACGGCAACTGGGTGTGGTACCTGGGCGGCGACATTGCCGAAGCGGATGGCGTGGCGCGCACACCTGAAGAACAGATCGCCACCGCGCAGAAAGAGCTGGCGCAATTGCTGCCGTGGATCGACATGAGCCAGACCCAGTGGGCCACCCTGCGCGTCGACCGTGCCGAGCCGCTGCAATCGGGCATGACCCGCCCGGACAATGCCTTCCTGGCCGAACAGGGCCGCCTGCTGGTGGGCTGGCCGACCAAGCTGGCCCTGGCGCCGGACTTCGCCGATCGGGTGCTCATCGCCCTGGAACGCGACGGCATCCGCCCGAGCGTGTCCGCCCCGCTACCCGAGCTGCCCAAACCCGCCATCGGCGTACCGGCCTGGGAGCAACTGCTGCCATGAGCCTGCCCACCCTGCACGATCTGTATCGCCCCCTGGGCAGCACCGGGCTGTTGGTTTCGCCGCTGGGCCTGGGCACGGTCAAGCTGGGCCGCGACCAGGGGGTGAAATACCCCAACGGTTTCCAGATTCCCGACGACGACGAAGCGCGCATGCTGCTGCGCCAGGCGCGCCAGTTGGGGATCAACCTGATCGACACCGCGCCAGCCTATGGACGTAGCGAGGAACGCCTGGGGCCGTTGTTGCGGGGCCAGCGCCAGGACTGGGTGATTGTCAGCAAGGTCGGCGAGGAGTTTGAAGCGGGCGTGTCCCGTCACGATTTCAGCGCGGCCCATACCCGGATGTCGATCGAACGCAGTTTGAAGCGACTGGAAACGGACTTTATCGATCTGGTGTTGGTGCATTCCGATGGCAACGACCTGCACATCCTCAATGACTGCGAGGTCTACGAGACCCTGGCGCAGCTGAAAAAGGAAGGCAAGATCCGCGGCTTCGGCTTCTCGGGCAAAACCGTCGAGGGCGGCGTGAAGGCTCTGGAACAGGGTGATTGCGCGATGGTCACCTACAATCTGAACGAACAGGCCGAAAAAGCCGTCATTGATTATGCGGCGGCCCATGGCAAAGGCATCCTGGTGAAAAAGGCCCTGGCCAGCGGCCATGTGTGCCTTGCGCCGGGGGTGGACCCCGTTCGTGCCAGCTTCACCTTGTTGTTTGCGCAAACCGGCGTCGCCAGTGCTATTGTCGGGACCATCAATCCGCTGCACCTGGCCCATAACGTGGCGACCGCTGCCCAAGTCATTCGTCAACGCTGATGCCGCCGACGCGGCCGACCCCGTCGCAGGAAGGAGCCGACATGCCGCGAACGCTCATAAGAAAGAACCCCAGCAACTTCAAGACACTGCCGCTGCATGTCGAGGCCACCCCCGAAGGCCTGAGCTATCAGAGCGTGGGCATGCCGCTCAACTTCGCCCAGACCCTGCAACGGCGCAAGCCAGTGGAAGTCGCAGATCCCGAGCGTTTTGTGCTGGAACTGGCGAACCTCGGCGTGTCGGTGCGCCTGACCCTGCACTGGCAAAACAAGGATTACTGGGTGCTGGTGCGCCAGCGTCGTCAGGATCGTGGCGATGTGGTGCTCAAGCTGATCTCCGGCTACGTCCCTGCCCATGAACTGAACCTGCCGCTGCACACCGCCATCCAGGAAATCGCCGAGGAATGCTTGCTGGAAACGCCCGAAGGCTGGCTCAGCGGGCGCTTCAACGACACCTGGCTGCCAGCGCCCTACGCGGCCGCGCTGCATTATCGCGAGGCCCTGCCGTTTCGCTTGAGCCCCTTGTCCGGCGCCGCCCGCCCGGTGCGCTGCGCCACCACTCAACTGATCGAGCGCCCGCGCGCCTACGTGCACCTACCAACCGCCTCGCTGCAATTGATCTACGATTTGCGCCTGGAAGTGCCGAAGGAAGCCAAATCCCTGAGCCTGTTCCATGTGGATGAACGACTCGAAGGCGACCAACTGGTGGCGCGCCTGGACCGTCAGCGTCCGGATCTGTACCTGATGCCACTCAAAGACGGCCAGCCCCTCGCCGAGCTGTACACCATGAAGAAAGACCAACTGTATCCCGCCAGCACACGGGGGTTGTACCTGGCCGAAAGCTTCGCCCGCCAGGAAGGTTGGCTGGTGCGTGAGGAGCGCATTCGCTGGAAGGATTGGCTCAGGCAGCAAGGCCTGGCGGAGCCTGAGAAAGAGTCGAAACTCAAGCGCCTGACCGGCAAGGCCCGACAGATGCTGCGCAAGATCGTGCCGACGAAAAAAGCCAGCCGCTGACGACCGACACCAACAACTGTAGGAGCGAGCTTGCTCGCGAAGAACGCCAACGATAACGCGGACTGCCTGGAGGAACGCGGCGTTCTCAGGTTTTCCGCGAGCAAGCTCGCTCCTACAAGTATGGGTACCGGGGAAACGTTCAGGCCTTGAGCAGACGCTCCAGGCCCACGGTCAACGGGGTGGGCTCCGGTAGTTTGAAACTGGCCAGCAACCGTTGGTTATTCGCCCGCGAATGCCGGATATCCCCCGACCGCGCCGGCCCGTAAGTCACGGCGGGCAACGCACCCAACGCTTCTTCCAATGCCTGCAGCACCTGCTTGAGCGTGGTGGTGCGGTTCCAGCCGACGTTGATCGCCCCCAAGGGCGCGTCGGCGGCTTCGATGGCCTGCACCAGCACGCCTACCAGGTCTTCCACATACATGAAGTCGCGGGTTTGCTCGCCGTCGCCGAACACGGTAATCGGCAAGCCTTGCTGGGCGCGTTCGCTGAAGATGCTGATCACGCCGGAATACGGCGAAGACGGGTCCTGGCGCGGCCCGAAGATATTGAAGAAGCGGAAAATCACCGGCTCCAGGCCATGCTGGCGACGGTAGAAATCCAAGTAATACTCACTGGCCAGCTTGTCGGAGGCATAGGGCGTCAAGGGTGCCTTGGCGGTCTCTTCGTCGATCGAAGCACCTTCGCCATTGTTGCCGTACACCGCGGCACTGGAGGCAAACACCACGCGCTTGACCCCGGCCTTGCGCATGGCTTCGCAGACATTCAAGGTGCCGACGAAATTGCTCTGGTGGGTGCTGACCGGATCATCCACCGACGCCTGCACCGACGCGACCGCCGCCAGGTGCACCACCGCCGTCACGCCGATGGCCGCACGCGCCACCCACTCGGCGTCGGCGACATCGCCTTCCAGCAGTTCGACGCGAGGATTGTCCAGCGGCAGGTTGCTGCGCTTGCCGGTGGACAGGTTATCCAGCACCCGCACCGAATAGCCCTTGGCCAGCAATGCATCAACCAAGTGCGAGCCAATGAAGCCGGCACCGCCGGTGATCAGGACACACGGCTCGGCTTCACTCATTGTTGCGGATCTTCTCGACGATGGCGGTGGTCGAGCTGTTCTCGACCAACCCAAGGACTTTGACCTTGCCGCCGTAGGCAGTGACGATGTCGGCCCCGACGACTTGATCGACGGAATAGTCGCCACCCTTGACCAGTACGTCGGGCTTGACCAGGGCCAGCAGGTTTTCCGGGGTCGCTTCCGGGAAGCTGATCACCCAATCCACCGCGCCCAGGCCGGCCAGGACCGCCATGCGTCGGTCAACGCTGTTGATCGGACGACCCGGCCCCTTGAGGCGGCTGACCGATGCGTCATCGTTGACCGCGACGATCAAGCGATCGCCTTGGGCGCGCGCCTGTTCCAGATACGTCACATGGCCGGCGTGCAGGATGTCGAAGCAGCCGTTGGTGAACACAATGCTTTCTTTGTGGGCCCGCGCATCGTCGATTGCCAGCAGCAATTGCTCGATGGTCAGCACGCCACGCTCCGACCCTTCGGAGCGCTGGATCGCGCGGCGTAACTCGGGAGCGCTGATGGCCGCAGTCCCCAGCTTGCCGACCACGATGCCCGCCGCCAGGTTGGCCAGGGCCACGGCGTGGGGCAGTTCTTCGCCGGCCGCGATGGAGGCGGCCAGGGTGGAAATCACGGTGTCGCCGGCACCGGTCACGTCGAACACTTCACGGGCCCGCGCCGGCAGGTGCATCGCCGGATAGCCCGGACGCAGCAGGGTCATGCCGTGCTCGCCACGGGTCACCAGCAAGGCGCCCAGGTCGAGGTCGGCCATCAGCGCCGCGCCCTTGGTCACCAGTTCAAGCTCATCGGCACAACCGCCGACGATGGCCTCGAACTCGCTGAGGTTCGGCGTGATCAGGCTGGCGCCTCGATAAATCGAGAAGTCCTTGCCCTTGGGATCAGCCAATACCGGAATGTTGCGGGCCTTGGCGGCCTGGATCAGCGCCTGGTGATTCTTCAGGGCGCCTTTGCCGTAGTCGGACAACACCAGCACCTTGATGCCTTCGAGCAACTCATCGACCTGCGCGCTGAGGGCCAGGGCGTCGGTGGCGAAGGGTTCTTCGAAATCGATACGCAGCAATTGCTGGTGACGGCTCATGACCCGCAGCTTGACGATGGTCGGCTGATGGGCGATGCGCTGGAACAGTGCGCGCACGCCCGCGCCGCGCAGGCTGTTGGCCAGGCTGTCGGCGGCTTCGTCGTCGCCGGTCACACCCACCAGGGAGGCCGGGGCGCCGAGGGCGGCAATATTGAGGGCAACGTTGGCAGCGCCGCCTGGACGGTCTTCGATTTGCTCGACCTTGACGACCGGCACCGGCGCCTCAGGGGAAATCCGTGAGGTACCGCCATGCCAGTAACGGTCGAGCATGACATCGCCGACCACCAAGACAGGGGCTTGATCGAATCGCGGCATGGACAACTTCATGGAGCAACCCACATACAAAATGAACAGGGGCGCGATATTAGCACAGGGTGAGCGCCGCCTAGTTCCAGAGCTTTATCCGCGATGCATCACGGGCGCAGACTGATTATTTTTTAAACAGCAGCGCCAGGATGCGCGCCACGCCATCGTCCAGGTCGACCTCATCGGTATTGATCTCGCAGTCGGCCGCAAGCGGTGCTTCATAGGGGCTGTCCAACCCGGTGAACGCCTTGAGGCGCCCCTCCAGCGCCGCGCGGTACAAGCCTTTGGGGTCGCGCCGCGCGCACACCTCGAACGGCGTGCTGATATACACCTCAAAAAACTGCCCCGCCCCGAACAATGCCCTGGCGGTTGCCCGGTCGGCGCCGAATGGGGAAATCGCCGAGACGATCACGATCAATCCCGCATCCACCATCAGCCGCGCCACTTCGCCGATACGCCGGATGTTTTCCTTGCGTGCCGTGTCACTCATGCCCAGGTCATTGCACAAACCGGTGCGCAGATTATCGCCGTCGAGCACAAAGGTATGCCGCCCCTGCTCGTTGAGCTGCACTTCCAGCGCGTTGGCCAGGGTCGACTTGCCAGACCCGGACAGCCCCGTCAGCCAAACGCAGCAGGGCTGCTGCTGTTTGAGCGCGGCCCGCGCGGCAGCCGACAACGACAAGGCAAAGGGGCGGATGGACGCCGAACCCATGCCAAGCGACTGACTATTCATAACCGAGGACCTCGTAATCACGTTGATAGGCACGCCTGACCAGACGGCGCGTACGCAACGAGCAAAAGTCCCTGACCGGCTCATTGCGGCGCGCCAGCGAAACATTCAAATGTGGCAAGCATGAGTTCACCCCGAGGCGCTCGCACAAGTGCCGGAAATCTTCTTGCAGCGACTCCTGGCGACCAAGAAAATCCATCGCCATCTGCCCCAGCTGATCGACCAGAAAATCGGTCTGGGGCGCGAAATGCAGTTGGCGCCGCAGGTTCTCCGGGTGTAGCCAGCCGGCAATGAAATGATCGAAATCGCGGTAGCTGCTGACCAGGGCCTGGGCTGGCAGGTCTCGGTCCCCCATGGGGTTGCCACGCAGGTAGATGTAGGCCGAGTGGGCGCGCTCCAGTGGGTCACGCACGAACGCAAACTTGAAACTGCGTGCGCAATGCTCGGGGAATTGCTGCTGATACCAGTAATACGGTAAATGCCCTGGCCAACGTCCATCGAGCAGGGCCGAGCAGACACTGCTGCCAGCGCATTTGGGCACGTGGATAAATACACATTGGTGCCGTGCGAAAGCGGATGGAAGCGTGGTCACCGCAGACAGGGATTTGTTCACCGCCTGACGATCCACCACCGACAAACGCCCCAGCAGAAACGCCCGTTGAGGCTTGGGGAGCAGTTTCCAGAACAGTCGTTGCAGCATTCCAATACCCACGCAAGAAGGTTAGCCCTCTCGTTCATCGTTCGAATCGAGAAGGCCAACTTAACAAACGATCGGCAGCGAATTATTTGGCTTTGGTCAAGATTGTAAAGCGCTTGATACAAAGCGGGGCGCCTTGCGCGCCCCGGTCCGTCAGGTGATGTTGGCCGTCGCCGGCTCGTCCAGCCCCATGGCATGCAGGCGCGAGTAATAACCGCCCATGGCCAACAGTTCGAGATGAGTACCACGTTCGACAATTTCGCCGTGGTCCATCACCAGAATCATGTCGGCTTTCTCGATAGTCGACAGACGATGCGCGATGACCAGGGTGGTACGGCCCTTCATGACCTTGTCCAGCGCTGCCTGGATATGCCGTTCCGATTCGGTATCCAGCGCCGAAGTCGCTTCATCCAGAATCAGCAGCGGCGCATTTTTCAGCAGTGCCCGGGCAATCGCCAGGCGTTGACGCTGGCCGCCGGAGAGCAGCACGCCGTTTTCACCCACTTCGGTATCCAGGCCTTTTGGCAACTCCGAGATAAAGTCCATGGCATAGGCGTCTTCGGCGGCTTTTTCGATGTCTGCCCGGGGCGCATCCGCCAGATCGCCGTAGGCGATGTTGTTGGCCACGGTATCGTTGAACAGCGTCACGTGCTGGGTGACCTGAGCCACGTGTCGACGCAGGTTGCGCAGGCTGTAGTGTTCGATTTCCAGCTCGTCCAGGAGGATTTTCCCGGTTTCGTGATGGTAGAAACGCGGGATCAGGCTGGCCAGGGTCGACTTGCCACTGCCCGAGCGCCCCACCAGGGCAATCATCTGGCCCGGCGCGGCGCTGAAGCTGATGTTCTTGAGCACTTCGCGCTCGGTACCTGGGTAAGTGAAACTCAGGTTACGCACGTCCAGGCGACCGCTGACGCGATCACGCTCTTCGGTGCCGCCGTCGACTTCAGGTTCTTCATCCAACTGCTCGAAGATGCTTTCGGCACCCGCCACGCCTTTCTGGATCGTCGAGCTGACTTCCGACAGCTGGCGGATTGGCTTGGGCAGCAGGCCCGCAGCGGTGATATACGCCACCAGGTCACCCGCCGTGGCATCGCCGCGCAACAGCAGCACCAGGAACATCAACGCGGCCATGGCGGTGTAGATCACCAATTGCAGCATCGGGGTGTAGACCGCGCCGGTCTTGTTCATGCGCAGTTGTTTATCGGTGTTGCCCTGGCTGGCGGCGGCAAAACGGCGCTGCTCATAGCTTTCGCCACCGAAGCTGCGCACCACGCGATAGCCCTGGATGGTTTCGGAGGCCACGTGGGTCACGTCGCCCATTGCCACCTGGATCTTCTTGCTCTGCTTACGGAATTTCTTGCTGGTACTGCCGACCATCAGCGCGATCAGCGGCAGGATCGCCAGCATCACCAGGGTCAGCTTCCAGTTCATCCACAGCAGGTAGCCGAACAGGAACACCACCGTCAGGCCTTCGCGGATCACGACCTTGATCGCATCCGTGGCGGCACCGGTGACCATGGTCACGTTGAAGGTGATGCGGGAAATCAGATGCCCGGAGTTATGGGTATCGAAATAGCGGTTGGGCAGCACCAGCAGTTTGTTGAACAGCTGAACCCGCAGGTCATGCACCAGCCCCAGGGAAACCTTGGCCAGATAGTAGTTGCCCAGGAAAGACCCCAGGCCCTGCCACGCGGCGATCAGGATGATCAGCAGCGGCACGGCCATCAGCAACTTCAGGTCCTTGAACAATGGAATCTTGGGCAGGAACACCACATCGGGATTGCTCAGGCCATCCACGAAATACTTGAGGATCCCGGCAAGCATGGGCTGGGTGGACGCAAAGATCACGAAGCCCACGATACTCAGCAGGAACATGCCGATGTACGGTTTCACATAGCCCAGCAGCCTGAAATAAATTTTCAGGCTGGATTCCTGGTCCGCTTTTGGCGGTGCGTCACTCATGTGTCGAGCTCACTGATGGGATAGGACGCGAACTTTATCACAAGCGTCGGGTTTGGCCCGAGCCCAGACCAAGACACTGCCCAGCGCGATCGGCAGCCACGAGATGAACCACTCGGCCCGCGGCGTCCCCGTGAGGCTGGCGGCATCGAACTGCATGGCCAGGAACGAGAACACCCACATGCCGATGATGCCCTTGCCGTAGAGCGTGTCGCGCGCCTTCCAGGCTTGCCACAACACGCCGAACCACAGCCCGCACCACAGCAGCAGGCCTGGCAGGCCCAGTTCGATGGTTACGTGGGTGAACAGATTGTGGGCATGGTCGAAATACTCACCATCCGTAAACACCTTGTAATCCCCGCCCAGGCCCAGGCCAGTCCATGGATGCTCGGCAATCATCTGCAGGGAGGCCATGAATATCTGTGGTCGATAGGAGACACCACGGGCCAGCATCAACGATTGCATGGCAAAGAACACCGCCAGCGCCGCCACGACTGCGCCGATGGCAATCACTGCGGTCCGACGGTCACGGCACCAGGCGGGCATGGCCACGACCGTCAGCAGCAGTGCCAGTGCGGCGCCACGGCTTTGGCTCAGCACCACGAACAGACCCAGCAGCGCAATGGACACGGCCCATGCCACTTGCATCCAGCGGCCACGGGGCAACCAGTGCAATAGCCAGACGGCCGCCACGCCAATCACGTAGGCGCCAAGAATCGGATGGCTCAATTGCCCCAAACCACTGAGACGCGCCTGCCAGTCGTTATGCTCAAGGCCATAGAATTTGATGATCGCCAACAGCGACGACAACGCGAGCCCGAAACCGCCCCATTGCATCACGCGGATGACCTGCTCGGTCCGACCACAGGCAAATACCGGGAAAAACAGCAGGAACACGCCGATATAGAGCAGGCGCTTGGCTTCGCGCGAAGGATCGTCGGTATTGGTCCACATCAGGCTGACGATGCCCCAGACAGCCAGCGCGGCAACCATCAGGCACATCCAGCGCTGCTGGCGCCAGACTTCCTTGAGACGCTCGCGCGCCGACCAGGCAAAGACCATGGCCGGCAACCAGAGAAACAGGGTCAACCCTTGTTGATAAATCTTGTTGGTCGGCGCGAAGGCAATCGCCAGCAAAAACCAAAGCAGCCCGAAACTCATCCATACCTGCGCCCAACGACTTGCTTGCATCACCCGCTCCTGAATATGTTCAACCCACCAAGCCGGCATGGTTAAAACCCAAAACTTTCGGCATTATTACCGATTACTGTGCCCCCGCGACTCCCACAAGGCTTTCCCACAATGCAATGTTCAAGGCTTGCCCAAGCCGATTTAACCGCGATGATTGAAGGCGCCAGAATCCTGGAGAAGGACAGCTACGGCCCGAAAGTCTACCTGCTGGCCGACGGGAACATCCTTAAACTGTTTCGTCGCAAACGGCTGTTTTCGTCCGCGCTGTTTCGCCCGTATTCCAAACGGTTCATCGACAACGTGGCCCAGTTGCAGCAGCGCGGCATTCCTACCTTGACCGTTCTTGCGTTCTTTCAACTGGCAGCGCCCGGCATGACCGCCGTGCTGTATCGCCCGTTGCCGGGGGAAACCCTGCGTCAGATTTCCAACAAGGAAGGCTTTGACTGGCAATCGAACCTCGATCCGCTGGTAGCCCTCATCCGCCGGTTGCATGGTGCAGGCATCTACTTCCGCTCACTGCACCTGGGCAACATTGTCGTGACGCCCGACAACGAAATGGGGCTGATCGATGTGGCCGACATGCGTTTCCTGCGTGCGCCCCTGAACGCGGAACTCGCACGGCGCAACTTGCAGCACTTCGCGCGCTATATTGCGCGCGAGAAGCTGAACGACCACTTTCCAATGCGCGCACTGGAGCAAGCACTGCTAGCGGCATGAAAACAGCCGTTGGGAAGTTTCACTGAAGTCTTTCCAGGCTTGCTCCGGCGCCAGCGCCCGCGACTGAGCCTCGAGCACTTCCCGCGCGGACGCGGCGAATGCCTGGGCCATCAGATGGCCCCAGGCCTGCACATCGCCTGAAGGCGCGTACCAGCCGGCATCCGCCAACTGCTCGCGGAACACCGCCAACTCACTGGTCAGCACCGGCACACCGGCCATCACCGCTTCCTGCAGGATCAACCCCAAACCCTCTTGGGTCGACGGAACGGCCACCCAGTCGAAGGCCCGGTACAGCGTCGCCGCATCCGACAGATGACCAGGCAGGGACACCTTGCCCTGCAAGCCGAGCTGCTCGATACGCGCCTCGAGCACAGCCCTCGCCTGTCCCTCACCGACGATCACCAGGTGCGCATCAGGCCAATCTGGCGACACGCTGGCGAACGCCTCCAGCAAACAACCAAAGCCCTTGCCATCGACCAGCCGCCCCACCGCCCCCAGCACCGGCGTTGCGTCCAACGGCAGTTCCAGACGCATCCGGGCCTGCTCCCGAGAAAGCGCGGCAGCACAGAAGGCGACAGGGTCGAAAGCACTGCGCAGCACCGCCACCGGCTGCTGCAGATAACATTCAAGCGAGTCAGCCAGGGTTTGCGACACCGCCGCCAGCGTCAGTTGCGCCGCCGGAAACTGTTCGAACAGCGCCCGGTCGGCCTGGCGCAAGCGCGTAGCACCATGAAATAAAACCACTGCCCGCACCTGCGGCAAGCGCTTGAGCATCGGCAACATCACCCGGGCAACACCCACGCCGTCCAGCAGCACAATCTTCACGCCGTCAGGCAGCGCCTTTTGGAAACGCGCGCGCAACCTCGGCAGCAGCAATTTCCACAGGTGCCGGCCTTTGAGCTGGGCCGAAGAGAGTTTCCACTCGAGCGCCGCCTCGCCGGCCTCTGCACTACCCTGAAGCAGCCAGGTATCGACCGACGCACGGTCGACGACGTGGGACAGTATCTGCTGATGAACCTTCTGCACTGAAGCGTAAGCAGAACCACCGGCCCACATGATGTTGAGGATACTCATCGTAAAAAGACCTTATGCGGCGTTGTGGTGGCTTGTCATTCATAACTAACGGATCAACCAGCCGATACCGACACCCAGTATCAGCATGGCTACCAACTTAATCCGCTCCCGACGCTTGCGCCGAGCCTTGTTCAAGCGTTCTTCCGCTGTCGCCACATGCAAACCGAAGCCGGTATGCAGGACCGCATCGCCTTCCAGGGTCACGGCGCTCAGGTTCAACTGCGCGTATCGCTTGGAAAGCCCTTTCTCACCCTCGAATCCTGCATAGGGTGCACATAACCGGTATTCCTTCATCCGCCGCAAGCCCGGGTTCAGCGAGAACCCCTGCCACTCGGGCTTGTCGGACAGCAACATATAGCAAGGCACCCCGCCGATCACTTCGCGCGGCCCCAAATGAATATAGGGGCTGTGCACCTGCAAGTCGTACACGTAGTTGCGCAACCAGACTTGAAGAATGTCGGGACGCAACTCCAGTACCACCTTGGAATCCTCGACAAAACCGGGTCGATAAAACGCCCAGTCATCTTCGCAGTGGAATATATAGGGGGTCTTGACCGACTCGTAAGCCAGGTCAATGGATGCCAGTTGCCCAAGCTTCGGGCGGTTGATCAAGAATGAGCAATGATTGCGCCAATGCTCAGGAATCGCCAGGCGTACAGCTTCGTCGCCGGAGTCTTCGGTAATGAAGACTTCGCGTATCTCAGCCGTATTGAACAGATCGAAGGTCTCAAGCGTACGTTTCAACAAATCGAAGCGACCACAACTGGTCACTACGAGCGTTATGTCGCTTTGATCGGAGAATTGCATGCCTGCCTCGACAATATCATGTAGCCACTATTTTGGGCCAAGTTGGCCACCATCAAACACCCAGCGTCAAACGTAACCGCTCCAGCACACTCAAGGGCGCCCGTGGCCGCAAGGGAGGCTGGAGCGCGTCGACGATGCGCTGGCCGATACGCGCAAAGCTGAACTGGCTGACGACCAGGTCTTGCCCGTTACGAGCGATGTCTGCCGCCAACTGCGGATCGGCGCGCAACACTGCCAGTTTTTCCCGCAACTGCGGGATGTCTTTGTAGAACACCACATTGACCATGTCCTTGAAGCCCAGGGCCTGGTTTTCGGCGTCGCCTTGATCGAACGCCAGCAACACGCAGCCGCAAGCCATGGCCTCGAAGTTCTTGATCATATACTCGCCCATGCCCACATCGGCACTGACGAAAAAACGGATGCGGTTGAGGGTCGCGCAGTATTCCTCACCGGATTTGGTACGTGTCACTACCAAAGGCTCAACCTGCGCCAGCTCATCGAGCAAAGCCTTGCGGCCACTGTAGGCCACGCTGTTGGTGCTGCCGACGAACGCCAGCTCGATGTCTCGCTCGCGCCGCTCTTCAGGTGGCGGGGCCTGCAACAGCGCCTGGTCGTAGCCCTTGGGCACGAACACCGCGTCGAAGCCTTCCGCGCGCAGACGCTCGGTGACCATATGGCCGGAGCTGATGACCCGCGCCCATGGCAAGCGGCGATAGTGCGCACTGAACTTGCCGGTGTACTTGCAGGGAATGTAGTTCTGGTAGGCGTCGTGCTCGAGGATCACCAGGTTGGGGATCGTACGAATGAACCCGACCTGGCGGATTTCCTGCTTGAAGCGCAGGAAGAAGACAATGCGGTCATAGCGGGTCACGTCGACTTCACGACGGAAGTAGGCGCGCAGGTTGCGCTGCTCGTCACTGCTCAACCAGCGGGTATCGCACTCGCAGTGCGCGGCCACGCCGTCGTACAGGCGATCCAGAATGGCGCGCTGTTCTTTCTGCACCAGAAACAAAACTTTCATGACTTTCCCTTTCACAAATGCCAGAACAACTCATGCCGTCGTACGGCCTTGCGGAAAAACTCGTTCTCACCGTAGGGCGACGGCGCACGCCCCGCCAATACCCGCTGCAGCCAACGCCGCACCCGGCGCTTGAACGGCGGCGCAGGCTGCAGGTCATGCATCATGCCCAGCGCCATGGCCTTGTCGCGCTGCTGGGCCAACGACAGCGGCAGGCTGCAAGGTCGCAGCTCCAGGGTGTCGTCGAACAGCGGCGGCAAGGCAATCCCGGCACCCGCGTCCCCCATGGGCCAGCGATCGTTATCGTGCAGGTGGTTGGCATAGCCCAATACGGTGGTGGGTTGCCACGCAAGCCCTTGCAGGGCCTCGATCACCGCTTGCTGTGCGCAGATATGGTCCGGGTGCGGGTCGAGCAGCGGGTGGGGCAGCACGATCACCTCGGGACGTGCGCTCAGCAGCAACTGGCGCAGGTCGGCCAGCAGGTTGTTCCAGGTCGGCTGGCCGTCAAGGTCCGCCGGCAACGGGAAGGGGTTGAGTTGGCGAAACAAGCGGATGTCCGACAGGTCCGCCTCGCGCGAAGCGATCGGCTGATCAGGCGCTGCGCGCATCGCCGGCAATTGCAGGCAGAAATAGCCCAACTGCACGCAATGCGCCTGTGGCACACCGGCCCAACGCGGCACGGCGATGCTGTCCCAGGCGCGCAGGCGGCCTTTGATCCGCGCGGCTTCGACCGGGTCCAGGCCCATGTGCTGATAGTGCTCGGCTTCGATTTCGCCCGCGGTGAGGGTCACGATCCACGGGTTCTCGGCCTGGCTGTAAAGACCGAAGGCAGCCAACTCGGCATCGTCGGCATGGGGCGCGATGACCATCACCCGTTGCTTTGAATAATCGGGCGTGGTCCAGGCCCACAATCCTGGCGCGCCCTGCAGGCTGCAAAAACGCCCGCGCAAGCGCAGCTCACCGGCCATCAGGGCCGGGGCCAGGCCGCTGAGGTTGAGGTAACGCAGGCCATTCACGCCGCGCTCGAATGTCTGCCGGTCGCGGCGGTCACCGTCGACAATCTCAACGGCCGGGTCCAGGAAGCGCCCCAGCCAGCCGCTCTTGACCTTGATGGCCAGCACCAGGGTCGCCTCGGCTTCCAGGGGCGAATCGACCCGCAGGCGCCCGCCCTCCAGGCGGACATCGGTCCGCTGTGCATCCGCCGAGAACCGGTATTGATAATCCTCGCCGGGCGCATAGAACAGGTGGTCGGCAAACCAGGCTTCATGGGCCACCCAGGCCAGCACGCCGAGCACGAACGGCAGCCACCAGGCGACACAGACACCGATCACCACCAGCAGCACCAGGCCGATCAACACACCGATGCGCTTGTTGCGCCGATGGCGCTTGAGCAGTTGCTGTTTGCGACTCATACGGTCAGCACCGGCACGGGGTTGCACCAACGGTCCTTGTACTCCCGGTCGGCGCGCCCGAAGGAAAACCGCAGCGGCTTGCCGACTTCACGCGCCTGCTCCCAGGCGCTCTGGGTATTGAGGAAACTCAGCACGCTGCCGGGGCTGAATGCGCGGGTTTCGGGATCGACGCCGCCGTTGACGTACTCCACGCTGATCCACTCCGGCGATTCGACCCGGTACACCAGCTGCACCGCAATCGGCGCGTCGTGGAGGAAAATCACCGAGCCGATCAGCCAGTCGCGCAACAGCCCGATCACTTCGGCCATGCGCTCGGCGCCGGTGGCGACAAAGCCCCAGCGGCGCAGGAACAAATCGCAGTAGATCGCTGCCAGTTCCTCATTGGAAAACTCGCTCACCGGGCGCACCACGCCGCCGGCCTCTTCCAGCAGGCGCAGTTCGCGGCGCTGGTTGTAGCGAAATTTCTTCGACAGTTCTTCCGGGGTGCGGGCCATGGCCAGTTGCTCGGCCTGGGGCTTGAGGCCGCTGAAACGGCCTTCGTTCAGGGTCGACAGGTAGCGAGCACGGTGCCGCAAAGGCGCATGGGCGTCAGGTGCGGCGGGCAGGATCAACTCGGCATTGCCCAGGTCGAACAGGCCCTTCTTGCCCCGTCGCTTGAGCACATCTTTGGATAGCGCCAGGTCCCGCCCCCAGGTGGCGATGCATGCCTTGAGCGCGCCACCTTGCTCCCAGGCCAGGTAACGCACCGGGATGTCGGCCAGCCCGGACAGACGCTCGATCACCTGGGGATGGGTGGCGACACTGCCGCCGAACCGTTGCCAGGCCTCGTTGTAGACAGGCGCGTCGACGACGGACCAGCCCCGCTCGCGCCAGCCTTGGAATCGATTGAGCATCAAGCCCCCGCGGTCAGTTCAATTACGTGCGGCAATTGCCAGAAAGTATCGCGTACCGCCTGATCCGAGAACCGCGTGCGCAGGCGCTCCAGCATCATCTCGGCACACTGCCGTCGCTGGTTGTGATCCATCGCCGCCAGGTGCTGCAGCCCTTGGGCCAGGCGCTCGGCATCACCGAACGGAAACAGGATGCCGACACCTTCGACCACTTCCTTCGCCCCACCGCAGGCCGTGGCCAGCAACGGCACGCCAGCCGCCATGGCTTCCAGCAGCACCATGCCGAACGGCTCGTGATCGGAGCTCAGGGCAAACACGTCAAAGGCGCGGAAATACCGACGCGCTTCCGGCACTTGGCCGAGGAACAGCACCTTGTCGGCGATGTTCAACTCCCGCGCCAGGTGTTTGAGGTCTTGCTCCAGGCGCCCGCTGCCGAGGATCGCCAGGCGGCTGTCGGCCGGCAGATGCGGCAGTGCCAGGGCAAAACCCTTGAGCAGCGTGGCCTGGTCCTTGTCCGGGTGCAGGCGGCCGACGTTGCCGACCACCCATTCGTCCGGCGACAACCCCAGGGCATCGCGCGCCTCGTGCACAGGCGCTTGATTGGCCTGCAAGGCGTCGACGTCGATGCGGTTATACAAGGTCTGGATACGTGCCGCCGGCCACGCCGGCAGGCAGCGGCGCATGTCGTCACGCACTGCGTCGGACACCCCCAGCAGGCTCAGGCGCTTGCGGAAAATCCCGGCAAACAGCCTGCGACTGCGGCGTTGGTAGTCACCGAAGGCATGATGCACGCCAATCACCGGCAGCCGCGTGCCGAGCAAGGCGATGTAGATCGGCTTGAAACGGTGGGCAATGCAGAAACTGAAATTGCGCGACGCGGCGATCTTGCGCAGTTCACGGATGGCCCCCAGCTTCAGGCCACGGATGGCCTTGGAGCTGAATTCCATGAACAACACTTCATCGGATGCGCAACCGGCGGCCACTTCGGGGTCGGCGACCCCGGTGAGAAACACCGTGGTCACCTTGTAGCCGGAGCCCGCGAACAGACTGGCGTACTGCCGCGCGCAATCCAGGAACGGCCCGTCATAGCCGTGGCAGAACTGCAGGACGTGGCGGTCAGCCGAGCGTGTCATAAGGGTCCACGCCGTCTTTGACGACCAGGATGTCTTCCATGATCAGGTATTGCAGGTCGGAGCCGTAGAACATGTTCAGCGCGTCGGTCGGCGAGCAGATCATCGCTTCGCCACGGCGGTTGAGCGAGGTGTTCAGGGATACGCCGTTACCGGTCAGCACTTCGAGTTCTTTCATCATGTCGTAGTAGCGCGGGTTGTATTCGCGCTTGAGTACCTGGGCGCGGGAGGTGCCATCTTCATGGACCACTTCCGGCACGCGGGTCTTCCACTCTTCCGACACTTCAAAGGTGAAGGTCATGAACGGCGCGGGATGGTCGACCTTGATCATCTGCGGGGCCACGGTGTCGAGCATCGACGGGCAGAAAGGCCTCCAGCGCTCGCGGAACTTGATCTGGTGGTTGATGCGATCCGCCACGCCGGTGGCGCTCGGGCAACCGATGATCGAACGACCGCCCAGGGCGCGCGGACCAAACTCCATGCGACCCTGGAACCAGGCCACCGGGTTGCCGTCGACCATGATCCTGGCGATGCGCTGGGGCGTGTTTTCGATCTTGCGCCAGTTCGGCTTGCTCGCGTGCTTGGCGCAGGCGGCGATCACGTCTTCGTTGCTGTAGGACGGGCCGAGGTAGACGTGTTCCATCTTCTCGACCGGTACACCACGGGCGTGGGACACATAAGCGGCCGCGCCGACGGCGGTGCCGGCATCGCCGGACGCCGGCTGCACGAACAGCTCCTTGACGTCGTCGCGGGCAATGATCTTCTGGTTCAGCTTGACGTTCAGCGCACAGCCGCCGGCGAAGGCCAGCTTGCCGGTTTCCTTGAGGATGTCGCCCAGGTAGTAGTCGATCATCTGCAGGGACAGTTTCTCGAACAGTGCCTGCATGCTGGCCGCGTAGTGGATGTAGGGCTCGTCGGCGATGTCGCCTTCGCGCTTGGGACCCAGCCACTCGATCAGCTTGGGCGAGAAGTAGAACCCCTTGCCCTTCTCTTTATAGCGACGCAGGCCAATGACGTTGGCGTAGTCGGTGTTGATCACCAGCTCGCCGTTTTCAAAGGAGGCCAGGCGCGAGAAATCGTACTTGCTGGCATCGCCATACGGCGCCATGCCCATGACCTTGAACTCGCCGTCGAGCATCTCGAAACCGAGGAACTCGGTGACCGCGCCGTACAGGCCGCCGAGGGAGTCCGGGTCGTAGAATTCCTTGATCTTGTGGATCTTGCCGTTTTCGCCGTAGCCGAAGAAGGTGGTGGCGTACTCGCCTTTACCGTCGATCCCCAGGATCGCGGTTTTCTCCTTGAAGCCGGAGCAGTGATAGGCGCTGGAGGCGTGGGCCAGGTGGTGTTCGACCGGTTCGATCTTGATTTTCTTCGGATCGAAGCCCAGTTGTTCCAGGCACCAGACGATCTTGTTGCGGTAGCGCTTGTAGCGACGGTTGCCCATCAGGATCGCGTCGAGCGCGCGGTCCGGGGCGTACCAGTAACGCTTGGCGTAGTGCCAGCGCGCCTCGCCGAACAGGCTGATCGGGGCGAAGGGAATCGCCACCACGTCAACATCGGAAGGTTTGATGCCAGCCTGTTCCAGGCAGAACTTCGCCGATTCGTAGGGCATGCGGTGCTTTGCATGTTTGTCGCGTACGAAGCGCTCTTCTTCGGCGGCCGCGATCAGCTTGCCGTCGATATACAGGGCTGCGGAAGGATCATGGCTAAGGGCGCCGGACAGGCCAAGAATCGTCAATGCCACAGGGGTCTAGCCTCTTTTAGTCTGCATACAGGCGGGTCACGCCTGAAAAAAGTGTGTTTCCCGCCTGGGCAGGAAACAGCTAAAGGGCGGGATTATAGCTTAAAAGCAGGACAAGACGGTTAGTGGCAAGCGGCGAGTGGATCGACCGGGCTTAACGATAGATGTCGATATTGCCGTGTTCGACTTGCCGGTACAGGGTGTAGGGCAGAACGACCGTGTCCAGCCCCCCCGACAACGCGATATCGGCCAACACCAACGAGATCACCCGGCCCGTGGGGTCCGGCGCGGCGTGCAGCAGGCAGAAATCAAACGCGGCGCCGCTGTAGGCTCGCGGAATGGATTTACAGTAGGTTTTTTGCTGGCGCAGTTCACGGGTCGCTGCGACATCTTCACGCAGCACCGTGTTGAGTGTGCCGCAGCCGCTGATGAGCAGCGAAACCATCAGCAGTGCCGCAGCGTTTTCTATGTTCATGGCGAGCCTCCAAAGATCGTTCGCCACGCTAGCACCCGACCTGCATGGGGTTCAGCCCAGCCTCTGCGCTACAACATGTAGGAGGTGTCTGAAATGCTAAAAATCCGCCAAGCCACTAAACTCCCACTCTTTTGCGCGTTTACACCCTGAGCGCCACGGATTTCGGCTGCCCCATGAACCCTGGGCAGCCTACAAGCCCGACCCGCACTCGGTGAGCAGCAGCGCGCTCAAGTTCTCGGTCAGCCAGCAGCACGAAGGCCCGCATCGGCCAGGACACCCGGGTCAACGCGGCCCTCGAAGGCATGTACCGCAGCAAGGTCTACGTCGAAGACACCAACACCCAACCTGCCGCGCCGGGCTACAGCGTGTTCAACTGGCGCGCCCGCTTCGAGCAGAAGATCGAACACTGGACCTGCCACCAGACCCTGTGCCCGGACGCTCGTGCTATGCCGGGACCGGTGCGCAGTACCAGTTCTGATCAGTGGCTCTGTACCGCCCGGCGGCTGGCAAAACTGAAGGTCAGCACCAGGAAAATCAGCACGCCCGTCGCCACCTGCTGCCAATAGAAATTCCAGCCGATCAGCAGCAGGCCGTTGGCGATCACGTTGATAAACAGCACGCCCAACAGGGTTCCGGGAATGTTCGCCCGGCCCTGTCGGCTCAAGGTGGTGCCGATAAATACCGCGCCAATGGCGTTGAGCAAAAACGCGTTGCCGGACAGTGGCACATAGGCCCCGACCGTGGTGCTGAGCAACACCCCCGCCACGCCACAGGCCAAAGCGGTGGCCAGGGCGACGAGCGTGACGATGCGCCGCACCGACAACCCCGAGTAATACGCCAGCAGCGGTTGCGTGCCCTGGGCCAGCAATTCACGGCCCAGGCGTCCGCGCGCCAGGGCCAGGCCGTAGACCAGCGCCAGCGCCACGACGATCAGCAGCGGCGTCAGGCCCGTCAGTTCAGGCTTCAAACCCTGGGCCAGATAGATCGGCTGGCCGCCATCCGAGAGCAATTGCTGGGCGCTGGTGCCGATGAACAACGTGCCCAGGGTCGCCAGGAAAGGACTGATCCGCAGCCCGGCAATCAGGCCGGCGTTCAACCCCCCCACCATCAGCCCGGCCCCCAGCGCGCCCGTTATGGCGACGGCCCAGCTGTGTCCGCCGTTGAGCAGCACCACAAAGCTGAAACTGGCGAAATCCAGCGCCGTGCCCACCGACAGGTCGATGCCGCCGGCCGCCACCGCGTATGTCATGCCGATGGCGACAATCGCCAGCAGCACGAAGTTGTTCAGCACCAGGCTTTTAAGATTTCCGCCGCTCAGAAACCCTGGCGCGGCCAAGGCAAAGACCACCACGATCAGCGCGAACACCAGCGGCAGCGTCAGCGGCAATAAAGAACGCAGATTCATCACTGCCCCCCTCGGTTCAATGCGCTGGACGCGGCCACCACCAGCAGAATCAACACGCCCTGCACGCCGTTGACCCAGAAACTCGAGACATTGAGCAGTTGAAAGCCATTGATCAGAAAACCGATCAACAGCGCCGCCAGCAAGGTGCCGGGGATACTCGCCACCCATCGCCGGGAAAACACCACGCCAAGAAAGGCAATCGCCACCACCGACAGCAACATGTCGCCGGACCCCGTGGTGCTGCCACTGAAAAACGCTGCCGAACACAATGCAGCCACCGCCGCGCACAGGCCCGAGAGCAGGTAACTCGACAGCACATAACCCTGCACGCGAATGCCCGCCGCCTCGGCCGCTTGCGGATATTCACCCACCGCGTGCAGGCGCAGCCCATAGGCCGAATGCTGGATCAGCAAGGTCAGCACGCCCGCGCTCACCAGCAACACCCACGCCAGCGCCGGCACCGACAGCCAAGACCCGCCGCTGAGCAGGTCGAGCAACGGCGAATCGGTGGAGACCACCGTATTTTCAGTCAGCACCAGTTCCAGCCCGGCCAGCACGTTCATGCTTGCCAGGGTCGCCAACAGCGGCGGCAGGCGCAGCAGCACCACGGCCAGACCATTGAGCAAGCCGACCGCCAGGCCGCAGCCCAGGGTCAATAGCAGACTGAGCCACAGCTCCAGGCCGGCATTGTTGAGGCGACTGAACACCGCGGCGCACAACCCCAGGTTGGCCGCCAGCGACAGGTCGAGCCCGCCGGCCAGCACATTCGAACCGCCGCCGATAATCACGCAGGTCAGCCCGAAAGCCAGCACACCGAGGATCGCCGACTGGCTGAACACGTTGGCCAAGTTGCCCACCGACAGAAAGTTCGGCGCAGCCACGGCGAACCCCAGCAGGATCGCCAGGAACACGCCCATCGAACCCCGACGCAGCACCGCCCTCCACACACGCTGCGATAACCCGGGCGTAGCGACCTCAAGCATGTTCGACCTCCCGCGCCCGTCCTGCAGAAGCGCGCGACGCCCCGGTCGCGCAGGCCAGCAACTGATCGCTGTCGACCTCCCCTGCGCGAAACTCTGCGGCGATTTCGCCGCGATGCAGCACCACAATCCGGTCGCTGATACCCAGCAACTCCGGCAAATCCGAAGACAGCACCAGCACCGCCGCGCCCTCTTGCACCAGCCGGCCGATCACACGATAGATCTCCACTTTGGCCCCCACATCCACCCCCACGCACGGCTCATCCAGCAGATACACCGCCGAGCGCCGGCTCAACCATTTACCCAAAGCGACTTTCTGCTGGTTGCCGCCACTGAGTTGGCTGACAGCCGCATGCGGCCCCGGCGCCTTGATCGCCAGCTCATCGATCAACCGCAGCGTTTGCGCCTGCTCCTGGCGGCGACTCAACAACCCCCAGCGGCTGAAGCGCCCAAGCCCCGCCAGCGTGAGGTTTTCCAGGACTGACAGTGCCGGCGAAATCCCCTGGCTGCGTCGTTCTTCCGGCACCAGCGCAATGCCTGCGGCAATCGCCTGGCCCGGCGAGCGCAGGCGCAGCAAACGCCCGTCCAGGTGCACACTGCCGCTGTTGGCACGCTCGACGCCGAACAGCGTCTTGAACAATTCCTTGGCCCCCGAGCCGACCAGCCCGGTCAGGCCGACGATTTCACCGCGTCGAACTTCCAGGTCGATCTGCCGATAGCGCCGCGCCAAGCTCAAGCCACGCACCAGCAATAACGGCGGCCCCAACTCGACGCTGGCCTTGGGATACATATCCTGGACCTCGCGATTGACCATCAGCCGCGCAATTTCTGCGCTGGAGGTCTGCCGTGGCTGCACCACGGCCACATCGCGGCCATTACGCAGCACCGTGACCTCATCGCATAGGCTGTCGATTTCCTGCAGGTAATGGGAGATGTACAGGATCGACAAGCCCTGGTCGCGCAGGCGCTTGACGATGCGCAGCAACTGGTCGACTTCACGCTTGACCAACGCCACGCTGGGCTCGTCGAACACCAGGATCTTCGGCTGGCGGATCAATGCGCGGGTGATCTGCAGCACTTGGCGTTCGGCACTGTTCAACTCGCCCACCCGCACGCCCGCCGGCAACTGCAGATCGAAATATTCACCCAGCAAACGCTCGGCTTCGTGCTGTTGCCTGCGCCGGTCAACGAACGGACCGCGCCGCAGCTCATGCCCGAAAAACAGTGCCTCGCCCACGGTGAAACTCGCCGGCAACAGGCGCTCCTGATGGATGAACTGCACGCCCAGCGCATCCACCTGGCGCGGCGACAACCGGTCATACACGCGGCCATCGATACTGACCTGCCCCGCATCCGCCGCGTGGATACCGGCCAGGATCTTGATCAAGGTCGACTTGCCCGCGCCGTTCTCGCCCACCAGGCCGTGGATGGTGCCGCGTTCGACTTTAAGGCTGGCGTCGTCCAGCGCCTGGGTGGCGCCGAAGCGTTTACGCACATGCTGCAAGTGCAACGCCGTCATCAGTCACCCCGCAATTGCTGGACTTGCGCCAGGTTGTCGGCGGTGGTCAGCAGGGTGGCCACATGGGTTTCCTTGGGCAAGTCACGCTGGCCGGCCAGGTAGCGCGCCACGTTCTGCACGGCGGTCTTGCCGATCAGCGCCGGTTGCTGCGCCACCACCGCGCCCACCGGCGAGTTCGCCTGGCCCAGCAGCGCCAGCACTTCGGGAGTGCCATCAACACCGTAGGTCTTGATTTCGGTGCGCTTGGCGTCGATCAACGCCTTGCTCGCCCCCAGTTGCGGGATATCCCATGCCGCCCAGATCGCCGACACACTGCCCGCCGGGTATTTGTTGAGCAGCGCCGACACCTGGGAATAGGCGTCCTGCACGGTGTTGGGGATCACATCACGCAGCTCCGGCTGGATGATCTCCAGTTGCGGATGGTCCTTGAGCGCCAGCTTCAACTGGTCATAACGGATGGCACACACCGGCACGCCGTAGAAACCGTTGAACACCAGGATCTTGCCTTTGCCACCGGCGTCCTTGATCAATTGATCGGCCAGGGCCTTGCCGGTGGCGACGTTGTCCGAGGTGGTGTTGTTCAGGCTGTATTGCGACGGCACATCAATGGTGAACAGCGGAATGCCGGCCTTGCTGATGCGCTTGAGCCAGGGGTCGATCACGCTGAGGGTACCGAGGGTCTGGATCACGGCATCGGGTTTCTGGGTGACCACGGTCTGCAACTGGGTCACCAGGTTCTTGTCGTTGCGCCCGGCATCGAGCGTGATCGGCGTACCGCCCAGGCGCTTGATCTCATCGACCTGCGCCTGGAACGCCTTGATATCGAAATAGTGACTGGTCCCGGTCATGCTGACCGCAATGCGCTTGCCGGCCAGGGACGGCACGGCATCATCGCCTTCGGCGGCCTGGACGACGGCGGCCTGGCCCAGCAACAACGCGGCGCCAAGGCAGATCAAACGGGAAAGCGAGGAAAGGCTGAAAGGCATACAGGGCTCCGCTGCGACCGATGAAAGGGTTCACCAGACGGCATTGCAGAGCCCGTGCCAGGATTTTTATCGCGTTAAATCAACAGGATAAGAACCTTGAAGGAAAACAGGCTGTCGCTATCGGCTATCAATTGCCTGATGGGTGTTGCTCAGGCAACAGTGATGACTATCACACAGATCACTAGACTCTCCACCGTAAGCCCTTATCGACGGCCCAGGCTCCCCGCGTTGACACTCCAAAACCGCAAGCATAGAATCGGCCGCAAATGGACTGGGGGATCCCGGTCGGCGCTATAGCCTCGGTGAGCTTCACCGGGGCTTTTCGCTTTCTGCAACAGGAAAAATCTTCAGCCCCCAATTTTCAAAACCCTCACCCACCTTGCTCCGCCCCCCGCTGCAATAAAACTTGCGTGTGAGGACGTCAAAGGCACGATTCTCCTGACCTGGCCGCAAAACACTCATGCCAATGGGGCGGGCAACCAGATCCGCAAGCTGCAACCCCGTTGAGTTCACCTGCTTGGTCGCGAACACGATTTCAAACGGCAGGCGAATACCTAGACGATTGGCGCCGTCGCACATCCGACGAAACTCCAATTCAAGCTCGTTATCCTCTTTACGACCTCGACGCTCGAAAATCACGTGAGTCAACGCGCCTTGCTGATTTTTCTCTTGGAGAAACTCGTAGAGCGTTTCAAGACAGAAACCTAAAGCCAGATGGTAAGGGTTATGTATCGGGCCTTGCTGCTCCCGAAGAGTGGCTTTATCAATCACACAACTGATCAAGACAAAATTGCTCGACTCAATGATGCTCGTCAGCTCTTCGAGAAAAGCATGCTTGTGCTGGCGAGAGGCGAACATGCTCGAGAATGCCCCTTTTTCCTTTCGGATCTCCAGTTCATGTAAGCCGACAAGATCATGGCCCATATGATTGAACTTGAACTTTTGAAGGGCAGGGATGACTTTTTCACAATAATGTCGCTTGTGGAAAACGCAGAAAGCCAAAACAAACATGGGGTAGTTGACATCGAGTGTCTGCATCCCGTGATCGCCACTTTCATCCACATAGACAATGAAATTGCTGAACGCCCCCGTTGGCGGCTTCGCCGCCACAACTTCTGCATCGCGCTCAGCCTCACTCTCACTTTCAAAAAGAAGAAACTGCGGGGAGGTTAGTTTTTCATCAGCCATGGGATGTTTAATCCTGGTTTTTACGGGACTTCAGGGGCGCCCACCGACATCTATACTGCCCTCCTTCACTGCTACAGAGAGCCTCCAGCCTGGACTCCTTCAGGCAAGCGCTGATCAATCACTCGGTACAACCCACTGTCCTGCGGCCAGTTACGCATGAATCGCGCCCGGTCCTTGGCGTACGCCGGGGCGAAGCTGGCGGTGGAGGTGTGTTGGCACATCGCGTCCAGGTCGATCAGGGCCCAGCGGCCTTCGTGCCAGAACAGGTTGTGGCCCTTGAGGTCGCCGTGGCTGATGCGCTCGCCAATCAGCTCGGCAAACAGCTGGTCCAGGGCTTGCAGCTCGTTTTCCGGCGCGTCGCCGTGTTCGATGTAGGGCGCGAAGCGCTCGATGATGTCCGGTCCCGGCAGGTATTCGGTGATCAGGTAGGCACGACGGCGCAGCCAGAAAAAGCGTTTTTCCAGCACGGCCAGGGGCTTGGGCGTGGCGATGCCGAGGAACGCCAGGCGGTTGCCTTCACGCCAGGAGTGCCAGGCGCGGCTCGGGCGCCAGAAGCGCTTGAGCCAATGGGCGACGTTCTTGATGTTGTAGCGTTTGATCACCAGCGGGCGACCGGCCACCTCGACTTTGGCCACGCTGGCTGCGCCACCGGTCTTGTACAGGTGGCCCTGATCCAGCAAGGCGTCGGCCTGCGCCAGCACCGGCAGCATCGCGGCCTCTTCCTCGCGACGAATCGCGCGCAAGGCAAAAGCCCCGCGCGCCACGCTGAACAGCGTGCACTCGCGGCCGACCTTGTTCAGAAAGTCCTTCAGGCGCCAGGCGCTGACCTTGCGCACCTGTTTTTCCAGGGCTTCGAGGGGCAAGGCGTGTTCGCCGTTGCTCAGCAGGTAGTACACCAGCAGTTCTTCGGTGAACGGCTGAAGATTTTTCGGCAACTGGGCGAAAAACACCCCGAGGTTTTCCAGCACCCGATTGCGCGACAACGGCTTGCCGGCCTCTTCGACGCGAATGCCGGCGCCGTCGATCAGGTACAGCTTGTCGTGCTGGCGCAGCAGGTTGTCCAGGTGCAGGTCTTCTTGCCACAGGCCTTTGGCGTGCATCCGGGCAATTGCGTCCAGCGCCTCGGCCAGCACGGCGGTTTGCTCGTCGGCCAACGGCGGCAGGCCTTCGACGGCGTGCCAGGCGTCAGCCAGGCTTTCGGCGCCTTCGAGGAACTCGAACAGCAGCCAGCCGCCCTCGCCTTCCTGCAAGCCATCGGCGAGCAACAGCGGCGTGGTCAGGCCTTGCTCGGCCAGCAGACGCACGCCGTGCAGTTCACGCTGAAAATGCCGCGCGGCCTTGCTGCCCACCAATAACTTGGCCAGCACCGGACGCCCGCGCCATACCGCCGCGCCCACGTAGCGCTCGCCCGGCAACACCCGCAACAGGCTCAACAGTTGCAGTTGGCCGGGGCCGGCGGCGTCCGCCAGGTCAATGCTCAGCGGCAGGCTCGGCGTGCGGCCGGCGCTTTTCAGCTCGGACAGGCGCATCAGCGGTTCTCCTTATGGCTGCGTCGCGTCGTCAGGCGTTGCAGCCAGGTGGCAACCGACGCACTGCCTTCGGGCTGATCGAGGTAGGCCGCCAACAGGTGGCGCACCTGCCCATCCGTCCACTGCGGCGCACGGCGCAACAACGGTTCCAGGTCCTTGACCCGATCACGCCGGCCGAACAGCAGCGGGCGGGTTTTTTCCAGGTCGATCAACTGCGCGACGTAACCGTCGCCGGTGGCCTGCAGGAAAATATGCTTGGGGTAGAAACAGCCATGCACCTGGCCGACGCCGTGCAGGCGACGCGCCAGTTGGCCGCAGGCCAGCAGGATCGCACGGTGCTGGGCATCGCTCAGCGAAGACCACTGTTCCAGCAACGACTCCAGGTCGTTCCAGCCATCCAGCGCACGGGTCAGCAACATCGCGCGGTGCTCGCCGGCGACCTTGCGCTCGCCATAGAAAACCGCCTGCAACGCCGGGATACCGAGCGTGCGGTAACGGCTGATATTGCGAAATTCACGGGAGAAACTCGGCTCGCCCAACGGCCGATGCAAGCTGCGCGTGAGGTAGTTGCTCTGGCGCTTGAGGTAATAACCGTGGCCGTCGAGTTCCAGGCGAAACACGCTGCTCCAGCCGCCACGGCTGGTGTTGGGCTCGTCGACCGCGTCCAGTTGCTTGGCCCACAGTGCGTCGAAGGTGGCGAGGCCGTGCCGCTCCAGCAGGACACGGTCTTCAGCCGCCAGGAAATCACTCATTCGCGTCCCTCAAAAAACTTCACCACATGGCGAATGCGTTCTTTGTCCGATGCACTCAAGTGCCGGCGCTGACGGTATTGCATATAGAAGCGCAGGCGCTGGGTGGCGGACAGATGATACTTGGCCACCTTGTCCAGGCAGGCCAGGTCTTTGGTAATGCGGTATTTGAGCCAGAACCCGCGCCAGAAATCGCCGTTGGGGCAATCGATCAGGTACAGGGTCGACTGGTCGTCGATCAGCAGGTTGCGCCACTTCAAATCGTTATGGGTGAAGTGGTGGTCGTGCATGGTCCGGGTGTATTCGGCGAGTTGGCGGCTGACCGTATCGACCCACTTGGGGTCGCGCAAGCGCGCATCTTTGCGCTCGGCCAGCACCGAGAGGTCTTCCGTCCGGGCCAACTCACGGGTGATCATCGCGCCACGGCTGTAGGCCAGGCCCTTGCGTTCCAGGCCCCAGGCAACCACGTCGGCGGTGGGAATGCCCCACTTGGCGAAGCGTTTGAGGTTCTGCCATTCGGACTTGACCCGCGGCTTGCCCAGGTAACGCCGCAAGCCCTTGCCGGCGCCGGTGTAGCGCTTGACGTAATAGTTGACCCCGCCGCGCTCCACGCGGATCACTTCCGACAGCGGGTCGCGGGTCAGGCGCTCGCCTTGCAGGGCAAATACCGCTTCGAGGCTGCCAAAGTCATCCGCCAGGTCGGCGTAGGCAGGCTCCAGGTTCCAACCCGCCATCAGATCGCATCCCCGTAACGTTGCTTGCGCGCATACAGCTTGTCGGCCTTGCGTTGCATCAGGCTCAGGGACGCCGATTGCTCGGCGAGGATCTGGCGCAGCGGCTGGCGGAAGTAGCCTTTGAGGAAACGCAGTTTGTCGCGACGGGTCAGGCCGATATCCAGCGCCGAGTAATACAGCGCGGACAGGTCCTTGTCGCGCCAGCGCAGCGGCAGATGGGCACGCAGTTGGGCGCGGTGCAAGTCGATGACCGAGAGCTTGATGTGGCGCGCATCGATCGGTCGTGACGTGTCCAGCAGGAAATGGCAGAGGTAGCAGTCACGGTGATTGACGCCGCCCCGGTGCATGTCGCCGACCATGCGCGCGAGTTCGGCGGTCAGGGCATGGCGCAGCGCCGGGGCCGGTGGTTCGGCGACCCAGTTGAGGGTCAGGTCTTCCAGGCTGACGGTCGGCGCCAGCTCTTCGGTGATGATGAACGAGTGCTGATCGGCCGGGTTGCTGCCCTTTTCGCCGAACGCCACGCCGGTCATGGTCGGCACGCCGAGGTCCTGCAGACGATGGATGGCCGCCCACTCGAGGCCGGCGCCCAGCACCGGCAATTTGGCGGTGATCAGGTTCTTGAAGATTTCGCCCCAGCCGATGCCCCGATGGATCTTCACGAAATACGGGCGGCCCTCGACCTCGGTGCGCAATGTGCGCCGCGCCGCCAGTTCGCGAAATACCTGGCCTTGCAGTTTCTCGACTTCGGCAAAGGCATCGAGCCCGGCCCATAAGGTCTTGAACGGTTCGGCAAGAATCAACTTCATCGTTTTGGCTCCGCCAGAATCACATCCGCAGCGTGCTGCGGCATGCTGTAGAGGTCGGCCGTCTCGGCAAAGGCCAACCCATTGCGGCTCCAGGCCGTGCGCTGTGCAGTGTCGGTGAGCATATGGGCCAGGTACTCGTTGAGCTGGGTTTGTTCGAACGGCTCATCCAGCACCAGGCCGCTGTCAGCTTCGGCGATGTAATGGGCGTACCCACACACTTTCGATACCAACACCGGCAACCCGGCCACCAGGGCTTCGAGCAGGACGGTGCCGGTGTTTTCGTTGTACGCCGGGTGGATCAACAGGTCGGCGCCCAGCAGGAAACGCGGGATATCGCTGCGCCCCTTGAGGAACTGCACGTTATCGCCCAGCCCCAGGGTAGCGCTTTGCAGTTGGAATACTTTGGGGTCGTCCTGGCCGATGACAAGCAGGCGCGTGCGTTTTTTCAGCTCGGCCGGTAACGCGGCCAGGGCCTTGAGGCTGCGGTCCACGCCCTTGGTCTTGAAGCCCGAGCCGATCTGCACCAGCAACAGGTCGTCGTCGGCCAGGTTGAATTCCTGGCGGAAGCCTTCGCGGATTTCGGCCGCGTTCAGCGGGGCGCGGCGGTCCTGGGCAATGCCCGGTGGCAGCAGGTGGAAGCGCTCCAGCGGGGTGTCGTAATGCTTGATGAACAGCGGCTGCTGGACTTCGGAGATCATCAGGATTTCGGTCTTGGCGTCCTTGGCGAACACCGCGCGTTCGTACTCGGCAAAGTGGCGATAGCGGCCGAAGCTGCGGTACATCGAGTGCCTCAGGTTTTGCGCCTTGTCTTCGAAGCAGCCGTCGGCGGCGTAGTACACGTCCAGGCCCGGCATTTTGTTGAAGCCGATCAGGCGGTCCACCGGGCGCTTGGCCAGGTCGGCCTCCATCCAGGCGCTGAGTTTCTCGTTGCGCCGGTGGTTGAAGAACGCCTTGACCGGCGCCACGAGCACTTCGAAACCCGGCGGAATGTCACCTTCCCAGATCAGCGTGTAGACACGGATCCGATGGCCGCGCTGCTGGCACTCCAGGGCGATGCGCATGAAGTCACGCTGCAGGCCGCCGAAGGGGAAATATTTGTACAGCACAAAAGCCAGTTGCATCAGTGCAGCTCCTCAGCCAATAACAACGTGCTCAGTCGGCTGGCCACACGCTCAGGGTTCAGGCGCGTGAAGCACAGGGGAAACTCGCGCTTGATGTCGAACCGACGCAGATCATCGGCCGTCGGTTGATAGGTACATTGCTTTTGCAGGCAGGGTGCGCACGGGAAGTCGCTGGCCAGGTGAATCTGGCCCTTGCCGTAGGCGCCGGTCAGGCCGGGGTTGGTCGGGCCGAACAGGGAAATGGTCGGCACATCCAGCGCGGCGGCCAGGTGCCCGAGGCCGGTGTCCACCGCCACACAGGCACGGGCGCCGGCCAATACGCGGGCGACCCCGGCCAGGTTCAGCTTGGGCAACACTTCGGCGTTTTGCAGGCCACGGGCCAGGCGTTCGGCGCGGGCCTTTTCGATCGCGTTGCCCCACGGCAATTTCACGTTGACGCCCAGGTGCCCCATGCGTTCGGCCAGCTCGCGCCAGTAGGCTTCGGGCCAGTGCTTGGTGTCCCAGGTGGTGCCGTGCAACAGCAACACAAACGGCTTTTGCGGCGGCAGGCCGAGCAGTTTGTCGACGCTCAGGCCGTAGTCGCCCAGGCCTTTGGGCAGGTCATAACCGAGCGCCACGGCGAACAACTGGCGCAGACGCTCCACCGCGTGTTGCCCGCGGGCCACGGCCAGGCGCCGTGAATAAAAATGCGCGGCGATAGGTTCGCGGGCCGAGTGCTTGTCGAAACCGGCCACGGGAGCGCGCACGTAGCGGGTCAGCCAGGCGCTTTTGAGCAGGCCCTGGGCGTCGATCACCAGGTCGTACTTGGTCGACTGGATGCGCTGCTTGAAGCGCCGCCATTCGCCACTCTTGAGGGTTTGCCAAATGTTCTTGCGCCAGCGGCGGATCGCCACCGGGATCACTTTGTCCACCGCCGGGTGCCAGGTGGGGATTTCGGCAAAGCCTTCTTCCACCACCCAGTCGAATTGAATGCCGGGGATCGCCCGCGCGGCGTCGGTGAGTGCCGGCAACGCATGGATCACGTCGCCCAGGGATGAGGTCTTGATTACCAGTACCCGCAACTCAGTGAACCTCGACCACGGAGCCCTGCAACCGCTGCAAGGCATCGCTCACCGGCTGCGGCAGCAACTGGCGCAGGCAGTTGTAGTGACCGAACCGGCAGGTGCGCTCGAAACACGGGCTGCATTCCAGGCCCAGGCGCACCACTTCGACCTTGTCGGCCAACGGCGGCGTGAAGCCCGGCGAGGTGGAGCCGTACACCGCCACCAGCGGACGGTTCAGCGCCGCCGCCACATGCATCAGGCCGGAGTCGTTGGACACCACCGCGTCGGCGCAGGACAGCAAGTCGATGGCCTCGGCCAGGGACGTGTCGCCACTGAGGTTCACCGCTTCTTCGCGCAAACCGGGGATCAGGCGTTGGCGAATATCTTCGCCCACCGAATGATCGTTTTTCGAACCGAACAACCACACCTGCCAGCCTTCGCGGATCTTCATCTCGGCGACTTTGGCGTAGTGCTCCGACGGCCAGCGCTTGGACTCGCCAAACTCGGCGCCAGGACACAGCGCCAGCACCGGGCGATCGAGTTGCAGGCCAAACTTGGCCAGGGCCGCGTCGCGGGTCACCGGGTCGATCCGCAGGCTGGGACGTGGGTAGGGCGTCGGCAATTCGGCGCCGGGCGCGTAGGCCAGGGCCATGAAACGCTCGATCATCAGCGGGTAGCGCGCCTTGTCGAGCGTGCGCACATCGTTGAGCAGGCCGTAGCGGAATTCGCCGCGCCAGCCGGTGCGCTTGGGGATGCCGGCGAAAAACGGCACCAGCGCCGACTTCATCGAATTGGGCAGCAGGATCGCCTGGTCGTACTGGCCCGCCAGGGATTTACCGATACGACGGCGGGTCGCCAGTTCGAGGGCGCCATGGCCGAGCGGGAAGCTCAGGGCCTTGCGCACCTCGGGCATGCGCTCGAGGATCGGCCGGCTCCACTCAGGGGCGAGCACGTCGATCTGACAATCCGGATAGCGCTCGCGCAGGCACTGGAACAGTGTCTGCGCCATCACCATGTCACCGACCCAACTGGGCCCAACGATCAGAATATTCATGTAGTTTCCACAAACGATACGGGGAGGCTTATGCCTCCCCGCATCGATGATTACTGTAGGGCGCGCTTTGTGTGGGAGCGGGCTTGCTCGCGATAGCATCACCGCAGTCCGCTGGACAGACCGCAGCGCCTGCATCGCGAGCAAGCCCGCTCCCACATGAAGCCCGTTTCCACATTAAATTAGCGTCGCTCATTTAATCGCGTGTCAGCTTAACCCCAGTTCCTGCCAGATTCGCATCACCTGGCGCCGTTCGTCGGCGAACTGGTCCCCCGCCACGGTACCGGCCTCGTTTTGCAAGGCCTGGCGATGGGCGGCGGAACGGTAGGCCTTGTACACCTCGCGCAGCAGATGAGCATCGGCGGCGGCCATCAACCCCGCCTGCTCAAGACCTTCCAGAATGCGGATATTGTCGGTGTAGCGCAGCAACGATGGATGTTGCGCAGACCACGCCAAAGCCGCGTATTGCACCATAAATTCAATATCGACGATACCTCCGGCGTCCTGCTTGAGGTCAAACGCCACGGTCGGTTCGAAGGCATTGGCGCCGGTACCGGCCGCCGTGCTCTTGGTGCCCAGGTTGTCACGCATCTTGGCGCGCATCTCGCTGACCTCCTGGCGCAGCTTCACCAGATCGCGCTCACGCCCCAGCACCCTGGCCCGCACCTGCTCGAACGCACGGCCCACATCCTCACTGCCCACCAGCACCCGCGCACGAATCAGGGCCTGATGTTCCCAGGTCCAGGCTTCATTTTCCTGATAGCGCGCAAAAGCCCCGAGCGAACTCACTAGCAAACCGGATGCGCCGGAAGGTCGCAGGCGCATGTCCACTTCATACAGTTGGCCGGAGTTGGTCTGGGTGGTCAGCAGGTGAATGATCCTTTGCCCCAGGCGCGTAAAGAACTGCGCGCCGTCGATCGGCTTGGCGCCATCCGTTTCGGCCTGGGGGTCGCCGTCGTGGATAAACACCAGGTCCAGGTCCGAACCATGCCCCAGTTCGATGCCGCCGACTTTCCCATAACCGACAATGATGAACCCAGGATCGCACAGGGTGCCGTCCAGACGCTGCGGCGAACCATGGCGCGCCACGGTCTGGCGCCAGGCCAGGGCCAGCACTTGCTCGAGGATGGCTTCGGCGAGCCAGGTCAGGTAGTCGCTGACTTTCATCAATGGCAGGCTGCCGGCGATTTCCGACGCAGCCACGCGCAGGCGGTGGGCCAGCTTGAAGTGCCGCAGGGCCTCCATCTGCTGCTCGAGGTCGTCTTCGGGGATGCGCGTGAGGCGCTCGCGCAATTCGGCGGCGAGCTCCGGCGCCAACGGCGGTTTGAACAGGCGGCCTTCGTTGAGCAATTCATCCAGCAACAACGGGAAGCGCGTGATCTGTTCGGCGATCCATGGACTGGCGGCGCACAGGGTCAGCAGGCGCCGCAGGGCGTCGGGGTTTTCGGTGAGCAAGACCAGATAGGCCGAACGCCGCGCGACGGCTTCCACCAACGGCAATACGCGTTCCAGCACCAGATCCGGATTGGCGTGCTCGACGGTCTGGGCCAACAGGCGCGGGATAAATGCGTCCAGCCGCTCACGGCCGAGGCGCTGCATCGCACGCAATTGCGGGCTGCCGCGCAGGCCGGCCAGGGCTTTGAGCGCTTTAGGCGCGTCGGTGAAGCCGCCTTCGGCGAGCTGGCGACAGGCGGCGTCCTCATCCTGGGACTCTTCCCACAGAGGCAACCACTCACCACCCACGACCAGTTCACTTTCTTCGCCGTCTTCCTCATCGGGGTCGGCGATGACCTGACGGAAATGCCAGTCCACCCGTCCACGCCAGTACATCAGGCGCTCGTGGAACGCGGCCCAGTCGGAGAAGCCCAGCATAAAGGCAATGCGCGCCTGGTCTTCGGGGCCGTCCGGGAGCATTTGCGTCTGGCGGTCGGCAATCGCCTGGATCGCATGTTCGGTGTAGCGCAAAAATTCATAGCCATCGCGCAACTCGGCGATCACCGCCGGCGGCAGGTAACCCTGGCCCTCCAGGGTGCCGAGCACCTTGAGCAACGGCCGCTGTTGCAGGCTGAGGTCGCGCCCGCCGTGGATCAACTGGAAGGCCTGGGCGATGAATTCCACTTCGCGGATGCCGCCCGCGCCCAGCTTGATGTTTTCGGCCATGCCCTTGCGCCGCACTTCCTGCTGGATCAGCTGCTTCATGGTGCGCAGCGCTTCGATGGCCGAGAAGTCCAGGTAACGTCGATAGACAAAGGGCCGCAGCATATCGAGCAACTGCGCGCCGGCCACCTGGTCGCCGGCAACCACCCGCGCCTTGATCATGGCGTAGCGTTCCCAGTCGCGGCCCTGGTCCTGGTAATACTGCTCCAGCGCGTTGAAGCTGAGCACCAGCGCACCGGCCGAGCCGTAGGGACGCAGGCGCATGTCGACACGGAAGACAAAACCGTCGACGGTCATCGGGTCGAGGGCCTTGATCAATTTCTGACCCAGGCGAATGAAGAATTCCTGGTTATCCAGGGCACGCTTCACGCCCACCGTCTCCCCGCCTTCGGGGTAGGCGAAAATCAGGTCGATATCCGACGACAGGTTCAGCTCCACCGCGCCGAGCTTGCCCATGCCAAGGATGACCATCTGCTGCGGCTCACCGCTGCGGCCGCCGGTCGGCGTGCCGAATTGCGCGCAGTGGCGCTGGTACAGCCACTGGTAGGCCTGGTCGATACTGGCGTCGGCCATGTCGGAAAGGTCGCGACAGGTTTGCACCAGGTCGGCCTGGCGGGTCAGGTCGCGCCAGATGATGCGCACCTGCTGGCGGGTGCGCTGGCGACGCAGCACGCGGCCCAGCTCATCTTCTGTTTCAGCTTGTTGCACAGCGCCAGCAATCTGCCCGCACAGCTCGCCCGGGGCGAACACCCGGTCCAGCTCGCCCCAGGCCACCAACTCAAGCAACATCAAAGGGTCACGAACACTCTGTTCAATCACGAAATCACTGGCTGCGCACACGCGGGCGAAGTCAGCCCAGCGTTGCGGCGTCCACGCAGAGAGGCCATGATCGTTGTCCAACGCGGCCACTGCGTCACGAAATGACTGCTCGGCCCGGCGGGCGAACGGCAAGAGAATGGCCGGCAGTTCAGCCAGCGTTGGAAGGCTCATGGTCTATCCTTGATCGGCGCGTAGAGAGCTTGTTGAGAGGGACACAGGCATCGCGCCCAATTGAGGAGTGCCGAACAAAGGTTAGAAATAGCTGAAATTAAATTGATTTTGGCAGGAAACATTAAACTTCTACCTTTTCTTGTTCGCAAAAGATCAACAATAACGATTATGCTCACCCAACTGACCGAGCAACCAGCTCAGTCTTGTGTAGTTTTACTACTCGTATATACATTCGAAAGGCTGAAATGGCCGACGATTTGTAGTAAAACTACAGGACGCCGAAGCAACCTTCGGCCACCCAAGAATTTATGTCGTCTGCCCACAAGGCCAGTCGCAAACTTCAGGCAACCGATTCTGGTAGCCTTTCCGCCCTGGAGCAAGCCATGCAAGACCTCGATCCCGTCGAAACCCAGGAATGGCTGGACGCCCTGGAATCGGTTCTCGACAAAGAAGGCGAAGACCGTGCTCACTATCTGATGACCCGTATGGGCGAACTCGCGACCCGCAGCGGCTCGCAACTGCCCTACGCCATCACCACGCCATACCGCAACACCATCCCCGTTACCCACGAAGCACGCATGCCTGGCGACCTGTTCATGGAACGCCGCATTCGCTCGCTGGTACGTTGGAACGCCATGGCGATGGTAATGCGCACGAACTTGAAAGATTCTGACCTGGGCGGTCATATCTCCAGCTTCGCTTCCAGCGCAACCCTGTATGACATCGGCTTCAACTACTTCTTCCAGGCCCCGACCGACGAACACGGCGGCGACCTGATCTACTTCCAGGGTCACACCTCGCCAGGCGTCTACGCCCGTGCATTCATGGAAGGTCGGATCAGCGAAGAGCAGATGAACAACTTCCGCCAGGAAGTCGACGGCCAGGGCCTGTCGTCCTACCCGCACCCTTGGCTGATGCCTGAATTCTGGCAGTTCCCGACCGTATCCATGGGTCTGGGCCCGATCCAGGCGATCTACCAGGCGCGTTTCATGAAGTACCTGGAAGCCCGCGGTTTCATCCCCGAAGGCAAGCAGAAAGTCTGGTGCTTCCTGGGCGACGGCGAGTGCGACGAGCCGGAATCCCTGGGCGCCATCTCCCTGGCCGGCCGCGAGAAGCTGGACAACCTGATCTTCGTCATCAACTGCAACCTGCAGCGCCTCGACGGCCCGGTTCGCGGCAACGGCAAGATCATCCAGGAACTCGAAGGCGTGTTCCGCGGTGCTCAGTGGAACGTGACCAAAGTCATCTGGGGCCGTTTCTGGGACCCACTGCTGGCCAAGGACGTCGACGGTATCCTGCAACGTCGCATGGACGAAGTCATCGACGGCGAGTACCAGAACTACAAAGCCAAAGACGGCGCCTTCGTTCGCGAACACTTCTTCAACTCGCCTGAACTCAAGGCAATGGTTGCCGACCTGTCCGACGACGAAATCTGGAAACTCAACCGTGGCGGCCACGACCCGTACAAGGTCTATGCGGCGTACCACGAAGCGGTCAACCACAAAGAACAACCGACTGTCATCCTGGCCAAGACCATCAAGGGTTATGGCACCGGTGCCGGCGAAGCGAAGAACACCGCGCACAACACCAAGAAAGTCGATGTCGACAGCCTGAAGTCGTTCCGCGATCGCTTCGACATCCCGGTCAAGGACGAAGAGCTGGAGAACCTGCCGTTCTTCAAGCCGGAGCCGAACAGCGCCGAAGCCCGCTACCTGAGCGAGCGTCGTGCCGCACTGGGCGGTTTCGTGCCACAGCGCCGCGCCAAGAGCTTCAACATCCCGACGCCGGCACTGGATACCCTCAAGGCTATCCTCGACGGCTCGGGCGACCGTGAAATCTCCACCACCATGGCCTTCGTGCGCATCCTCGCGCAGCTGGTCAAGGACAAGGAAGTCGGTTCGCGCATCGTGCCGATCATCCCGGACGAAGCCCGTACCTTCGGTATGGAAGGCATGTTCCGCCAGTTGGGCATCTACTCCTCCGTCGGCCAGCTCTACGAGCCAGTCGATAAAGACCAGGTGATGTTCTACAAGGAAGACAAGAAGGGCCAGATCCTCGAAGAAGGCATCAACGAAGCGGGCGCCATGAGCTCCTTCATCGCTGCCGGTACCTCGTACTCCAGCCACAACCAGCCAATGCTGCCGTTCTACATCTTCTACTCGATGTTCGGCTTCCAGCGTATCGGCGACCTGGCTTGGGCAGCAGGCGACAGCCGTACCCGTGGCTTCCTGATCGGCGGCACCGCCGGCCGCACCACGCTGAACGGCGAAGGCCTGCAACACGAAGACGGTCACAGCCACATCCTGGCGGGCACCATTCCGAACTGCCGCACCTTTGATCCAACCTACGGCTACGAGCTGGCGGTGATCATCCAGGACGGCATGAAGAAGATGACCCAGGACCAGCAGGACGTTTTCTACTACATCACCGTGATGAACGAGTCCTACCAGCAACCTGCCATGCCGGCCGGTGTCGAGGAAGGCATCATCAAGGGCATGTACCTGCTCGAAGAAGACACCAGGGAAGCGGCGCACCACGTGCAACTGATGGGCTCCGGCACCATCCTGCGCGAAGTGCGTGAAGCGGCGAAGATCCTGCGTGAAGAGTTCAACGTCGGCGCCGACGTGTGGAGCGTCACCAGCTTCAACGAACTGCGCCGCGACGGCCTGGCCGTAGAACGCAACAACCGCCTGCACCCAGGCCAGAAGCCTGCCCTGAGCTACGTCGAAGAATGCCTGGCTGGCCGTAAGGGTCCGGTCATCGCATCCACCGACTACATGAAGCTGTTTGCTGAACAGATTCGCCAGTGGGTCCCGTCCAAGGAATTCAAAGTCCTGGGCACCGACGGTTTCGGGCGCAGTGACAGCCGCAAGAAGCTGCGTCACTTCTTCGAAGTCGACCGTCACTTCGTGGTGTTGGCAGCCCTGGAAGCCTTGGCTGACCGTGGTGAGATCGAACCCAAGGTGGTGGCCGATGCCATCGTCAAGTTCGGGATCAACCCGGAAAAACGCAACCCACTGGACTGCTGAGGAGACTTTTTGTGAGCGAACTCATTCGCGTACCTGACATCGGCAGCGGTGAAGGTGAAGTAATCGAGCTGTTTGTGAAGGTCGGCGACACCGTCGAAGCCGACCAGAGCATCCTGACCCTGGAATCGGACAAGGCGAGCATGGAAATCCCTGCTCCCAAGGCCGGCGTGGTCAAGAGCCTGAAAGTGAAGCTGGGCGATCGCCTGAAAGAAGGCGACGAACTGCTGGAGCTGGAAATCGGAGGCGCCGCTGATGCAGCCCCTGCGGCGGCACCTGCTGCCGCTGCCGCACCCGCACCGGCTGAAAAACCCGCTGCCGCTGCCGAGGCGCCTGCCGCCCCGGCCGCTGCACCGGCCGCCGCCAGCGTCCAGGACATTTATGTCCCGGACATCGGTTCGTCGGGCAAGGCCAAGATCATCGAGCTGCTGGTCAAGGTCGGCGACACCGTCGAAGCCGACCAGTCGCTGATCACCCTGGAGTCCGACAAGGCCTCCATGGAGATCCCATCGCCGGCTGCCGGCGTGGTGGAAAGCATCGCGGTCAAGCTGGAAGACGAAGTCGGCACTGGCGACTTCATCCTCAAGCTGAAAGTCCAAGGCGCAGCGCCTGCCGCCGCACCGGCTCCGGCCGCTGCTGCTCCGGCGGCCAAGGCTGAAGCGGCTCCGGCCGCCGCGGCGACACCTGCACCGTCCGCCCCAGCCGAGGCCGCACCGGCCGCTGCCGCTGCTGCACCGGCGCCAAGCGGTGCCAAGGTTCACGCCGGCCCTGCCGTGCGTCAATTGGCCCGTGAGTTCGGCGTCGAGCTGAGTGCCGTATCGGCCAGCGGCCCACACGGTCGCGTGCTCAAGGAAGACGTGCAGGCTTACGTCAAATCCGTGATGAACAAAGCCAAGGAAGCTCCGGCTGCCGGCAATGCTACCGGTGGCGCGGGCATTCCGCCGATCCCGGTCGTGGACTTCAGCCGCTTCGGCGAAACCGAAGAAGTGCCGATGACCCGCCTGATGCAAATCGGCGCGTCGAGCCTGCACCGCAGCTGGCTGAACATCCCGCACGTGACTCAGTTCGACCAGGCCGACATCACCGACCTGGAAGCTTTCCGCGTTGCGCAGAAAGCCGTGGCCGAGAAGGCCGGCGTGAAGCTGACCGTACTGCCACTGCTGCTCAAGGCGTGTGCGCACCTGCTCAAGGAGCTGCCGGACTTCAACAGTTCGCTGGCGCCAAGCGGCAAGGCGCTCATTCGCAAGAAATACGTGCACATCGGCTTTGCGGTCGACACCCCGGATGGCCTGCTGGTACCGGTCATCAAGAACGTCGACCAGAAGAGCCTGCTGCAACTGGCTGCCGAAGCTGCGGCGCTGGCTGCCAAGGCCCGCGACAAGAAGCTCACCGCCGACGACATGCAGGGCGCGTGCTTCACCATCTCCAGCCTCGGCCACATTGGCGGCACTGGCTTCACGCCAATCGTCAACGCGCCGGAAGTGGCGATCCTGGGCGTGTCCAAGGCGACCATCCAGCCGGTATGGGACGGTAAAGCGTTCCAGCCGAAGCTGATGCTGCCGCTGTCGTTGTCCTACGATCACCGTGTGATCAACGGCGCCGCTGCTGCACGCTTCACCCAGCGCCTGAGCCAACTGCTGAACGACATCCGCACCATTCTGCTGTAAGCGCTCGTGGGCCTCCCCTTCCACGGAGAGGCCCGGTTACACCGATTTCCGAGCGCCACGCTCGTACCTCAACCCCGCCATTTGGCGGGGCTTTTTTTGCCTGGGTTCAGGGTCGAAAATTAGACACGCCGAACAGGTTTGTACACCTTCCGTCACCCCAATTGAAGAAAGCCCTCGCGCAGCCGATAACACGGTTATAGCACTTAGCCTTCATCCTCTCTTGTCAGCCCGCGCCGCATGATGCAACCTTGCCGTAGGCAGCAAAAAAGAGGGCGTAAGCCCGGCGCCGTGCGCGACATTTCAAGTGAGTTTCCCCCATGAAAAGCCAACCCGATGTCGCTCGTTTGGCGGCCGAGGTAGTGACGCAGTTACCGGTGCCTTCGCGCCTCGGTATGCTGCGTTTCGAGCGGCTTAATGAGGCAAGCTGGGCCCTGCTCTACCTGGACCCGAACTGCGAGCGCCAATTCGGCCTGCCGGCGGTGGAGCTGTGCGCCTTGATCGGCACGCCCTACGCCAGCCTGATGGAGCCCCGGGCACGCTATCAACTGCACGACACCATCCAGCAACAGCTGACCCAGAGTGCTCATTACCTGGTGCGCTACACCCTGCACACCAGCGACGGCCCGCTGAGCGTGCTGGAAATGGGCGAAGCCTACAAACAACACAATCGCCACCTGTTGCGCGGCTACCTGATGGTGGTCGACGGCCTGTTCAACGAAATACCCGCCCCCACGGCGGATCTGGAAAGCCAGAACACCCGCCTGCAGATTGCTCTGGAGCTCAACCAGCACGCCCAGCAAGTGCAACTGCAGCATCTGGAACGGGTCCGCGCCCAGCAGGAGCTGATCCTGCTATTGGCTCGCCAGCGCTACACCACCAATAATTCCCTGCAGGAAGCCGCCGAGCTGATCACCCGCAGCGCGTGCGATATCTATCAGATCGACTGCGCCAGCATCTGGAACCTCGAAGAACAGCGCCTGGTGCCGATCTCGGCCTACAACCGCGCCGACCAACGGCACCATTTGCCGGAACCGATCGACGCCAGTGGCTTCCCCGATTACCTGGAAGCCCTGCAAACCAGCCGCGCGATCGACGCCACCAACGCCATGCGCGACCCGCGCACCCGGGAAATGGCCGACAGCCTGCGTGCCAAGAACATCTATGCAATGCTCGACGCCAGTATCCGCATCGATGGTCAAGTAGTCGGCGTACTGTGCCTGGAACAGGGTGGCAGCGTGCGCGCCTGGCAGGCCGATGAAATCGCCTTCGCCGGCGAGCTGGCCGACCAGTTCGCGCAAGTGATCAACAACCACAACCGCCGTACCGCCACCAGCGCCCTGCACCTGTTCCAACGGGCAGTGGAACAAAGCGCCAACGCCTTTCTGCTGGTCAACTGCGACGGCGTGGTGGAGTACGTCAACCCCAGCTTCACCGCGATCACCCAGTACAGCGCCGAAGAAGTGCACGGCCACCGTCTGGCCCATCTGCCGGCGCTGGAGAATCTCAGCGAGCTGCTGTTCGACGCGCCATCGAGCCTGGCCAAGAGCAACAGTTGGCAGGGCGAATTCAAGAGCCGCCGCAAAAACCTGGAACCCTACTGGGGCCAGTTGTCGATCTCCAAGGTGTATGGCGATAACCGTGAGCTGACCCACTACATCGGCATCTACGAAGACATCACCCAGACCAAGCTGGCCCAGCAGCGCATCGAGCGCCTGGCCTATACCGACAACCTGACCAACCTGGGCAATCGCCCGGCGTTCATCCGCAACCTCGACGAACGCTTTGCCCGCGACAGCAACACCCCGATCAGCCTGCTGCTGGTGGACATCGACAACTTCAAGCGGATCAACGACAGCCTCGGCCACCAGACCGGCGACAAGCTGCTGATCAGCCTGGCCCGCCGCTTGCGCAACAGCCTGAGTGCCGGCGGCAGCCTGGCGCGCTTTGCCAGTAATGAATTCGCCGTGCTGCTCGACGACACCGACCAGGAAAGCGGCCAGCAGGTTGCCAGCCAGTTGCTGGCGACCCTCGACAAGCCGATGTTCGTCGACAACCAACTGATCAGCGTGACCGGCTCCGTGGGCCTGGCCTGTGCGCCGCTGCATGGCCGCGACCCGCAAACCCTGATGCGTAACGCCGGCCTCGCATTGCACAAGGCCAAGGCCAACGGCAAACACCAGGTGCAGGTGTTTACCGAAGCGCTGAACGCCGAAGCCAGTTACAAGCTGTTCGTGGAAAACAACCTGCGCCGCGCCCTGACCCAGAACGAGCTGGACGTGTTCTACCAGCCCAAGCTGTGCCTGCGTAGCGGGCGCCTGCTGGGCATGGAGGCGCTGCTGCGCTGGAACCACCCGGAAAAAGGCATGATCCGTCCCGATCAGTTCATCAGCGTGGCCGAAGAGACCGGGCTGATCATCCCGATCGGCAAGTGGGTCGCGCGCCAGTCCTGCCGCATGAGCAAGCAACTGAGCGCCGCCGGCATGGGCAACCTGCAGGTGGCGATCAACCTGTCGCCCAAGCAGTTCTCCGACCCGGACCTGGTGGCGTCGATCGCCACGATCCTCGCGGAAGAAGGGCTACCGGCCGACCTGCTCGAACTGGAGTTGACCGAGGGCCTGCTGCTGGAAGCCACCGAGGACACCCGCCTGCAACTCGACCAGTTGAAAAGCCTGGGCCTGACCCTGGCCATGGATGACTTCGGCACCGGCTACTCGTCGCTGAGCTATTTGAAAAAATTCCCCATCGACATCATTAAGATCGATCGCAGCTTCATTCATGAAATCCCGGACAACCAGGACGACATGGAAATCACCTCGGCAGTAATCGCCATGGCCCACAACCTCAAGCTCAAAGTGGTGGCCGAAGGCATTGAAACCGCCGAGCAGCTGGCGTTCCTGCGCCGGCATCGTTGCGACGTGGGCCAGGGCTACCTGTTCGATCGGCCGATCCCCGGCTCGGAGCTGATGGAGAAGCTCAGACGCTATCCTCGTGGGCCAATCGCCTGACAGCGCTGTAACACTCGGGCACACTGGCTGTCTGACTCCTTACCGATAACTCAATCTGACTGAGAGGACTGCTCATGGTCTTGCGCTCGGAAATTCTGGTGAACAAAAACGTGCTCCCTACTCAAGAACAAGCTTTGCCTGGCCGCGAAACCCCGATGACGCTGCCAGAGACGCACTTCGTCAACGGCAACCCGCTGCTGGGCCCGTTCCTCGACGACGTTGGTTTCGCGATCTTCGGCCTGGGCTGCTTCTGGGGCGCCGAACGCAGATTCTGGCAGCGCGATGGCGTGGTCAGCACCGTGGTCGGCTATGCCGGCGGCTACACACCGAACCCGACCTACGAAGAAGTCTGCTCGGGCCTGACTGGCCACAGTGAAGTGGTGCTGGTGGTATACGACCAGGCCAAGGTCAAATACGAAGACCTGCTGAAGATGTTCTGGGAACTGCACGACCCGACCCAGGGTATGCGCCAGGGCAACGACATCGGCAGCCAGTACCGCTCGGTGATCTACGCCACCACGCCGGAGCAATTGGCGGCGGCCAAGGCCAGTGCACAGGCCTATCAGGCCGAACTGACCAAGGCCGGCCTGGGGACGATTACCACGGAAATCGACGAAGCGCCGACGGTGTACTTCGCCGAGGCGTATCACCAGCAGTACCTGGCGAAGAATCCCCAGGGCTACTGCGGGATCCGCGGCACTGGCGTGACCTGCACGATCTGATGCTTGACTGAAACAAGCAAGCCCGCTGTGGCGAGCGGGCTTGCCATAGCCATAACCACAGCGGGTTACTCGGCGATAAGCCAATCCATCTGCCAGCCGCCCTGGGTCTGGCCCAGCTTCTTGGACAGCCACGGCAGCAACTCACGCAATTCTTCTTCCAGGCCCCACGGCGGGTTGGCGATCGCCAGGCCCGAGCCGGTCAGGGTGTCCGGCGTATCCAGCGGATGCACCAGCAATTCCACGCGCAACAGCTTCGGCGCACCGGTACCGGCCAGGTCCTGGTAGAAGCGACGCAGCATGCGCTGGTCTTTGACCGGGTACCAGATGGCCGCCACGGTCTGGCGCATACGCCCCACCGCTTCCTTGAGCGACGCGGCGCAGCGCTGCATTTCATCGAGTTTCTCGAACGGCGGGTCGATCAGCATCAGCGCACGTTTTTCCGGCACTGGCAGCAAGGCGCGCGGCACATGCCAGCCTTCGCCCAGGTGCACCTTGACCCGACGATCGCCCTTCATGTTGTCCTTGAGCAGCAGGCCGTCTTCCGGGTGTTTTTCATTGAGCAACACGCGATCCTGGGGGCGCGTGAGGCGCCGTGCCAATTCCGGCGAACCGGGGTAGTAGCGCAACTGGCCATCCGGGTTCATCTCGTGCAGCACCCGCATGTAATCGGCGGTCAGGGGCGGCAGGTCGGTTTCGCCCCACAGGCGCGCGATGCCTTCCAGGTATTCACCGGTGCGGTTGGCCTGGTCGCCCTGCAGGTCGTACAGACCGATCCCGGCGTGGGTGTCGAGGTAGGCGAACGGCTGCTCCTTGCGCGACATCAGGGCGATGAGGCGGGTCAAGGTCAGGTGTTTGAAGACATCGGCATGGTTGCCGGCGTGAAAGGCGTGACGATAATTCATGGTTGCTCCTGCGCAGGCGGCGAAGTTTACCTTCTACGGGCGCAAAGGTGCAGGGCCGCATGCCGGGCGGTGTTTATATCGAAAAAACACGCGCCAGGTCGAAAAAAATCTAAGTGGCGACGCTGGCGTGGATTTATTGTGGCGGGCATTTCATCCAAGGAGGTCAATAACCACCATGAAAGACGCCACTATCGCGCTGCACCACGGCTTCAAGTCGGACCCGACCACCAAGGCCGTGGCCGTGCCGATCTACCAGAACGTCGCCTTCGAATTCGATAACGCCCAACACGGCGCCGATCTGTTCAACCTGGACGTGCCCGGCAATATCTACACGCGGATCATGAACCCGACCAACGACGTGCTGGAGCAGCGCCTCGCCGCCCTCGAAGGCGGCATCGCCGCGCTGGTCGTGTCCGCCGGCAGTGCCGCGATTCACTATGCGATCCAGACCCTGACCCGTGCCGGTGACAACATCGTCACCACCCCGCAACTCTATGGCGGCACCTACACCCTGTTCGCCCACCTGCTGCCCAGCTTCGGCGTGGATGTGCGCTTCGCCCGCGACGACAGCGCCGAGGCCATCGCCGAACTGATCGATGAGAACACCAAGCTGGTGTACTGCGAAAGCATCGGCAACCCCGCCGGCAATATCATCGACATCGAAGCCCTGGCCAACGTCGCCCACGCCCGTGGCGTACCGCTGATGGTGGACAACACCGTGGCCACGCCGATCCTGTGCAAGCCGATCCAGTTCGGCGCCGACATCGTGGTGCACTCGATCACCAAATACGTCGGTGGCCATGGCAACTCCCTGGGCGGTGTGATCGTCGACAGCGGCACCTTCCCCTGGACCCAATACCCGGAAAAATTCCCCGGCCTCAACCAGCCCGAGCCGGCTTACCACGGCGTGGTCTACACCGAAAAGTTCGGCCCCGCCGCCTTCATCGCCCGCGCCCGTACGGTGCCGCTACGCAACACCGGGGCAGCGCTCGCGCCGATGAACGCCTTTCTGCTGCTGCAAGGCCTGGAAACCCTGGCCTTGCGCATGGAACGTCACACTGAAAATGCGCTGAAAATCGCACAATTCCTGCAAGGCCATGCCGAGGTGGAATGGGTCAGCTACGCCGGGTTGCCGGATCACCCGCACCATGCGCTGGCGCAGAAATACATGCAGGGCAAACCGTCGGCGATCCTGTCGTTCGGCCTCAAAGGCGGCTACGAAGCCGGCGTGCGCTTCTACGACGCCCTGCAAATCTTCAAGCGCCTGGTGAATATCGGCGACGCCAAATCCCTCGCTTGCCATCCGGCGTCCACCACCCACCGGCAGATGAACGAACAGGAGCAGGCCAAGGCCGGCGTGAAACCAGAGATGATCCGCCTGTCGGTGGGTATCGAGGCCATTGAAGACCTGATCGACGACTTGCAACAGGCGCTGGGCTCAAGCCAACGCTGAAGCCAGGTGGTCGGCCAGCGCCTGATGGCTGACCTGCGATCGACGCGCAAAGTAGGCGACCTTGTGCCGCAAGGTCGCCGGCGTAAAGGCCGCGAACAGCTCCGGACGCTGCTCTTCGAGCCATTGCAGCAGGTTATCGATCAGGGTTTGCGGCGATTGCGCGGCGAGGTGCTCCAGCAAAGGGGCAGGCACTCGCCACCACGGACTGGGTTTGGCCGCCGTGACCGGGCCCGTCGCCCCCGCCAGCGGCTGGCCATTGACCAGATACCGCTGGAACACCGGCAATACCGTGCCCATTTCATCGCCCAGGTGTTGCACGATCGGCAAAAACTGCGCGCCGTCCCAGAAACGTAAGAACACCTCCCGGTCATCGGGCAGATAGACCTTGGTCAGCCCCTTCAAGTGCTCTATCACGGTTTCCAACGGGCTGGACGACACCGCTAGCCAGCCCCAGTCCGTTGCGGCAGTGGTGGTGATCCAATCGAGGAAAGCACTGCCCGGCTCAACCAGGGCAACGTAAGGCATCACCTCATCCCACTCGGCGTAGGCCGTGGCTGCCCAGATGGATTGCGGCGGTTCCCCGGCGGCCATGGCTTGCCAGGCGGCATAGGGCTTGGCCTCGCTGGCATTGCCCAGCACGGCATAGATCCGTTCATTGGCAAACAGAGGATGTTGGGCGAGCCAGGCGCCAGGCGTCATGGGTGAATGCATCAGGCTGGACTCCTTTGAAGGTGGGCAAGGTGGGATTGACCGCTGGCATCGCACTGGCCGTTCTTGCAGCGCTCGCACTCTTCGCAAAACGGCGCACTGCGTTTCAGGCTGGCCACCTGCGCACGGCTCAACGGTGCGGGAATCACCGCGAGCAATTGCGCCTTCCAACCCGGGATCAACGGCGCGGCTGTCGGCGCGGTCGCCCCGCCAAGCTGGATCGGCACACTGCTGAAAATCCCACCCGATGACAGCGTGATCGACTGCCCGCCGGCCTGGATCGTCACGCTCGCGCCCGCATCGATGACCACGCTTTGTCCCGCGCCGATCTGAATGGTGCGCCCGGCGCGCATCTGCTGCGAGCCGCCGACCATGAGGTGATCGTCCTGCTTGAGTTCGATCAGGCGATTGCCATGGGTGATGCGCTGCTCCTCGCCCTGTACCTCATGGTGCGACTCGCCGCCCACCTTGACCTGGCGCCGGTTGTCCACCTGCACCTGCTGGTCGTGCAATACATGCTGGGTCCAGTCGCGCTGGGCACGCAGATAGATTTCTTCGGCGCCCTTGCGGTCTTCGATGCGCAGTTCGTTGTAGCCACCGCCGCCGGGGCTGCTCTGGCTGCGAAAGATGCTGCGGGTCTTGTCCGCCGGCAGGTCGAGGGGCACCGGGGTGGCCGCGTTGGCCAGGCAGCCCATCACCACCGGCATGTCCATGTCGCCATTGACGAAGCCCACCAGCACTTCCATGCCGACTCGCGGGATCAGCACCGCGCCATAGCGATCATGGGCCCAGCCACTGGCGACCCGCAGCCAGCAACTGGAATGGTCGGTGTGATCCCCAGCTCGATCCCAGGCCAGTTGCACCTTGACCCGACCGTATTCGTCGCAATGAATTTCACTGTCGACAGGGCCCGTGACCACTGCGCTCTGATAGCCCGAAAGGGTCGGGCGCGGCAGCGCAGGCAACGGCGGGCGAAAGATCGCATCCCACGGCGCGGCGACAAATTCATTGCGATAGCCCTGACAAAAATCCCCACCGACGACCTCGGTGACGACTTCCTCCAGCACCTGGGGTTGCCGGCCCTCGTGGGTGACTTGGCGGACCAGCCACAGGTCATTCCATCCTTGGCGCGGATGGCCGGTCAGTTTGAGGAAGCGGCCACTGCTCAACGCCGGCTCGTCACCATTGCCATGAGCCAGTCGATAATCACTGCGCTGACGCTCCAACCCGCGCTGGGCAAGGTATTTGCCGTGGGTCCGGTCGCTGAAGTGGCCGGGATAAACCTGTTCTTCAAGCCTGGGAAGCCGTTCGACGCGGACTGCGCTTTCCATCTCGATGTGCGGTTTGCGCCAATCGTAATCGCGCAGGTTCACTGCAGTGGTCCGCGTCACCAGCTGCACGGCAAAGCGCTTGATCGTCGGCGTGTCCGCCACCATTCCGGAGCCGGCCTCATAGGGTGTGGGCCGATCAGCCTGGGCGAACACCGTCTGGTCATCGCCGAATACCAGCAGATGGCCTTCGGACGAATGCTGGAAGTGATAGTGAATGCCCAACTCGGCGCACAGCCGCTCGATGAACGCCAGATCGGTCTCGCCGAACTGCACGCAATACTCCCGTTCAGGGTAAGTACCGCTCAGGCGGAACTCGAATTGGTCACTCTGAATACCGTGCCCCGCCAATACCTGCGCCACGATCTGCGGCACCGTCTTGTGCTGGAAAATGCGCTGGTGATGGCTGTGCCGCAAATACGCCAACTGCGGCACCAGGCTGAGCCGATAACGGGTGAGTCGCCGCCCGGAATCGCCCTGCGCCACGCTATAGACCAGGCCATGCACACCATGGCCGCGATCGTCGAAACTCAGATACGCCTGGCGATTGAGCACCCGTTCCAGGTCCAGATCAGGCCGCTCGCTGACCAACTCCAGGTTGAAACAATAGGGCTGACTGATGGCGTCGGTGCCGTGGAACTCGAACACCTTGAAGTCACTGGGCACCCCATCGAGGGTCAGGGTAAAGGCACTTTGATTGGCAGGAGCGAACATCCGGTGTTTCTCTGCAGAGGGGTAGGCGGCGGATTTTGCACCATGGCTCCACGCTCTAGAGCGGGCCCCGGATAAATCAGTAAAGCCCTACACACGGGCGCCTGAACCTTCTGCGGATCGGGTCGGCACGCAGGCAAAAAAAGGCCCGCAATCCGTAGGACGCGGGCCTTTTTTCAACTCATCGGGCGCTCGGCGCCAAACGAATCACTTGTTGAGGTTGTAGTCTTTTTCCGCAGCATCAAAGCGCTTGAGCATACCGGGCGTCGGTTCGCCCAGCTTGCTCACGATGTAGATCGCCAGGCTGGAGAAGATAAAGCCTGGGATGATTTCGTACAGGCCCAGCACCTCGAAATGCTTCCACACCATTACGGTGATCGCACCGACCAGGATGCCGGCCAGTGCGCCGTTGCGGGTCATCTGTTTCCAGATCACCGAAATCAGCACCACCGGGCCGAACGCCGCGCCGAAACCGGCCCAGGCGTAGCTCACCAGACCCAGCACTCGGCTGCCCGGGTTGGTGGCCAAGATGATGGCGACCAAGGCCACCAGCAGCACCATGGCACGGCCGACCCACACCAGTTCAGCCTGGGAGGCGGCGTTCCCGCGCAGGAACGCCTTGTAGAAGTCTTCGGTCAGGGCACTGGAACACACCAGCAGTTGGCAGCTCAAGGTGCTCATGACCGCCGCCAGGATGGCCGACAGCAGGATACCCGCGATCCATGGGTTGAACAGCAGCTTGGCCAGCTCGATGAATATGCGCTCATGGTTGGCGTTTACTGGGCCGGCGACTTCAGGGTGCGCAGAGAAGTAAGCGATACCGAAGAAGCCCACGGCCACGGTGCCGCCCAGGCACAGGATCATCCAGGTCATGGAGATGCGACGCGCGTTGGCGATCGACTTCACCGAATCCGCCGCCATGAAGCGCGCCAGGATGTGCGGTTGGCCGAAGTAACCCAGGCCCCAGCCCAGCAGGGAAATGATGCCGATGAAGCTGCCGTTTTTCAGCATGTCGAAGTTTTCGGGGTTCTGGGCTTCGATCGCCAGGAACGTGGTATCGACACCGCCAGTGGCCAGCAGCACCATGATCGGCGTCAGGATCAGCGCGAAGATCATCAGGGTGGCTTGTACGGTATCGGTCCAGCTCACTGCCAGGAAACCGCCCACGAAAGTGTAGGCAATGGTCGCCGCCGCACCGGCCCACAGCGCTGCCTCGTAGGACATGCCGAAGGTGCTTTCGAACAGGCGACCACCGGCCACGATGCCAGAGGCGCAATAGACGGTGAAGAACACCAGGATCACCACGGCGGAGATGATCCGCAGCAGGCCGCTTTCATCTTCGAAGCGGCTGGAGAAGTAGTCCGGCAGCGTCAGGGCGTCGCCGTTGTGCTCGGTCTGTACCCGCAGGCGACCGGCCACGAACAGCCAGTTGAGGTAGGCACCGACGATCAGGCCGATGGCGATCCAGCTTTCCGACAGGCCGGACAGGTAGATCGCGCCTGGCAGGCCCATCAACAACCAGCCGCTCATATCGGAAGCGCCGGCCGACAGAGCTGTCACCACACTGCCGAGGCTGCGACCGCCGAGGATGTAGTCGGAAAGGTTGTTGGTGGAGCGATAGGCCATGAAGCCGATCAGCACCATTGCTGCGATGTAGATCACGAAGGTGATCAGGGTGGGATTGCTAACGCTCATAAGGAGTGACGCCCTGGCTTTGTTTTTATGTAGCGGCGGTCTGTCAGACGGCCACCCGCTGGAAGCAGGTGAACGTAACTGCATGCCGCGCATTTATGACTGACGTTTCCCCAGGAAAGCCGCCAGCCGATGAACCACGCCGCTGGAGTGGTTGCACCTTGGCCGCGAATGCTATTCAACAAAGCAAATGAGGTGCAACCAGTTTCTTGCGAATAAGTTGCACCTTGGTGTGTTTTGCTGAAAACACCCCGCTTTTGCTCCTTTTCGGAGCAAGAACAGCCGATCTCAGAAGCAAATGCACCAAATCGAAGCGGATTCGGTCGAGCGCAGGAATTTTTCCGCCTGAGCGGTGAAAATTTCATGCGCAAAAAGGGTTGCACCCGGTTGCACCTCTTCCAGAGCGAAGCTAATCTTGCCGCCAGCTGATGCCACGCGGTAGTGGCACCCATGAGGATAAGAAAATGGCGACGACCACCCTTGGGGTCAAACTCGACGACCCGACCCGCGAACGCCTGAAAGCGGCCGCGACCTCCATTGATCGCACGCCGCACTGGCTGATCAAGCAGGCGATTTTCAATTACCTGGAGAAACTCGAGGGTGGTGCAACCCTGGCCGAGCTCAACGGTTTGAGCAACAAGGAAGCCGATGACGCTGGCGAGGTCCAGGCCGACCACGCCCACCAGTGCTTCTTGGAGTTCGCCGAGAGCATCCTGCCCCAATCCGTACTGCGCGCTTCCATTACCGCCGCTTACCGCCGCCCCGAGCCGGAAGTGGTGCCGATGCTGATCGAACAGGCGCGCCTGCCGGCCGAGATGGCCGAAGCCACCAACAAGCTGGCCGCCTCGATTGCCGAAAAGCTGCGTAACCAGAAGAGTGCCGGCGGCCGTGCCGGTATTGTTCAGGGGCTGCTGCAAGAATTTTCCCTGTCGTCCCAGGAAGGCGTGGCGCTGATGTGCCTGGCCGAAGCGCTGCTGCGCATCCCGGACAAAGGCACCCGCGATGCCCTGATCCGCGACAAGATCAGCACCGGCAACTGGCAGCCGCACTTGGGCAACAGCCCGTCGCTGTTCGTCAATGCCGCCACCTGGGGCCTGCTGCTGACCGGCAAACTGGTCGCCACCCACAACGAAACCGGCCTGACCTCGTCCCTGAGCCGCATCATCGGCAAGAGCGGCGAGCCGATGATCCGCAAGGGCGTCGACATGGCCATGCGCCTGATGGGCGAGCAGTTCGTCACCGGCGAAACCATCGCCGAAGCCCTGGCCAACGCGAGCAAATTCGAAGCCAAGGGTTTCCGCTATTCCTACGACATGCTCGGTGAAGCCGCCCTCACCGAACACGACGCGCAGAAGTACCTGGCCTCGTACGAACAAGCCATTCACTCCATCGGCAAAGCCTCCAACGGCCGTGGGATTTATGAAGGCCCGGGCATTTCCATCAAGCTGTCGGCCCTGCACCCGCGCTACAGCCGCGCCCAGTACGAGCGCGTGATGGATGAGCTGTACCCGCGCCTGCTGTCCCTGACCCTGCTGGCCAAGCAATACGACATCGGTTTGAACATCGACGCCGAAGAGGCCGACCGCCTGGAGCTGTCCCTGGACCTGCTCGAACGCTTGTGCTTCGAGCCACAACTGACCGGCTGGAACGGCATCGGTTTCGTGATCCAGGCCTACCAGAAACGTTGCCCGTATGTGATCGACTACGTCATCGACCTGGCGCGCCGCAGCCGCCACCGCCTGATGATCCGCCTGGTGAAAGGCGCGTACTGGGATAGCGAAATCAAACGCGCCCAGGTCGACGGCCTGGAAGGCTACCCGGTGTATACCCGCAAGGTGTACACCGACGTTTCCTACATCGCCTGTGCACGCAAACTGCTGTCGGTGCCGGAAGCCATCTACCCGCAATTCGCCACGCACAACGCCCACACCTTGTCGGCCATTTACCATATTGCCGGTCAGAACTATTACCCCGGCCAGTACGAGTTCCAATGCCTGCACGGCATGGGCGAACCGCTGTACGAGCAGGTCGTCGGCAAAGTGGCCGAAGGCAAGCTGAACCGTCCGTGCCGCGTGTACGCGCCGGTCGGTACCCACGAAACCTTGCTGGCCTACCTGGTCCGTCGCCTGCTGGAAAACGGCGCCAACACCTCGTTCGTCAACCGTATTGCCGACCAGTCCATCTCGATCCAGGAGCTGGTGGCCGATCCAGTGGCCAGCATCGAGCAGATGGCGACGCTGGAAGGCGGCTTCGGCCTGCCGCACCCGCGTATCCCGCTGCCGCGCGACCTGTATGGCAGCGACCGCGCCAACTCGGCCGGTATCGACTTGGCCAACGAACACCGCCTGGCCTCGCTGTCCTGCGCCCTGCTGGCGACCGCCCACAACCACTGGAAAGCCGCGCCGATGCTCGGTTGCGCCGCCAGCCAGCAAACGCCTCAACCGGTACTCAACCCCTCCGACCTGCGGGATGTGGTCGGCCATGTACAGGAAGCCACCGTCGAAGACGTCGACAACGCCATCCAGTGCGCGATCAACGCCGGCCCGATCTGGCAGGCCACCCCGCCCGCCGAACGCGCCGCGATCCTGGAACGTGCCGCCGATCTGATGGAAGGCGAGATCCAGCCGCTGATGGGCCTGCTGGCCCGCGAAGCCGGCAAGACCTTTGCCAACGCCATCGCCGAAGTGCGTGAAGCCGTCGACTTCCTGCGTTACTACGCGGTGCAGGCCCGCAACGATTTCACCAACGACGCCCACCGCCCGTTGGGCCCGGTGGTGTGTATCAGCCCGTGGAACTTCCCGCTGGCGATTTTCAGTGGCCAGGTCGCTGCGGCGCTGGCTGCCGGTAACCCGGTATTGGCCAAGCCTGCGGAGCAAACCCCGCTGGTGGCTGCCCAAGCCGTACGTATCCTGCTCGAAGCCGGTATTCCGCAAGGTGTGCTGCAACTGCTGCCGGGCCAGGGCGAAAGCGTCGGTGCGCGGCTGGTCGGCGATGATCGCGTCAAAGGCGTGATGTTCACAGGTTCCACCGAAGTCGCGCGCCTACTGCAACGCAGCGTCGCCGGGCGCCTGGATGCCCAGGGGCGTCCGATCCCGCTGATCGCCGAAACCGGCGGCCAGAACGCCATGATCGTCGACTCCTCGGCGCTGACCGAACAAGTGGTTATCGACGTGGTGTCCTCCGCGTTCGACAGTGCCGGCCAACGTTGCTCGGCCTTGCGTGTGCTGTGCTTGCAGGAAGATTCGGCAGACCGCGTCATCGAAATGCTCAAGGGCGCCATGGCTGAATGCCGTCTCGGCAACCCGGAACGCCTGTCGGTGGATATCGGCCCGGTGATCGACGCCGAAGCCAAGGCCGGCATCGAGAAACATATCCAGGCCATGCGTGACAAAGGCCGCACGGTGTACCAGGTGGCGATCGCCGACGGCGACGAGATCAAGCGCGGCACCTTCGTGATGCCGACCCTGATCGAGCTGGAAAGCTTCGACGAGTTGCAGCGGGAGATCTTCGGCCCGGTGCTGCACGTGGTGCGCTACAAGCGCAAGGAGATCGACCAGCTCATCGCGCAAATCAATGCGTCCGGCTACGGCCTGACCCTGGGTGTGCACACGCGCATCGACGAAACCATCGCCAAGGTGATCGACAACGTCCATGCCGGTAACGTTTACGTGAACCGCAACATCGTCGGTGCCGTGGTCGGCGTGCAGCCATTCGGCGGCGAAGGCCTGTCGGGTACCGGTCCGAAAGCCGGTGGCCCGCTGTACCTGTACCGCCTGCTGTCGACACGTCCTACCGATGCGATCGAGCAATCCTTCGTACGCGGTGATGCGTTGTGCGCACCGGACGTGCGCCTGCGCGATGCCATGAGCCCAGCGTTGACCGCCCTGAAAACCTGGGCCGACAGCCATCAGTTCAGCAGCCTGAGCGCCCTGTGCACGCAGTTCGCCGCGCAGTCGCAAAGCGGTATCACCCGCCAACTGGCCGGCCCGACCGGTGAGCGCAACAGCTACGCCATCCTGCCCCGCGAGCACGTGCTGTGCCTGGCGGACGTGGAAGGCGATCTGCTGACCCAACTGGCGGCCGTGCTGGCGGTTGGCGGTTCGGCGGTATGGCCGGAAACCGAGCTGACCAAGGCCTTGTTCCCACGCCTGCCGCGAGACATTCAGGCGAAGATCAAGCGTGTGGCCGACTGGACCAAGGACGACGTGGTGTTCGATGCGGTCCTGCACCACGGCGATTCCGACCAACTGCGCGCGGTTTGCCAGCAAGTGGCCCAGCGCAGTGGGGCGATTGTCGGGGTACACGGCTTGTCCCAGGGCGAGACGGCGATTGCGCTGGAACGCCTGGTGATCGAACGGGCCTTGAGCGTCAACACCGCGGCGGCAGGCGGTAACGCCAGTCTGATGACCATCGGCTGACGGATGACTGATTGTGAGAGGGGGCCTGCCCCCTCCCACATCGACCTTCTGCTCCTCCATCACCCAGATCAATCTTGCTATCCAGCCTCTATTCGCGCACTTAGACTCAGGCCCATTCCCACACAGGTGAGCCGCCATGTCCGAGACGCTACTCAGTTCCCGCAATCTGGCTTTCGAGCTGTACGAAGTCCTCGATGCCGAGGGCCTGACCCAGCGCGAGCGGTTTGCCGAGCACAACCGCGAGACCTTCGATGCCGCGATCAGCACCGCGCGCAGCATCGCCGAAAAACACTTCGCGCCCCACAACCGCAAGAACGACGAAAACGAACCGCGCTATGAGGACGGTAAGGCGATTCTGATTCCGGAAGTGAAACCCGCCGTGGATGCCTTCCTCGAAGCCGGCTTCCTGAATGCCGCGCGCAGTTTCGAAGCCGGCGGCATGCAGTTGCCGACGTTGCTGTCCCAGGCCTGCTTTGCGCACTTTCAATCCGCCAACGCAGCGTCCACGTCCTACCCGTTCCTGACCATGGGTGCGGCCAACCTGATCGAAAGCTTCGGCACCGAAGAGCAGAAACAACGCTTCTTGCAGCCAATGATCGAGGGGCGTTTCTTCGGCACCATGGCCCTGACCGAACCCCACGCCGGTTCTTCCCTGTCGGACATCCGCACCCGCGCCGAACCTGCGGCTGACGGCAGTTATCGGCTCAAGGGCAACAAGATCTTCATCTCCGGCGGCGATCACCCGCTGTCGGAAAACATCGTGCACATGGTGCTGGCCAAACTGCCGGACGCGCCGGCCGGGGTGAAGGGCATTTCGCTGTTTATCGTGCCCAAATTCCTGGTCAACGACGACGGCAGCCTGGGCGAGCGCAACGATGTGCTGCTGGCCGGGTTGTTTCACAAGATGGGCTGGCGCGGTACCACGTCCACCGCGCTGAATTTCGGCGATAACGGCCACTGCGTCGGCTACCTGGTGGGCAAACCGCACCAGGGCCTGAGCTGCATGTTCCAGATGATGAACGAGGCGCGCATCGGCGTCGGCATGGGCGCGGTCATGCTCGGTTACGCCGGCTACCTTTATTCACTGGAATACGCCCGCGAACGTCCCCAAGGCCGCCTGCCCGACAGCAAAGACCCGAGCACCGCGCCGGTGGCGATCATCCAGCACGCCGACATCAAGCGCATGCTGCTGACGCAAAAGGCTTACGTGGAAGGCGCCTTCGACCTTGGCCTGTACGCCGCGCGGCTGTTCGACGACACCACGACCCTGGCGTCGGAGACCGAGCGCAGGCAGGCCCACGAACTGCTCGACCTGTTGACTCCCATTGTCAAATCCTGGCCATCGGAGTTCTGCCTCAAGGCCAACGAACTGGCGATCCAGATCCTCGGCGGCCACGGCTACACCCGCGAATACCCGGTGGAGCAGTACTACCGCGACAACCGCCTGAACCCGATCCACGAAGGTACCCATGGCATCCAGTCCCTGGACCTGCTGGGGCGCAAGCTGGCGCAGAACGGCGGCGCGGGCCTCAAGCAATTGATTCGGTTGATCGCCAACACCGGCGCACGGGCCCATGAATACCCCGCGCTGACCGCCTTGAGAGAACCACTGGAACAGTTGGTCGCTCGCCTGCAAAGCGTGACGATGGGCCTGCTGATCGATCTTGGCCAAGGCAAGGTCAACAGCAGCCTGGCGAACTCGGCGCTGTACCTGAAGGTATTCGGGCACACGGTGATTGGCTGGCGCTGGCTGGAACAGGCGATTCGCGCCGAAGAAGGCTTGGCCAAGGGCAATGCCGCGGATGTGGCCTTCTATAAAGGCAAGCTCCAGGCCGCCCGGTACTTCCTGACCTGGGAAGTACCGAGCTGCCATCATGAACTGGCGATTCTGGAGGCACGCGATGATACGTGCCTGGGTATGCAGGATGAGTGGTTCTAAGGTGTTCCGATCACCTTGGAAATCACCTCGACCGTGGCGCTGACTTGCTCTTGGTAACGGTCGAGTTCCTGCTGGTGCGCCTGCTGCAGTTCGATCTGCTCGGCGCACAGGTTCAGCGCGGCCAGCACCAATAATTTGTCACCGATCAGGGTCGGGTACTTTTTCTTGGTGGTGGCAAGGGACGCCTTGAGCATGGTCACGGCGTGCATCAGGGTTTTGTCTTCCCCGGCCGGCGCCTTGATCGAGTAATCCTCTCCGAGAATCGAAACGACCTTTATCCCTTCATTCATGCGCTGACAGGCCCTGCGCTGACACGCTCAACCAGCGCCTGGATACGCGCGACGGTGGTGCCGTTCTTTTCTTCCTGCTCCATCAGGTTCAGTTGCAGGCTGTCGTTCTCATCCTTGGCGCGGGCCAGTTCGGCCTTGAGCGCTTCGTTGCTGCCCAGCAGTTCCTGGTTCTGCTGTACCAGGTCGTTGACCAGTTGTTCCAATTGGCTGAGGGATGCTTCTAACATTTTGATTTCTCGGGTTTTTCAAAGGGCGGTGACGATAAAGAAAATTCACCTCGCAAGCCAGGGTTATCCCTGGCACGCAGCTCGTTTTTTAAGGGCCGGGCCACGCGTTCGAGCCTTAGTGACTGCATTTCCCCCATCTGGTTCCTGAATTCGCCCGCCCCCTCGTCAGATACGAAAAAACCCACGGCCCACTTAAGACTTTAGTCGCACGACCGATAGAGAGGGATACCCCGTACCAGGACTCCCGCATATCACTTCGTCAAATGAATATCGCGCCGCGCGCCTTCCTCGGCTTCACACTGATTGGCGCACTCATGTTGTTTCTCGGGGTATTCGCCCTGCACCAAATGAGCAAAATCCGCGCTGCGGCAGAAGACATCACCCTGTCCAGCGTCCCGAGCATTCGCGCCCTTGACGAGTTCACCCAACTGACATTGCGCCTGCGGGTGCTGTCGTACCGCCTGCTGACCAACCGCGAGCCGCAGGTGCAGCAACAAACCCTGGAAACCCTCGACCTGCGCAACCAGCAGATCCGCACCGCCCAGGGCGTCTACGAAAAACTCATCGAAGGCAACGAAGAACGGGCGGCCTACGACGAATATGTGCGCCTGCTCGGCCAGTACCATCAGATCGAAGAGCGCATGAAGAGCTTGTCGCGGGCCAATCAGGTCGAAGAACTGCGCAACTTGCTCAATACCGAATTGCTAAGCAATGCCGATCAGATCAACGCGGTGCTGACACGCCTGCTGGACATCAATAACAAGATGGCCCTGGCCACCAATCAACAGGCCGAAAATCAATACGACCTGGCCTTTGATCTGGTGGTGGGGCTGCTGGTCATCGCCACCACCCTTACCCTGCTGTTCGCCTGGCTGCTGACCCGCAGCATTACCCAGCCAATCGCCCAGGCACTGGATGCCGCCGAAGAAATCGCCGATGGCAACCTGACACGCCCGATCAAGGTCGACGGCGACGACGAAGCCGGTCGCCTGCTGGCCGCCATGGCCAAGATGCAGGACAAGCTGCGCGACACCCTGCAACGTATCGCCGGCTCGGCCACCCAACTGGCTTCGGCCGCCGAAGAACTCAACGCTGTCACCGACGAAAGCGCCCGTGGCCTGACCCGGCAAAACAACGAAATCGAACAGGCCGCCACCGCTGTCAACGAAATGACCAGCGCCGTGGAAGAAGTCGCGCGCAACGCGGTGAGCACCTCCGAGGCCTCGCGCAACGCCACCACGTCTGCCGGTGACGGCCGTGACTTGGTGCAGGAAACCGTCAGCGCCATCGAACGCATGAGCGGCGACGTGCAGGCCACGGCCACCCTGATCGGCGACCTGGCCAACGAATCCCGTGACATCGGCAAGGTCCTCGACGTGATTCGCGGCCTGGCCGACCAGACCAACCTGCTGGCCCTGAACGCGGCAATTGAGGCCGCGCGCGCCGGGGAAGCCGGCCGGGGCTTTGCGGTGGTGGCCGATGAGGTGCGGGCGCTGGCCCATCGCACCCAGCAGTCCACCAGCGAAATCGAGCGGATGATCGGCAGCATCCAGGCCGGCACCGAACACGCGGTGGATTCGATGCGCAACAGCACCGAGCGCGCCGAATCGACGCTGAACATCGCCAGGGGCGCCGGAATGTCGCTGGATACGATCAACACGGCGATTGTCGAGATCAACGAACGTAACCTGGTGATCGCCAGCGCGGCGGAAGAACAGGCACAGGTGGCGCGGGAAGTGGACCGTAATCTGGTGAACATTCGCGATCTGTCGGTGCAGTCAGCGACCGGCGCCGGCCAGACCAGCGCGGCGAGCGGCGAGTTGTCGCGCCTGGCGGTGGATCTGAACGGAATGGTCGGACGGTTTCGCCTCTGACCCCTCTGTAGAGCCGGCAAGCCGGCTCTACAGGGTTTATCCGCACAAGCTTTTGACAGCGCGGCAATTCAACAGGTTAGAATCGCTGGCACGCAGACTGCATGGTCAGTGTGCGCCTCGCCTTATTTTTTGCTCATGGAGTACTGCCTTTGAATGCGACGACCATCAACAGCCTGTTCTTGATCGGCGCGTTGCTGGTGAGTGCGAGCATTCTGGTGAGTTCCCTTTCGTCCCGCCTGGGCATCCCGATCCTGGTGATCATCCTGGCCGTGGGCATGGTCGCCGGCGTCGACGGCGGCGGCATCATCTTCGACAACTACCCGACCGCCTACCTGGTGGGCAACCTCGCCCTGGCCGTGATCCTGCTTGACGGCGGCTTGCGCACACGGGTGGCGAGTTTCCGCGTGGCGCTGTGGCCGGCATTGTCGCTGGCCACGGTGGGGGTGTTGATTACCACCGGCCTCACCGGCATGGCCGCGGCCTGGCTGTTCAACCTCAATATCATTCAAGGCTTGCTGATCGGCGCGATCGTCGGCTCCACCGACGCCGCCGCTGTGTTCTCGCTGCTCGGCGGCAAGGGGCTTAACGAACGGGTCAGCGCCAGCCTGGAAATCGAATCCGGCAGCAACGACCCGATGGCGGTGTTCCTCACCGTTACCCTGATCGACATGCTCGCCAGCGGCGAGACCGGCCTGCACTGGAACCTGCTGATGCACCTGGTGCGCGAGTTCGGCATCGGTGGCCTGATCGGCCTGGGCGGTGGCTGGTTGATGCTGCAGATGGTCAACCGCATCAACCTGGCCAACGGCCTGTACCCGATCCTGGTAATCGCCGGCGGCCTGTTCGTCTTCGCCCTCACCAACGCCCTGCACGGCAGCGGCTTCCTCGCCGTGTACCTGTGCGGCCTGGTGATCGGCAACCGCCCGGTGCGCAGCCGCCATGGCATTTTGCACATGCTCGACGGCATGGCCTGGCTGGCGCAGATCGGCATGTTCCTGGTGCTGGGGCTGCTGGTCACGCCCCATGATCTGCTGCCGATTGCGCTGCCGGCCCTGGGCCTGGCGCTGTGGATGATCCTGTTCGCGCGGCCGCTGTCGGTGATGGTCGGCCTGCTGCCGTTCAAAGCGTTCCATGACCGCGAAAAAGCCTTTATCGCCTGGGTCGGCCTGCGCGGCGCGGTGCCGATCATCCTGGCGGTGTTCCCGCTGATGGCCGGCCTGCCCCATGCGCAACTGTATTTCAACCTGGCGTTCTTTATCGTGCTGGTGTCGCTCTTGGTGCAGGGCACGAGCCTGCCGTGGGTCGCCAAGCTGCTGAAAGTCACCGTACCGCCGGACCCCGCGCCGATTTCCCGGGCGGCCCTGGAAGTGCACGTCACCAGCGAGTGGGAGCTGTTCGTCTATCGGCTGGGCGCAGAAAAATGGTGCATCGGCGCGGCCCTGCGCGAGCTGAAAATGCCCGAGGGCACACGGATCGCGGCACTGTTCCGTGGTCAGCAATTGCTCCACCCGTCGGGTAGTACGGTGCTGGAAGTCGGCGACCTGCTCTGCGTGATCGGCCACGAACACAACCTGCCGGCCCTGGGCAAATTGTTCAGCCAGGCGCCGCAACGCGGTCTGGATCTGCGCTTCTTCGGCGACTTCGTGCTCGAGGGCGATGCCCAGCTGGGCGCGGTGTCCGCCCTGTATGGCCTGCAACTGGAGGGCATTGACCCGGACATGCCACTGAGCCACTTCATCACCCAGAAAGTCGGCGGCGCGCCAGTGGTAGGCGACCAGGTGGAATGGAACAACACCATCTGGACGGTCGCGGTCATGGACGGGAACAAGATCGGCAAAGTCGGCGTCAGATTCCCCGAAGGAAGTCGCCCGGGCCCCGGACTCTTCCTCTAAACTGCGGGGCGACAACGCCCCGATTCTTCACCTTGCTCGACCGGTCTCTATGCCAACCCTGCGCACTTTCCTCGCCACTGCCCTGCTGGGCCTGACCCTTTGTCTCGGCAGCGTCCACGCCGCCGAGCCGCCCAGCGCCGACGCCATCCAGCAAACCCTGGACAAGCTGCCCGACCGCAAGCTGCCCGACGCCGACATGAAGGCGCTGCAGTCGATCCTGCAACAGACCCTGACCTACCTGGGCAACAAGCAGGATTACGAGCAGCGCCTCACCGACCTCAAGCGCCAGCTGGATGACGCGCCGCGCCAGACCACCGAGAACCAGCGCGAGCTGACCCGCCTCAAGGCGACCAAGGTCATTCCGGTGGCCCAACGCTACGCCACCCTGCCGGTGCCGCAACTCGAGCAACTGCTGGTGCAGCGCACCACCCAGCAAGGCGACCTGCAAAAAGACCTGGCCGAAGCCAACAGCCTGACCATCGCCGCCCAGACCCGCCCCGAGCGCGCCCAGACCGAAATCAGCAGCAGCCAGACACGCATCCAGCAGATCAATGCGACCCTCAAGGCCGGCAAAGACAATGGCAAAACCCTCAGCGCCGACCAGCGCAACCAGCTGAACGCCGAACTGGCGTCGCTCAATGCACTGATCCCGCTGCGCCGCCAGGAACTGGCCGGCAACAGCCAACTGCAAGACCTGGGCAACAGCCAGCACGACCTGGTGGTGGAAAAGACCGCGCGCCTGGAACAAGAGATCCAGGACCTGCAAACCCTGATCAACCAGAAACGCCTGGCACAGTCCCAACAGACTGTGACCCAGCAATCCATCGAAGCGCAGAAAGCCGGCGGCAGCAGCCTCCTGGCCACGGAAAGCGCGGCCAACCTGAAGCTGTCCGACTACCTGCTCAAAAGCACCGACCGCCTCAACGACCTGACCCAGAAAAACCTGCAGACCAAGCAGCAACTGGACACCGTGACCCAGAGCGATTCGGCCCTGGACGAACAGATCAACGTGCTCAAGGGCAGCCTGCTGCTTTCCAAGATCCTCTATAAGCAAAAACAGGCGTTGCCGCGCCTGACCGTGGACCGCGACCTGGCGGACGACATCGCCAACATTCGCCTGTACCAGTTCGAGGTCAACCAGCAACGCGAGTTGATCAGTTCCCCCAGCACCTATGTGGATAACCTGCTCGCCAACCAGCCACCGGAAGACGTCACCCCGCAACTGCGCCGGACCCTGCTGGAACTGGCGATCACCCGAAGCGACCTGCTCGAGCGCCTGAGCCGTGAGCTGAGCGCGTTGCTGAACGAATCCATCACCCTGCAACTGAACCAGAAGCAACTGCTGAGCACCGCGACGACGCTGCGCGCGACCCTCGATGAGCAAATGTTCTGGATTCCCAGCAACAAGCCCCTGGACACCGAGTGGCTGGAGACCATCCCGGCGCACCTGAGCAAACAAGTCGCCACCCTGCCCTGGGCCTCCAGCATCAGCGAGTTGTACGACGGCCTGACCCAGCGCCCGCTGCTGTTCCTGCCATTGTTGCTATTGATCGGCGCCCTGCTGTGGCGGCGCAACGCCCTGTACGCACGGCTGAAAAAGGTCCACCTGGACATTGGCCACTTCAAGCGCGACAGCCAGTGGCACACGCCCCAGGCGATCCTGGTCAACATCCTGCTGGCCATGCCGGTGGCCCTGGGCCTGGCGCTGTGCGGCTACGCCCTGCAAATCGACGCCCGGGGGCAGAACGCCAACCTCGGCGCGGCCTTGTTGCAGATCGCCCAGGCCTGGCTGGTGTTCTACACCGCCTACCGCATCCTCGCGCCGGGCGGCGTGGCCGAACTGCACTTTCGCTGGGAGAAACCCCAGGTCGAATTCCTCCAGGACTGGGTACGCAAGCTCGGGCTGGTGGTGCTGGCCCTGGTGGCCGTGGTGGCGATCGCCGAACACCAACCGGCGGCGCTGGCCGACGACGTGCTGGGCATCGCCGTGGTGCTGCTGTGCTACGCGCTGATGACCTGGCTGCTGGGCCGCCTGCTGATGCACAGCCCGACCCACGAAAAGGCCTCGCTGTTTCGCAAAGCCATGGGCCTGGTGTTTACCGCCCTGCCCATCGCCCTGTTTATCGCCGTGTGCTTTGGCTACTACTACACCGCGCTCAAGCTCAGTGACCGACTGATCAACACCCTGTATCTGCTGATGTTGTGGCTGGTGATCGAAGCCACTTTCGTGCGTGGCCTGGGAGTCGCCGCACGGCGCCTGGCCTATGCCCGCGCCCTAGCCAAACGCCAGGCCGCTAAGGAAGCCGGTGAAGGCGAAGCGGTGATCGAAGAGCCGACCCTGGACATCGAGCAGGTCAACGACCAGTCCATGCGCCTGATCCGCCTGGCTTTGCTCGGCGGCTTTATCGCCGCGCTGTACTGGGTCTGGTCCGACCTGATCTCGGTATTTTCCTACCTGGACAACGTCACCCTCTACGAATACACCAGCGGCACCGGCGCCAATGTCAGCATGGTGCCCATCAGCATCGGCGACCTGCTCGGCGCGCTGATCATCATCGGTATCACCTTTGCCCTGGCGCGCAACCTGCCCGGCCTGCTGGAAGTGCTGGTGCTGTCCAAGCTGGAACTGGCCCAGGGCAGCGCCTATGCCACCACCACCCTGCTGTCCTATGTGATTGCCGGTGTGGGCTTCGTGTCGACCCTGTCGACCCTCGGCGTGAGCTGGGACAAACTGCAATGGCTGGTGGCCGCGCTGTCGGTGGGGTTGGGCTTCGGCATGCAGGAGATCTTCGCCAACTTCATCTCCGGCATCATGATCCTGTTCGAGCGCCCGGTACGCATCGGCGACACGATCACCATCGGCAACCTGTCGGGCACGGTGAGCAAGATCCGCATCCGCGCCACCACCATCACCGACTTCGACCGCAAGGACATCATTGTCCCGAACAAGACGTTCATTACCGGGCAACTGATCAACTGGTCGCTGACTGACACCATCACCCGCGTCACCCTCAAGCTGGGCGTGGACTACGGCTCCGACCTCGATCTGGTGAAGGAACTGTTGCTCAAGGCCGCGCGGGAAAACCCACGGGTGCTGAAGGACCCGGAGCCCCACGTGTACTTCCTCAACTTCGGCGAAAGCACCCTCGACCACGAACTGCGCATGCATGTGCGAGACCTGGGCGACCGCAACCCGGTGGTCGACGAAGTGAACCGCTTCATCAACCGCGAGTTCAAGAAGTACCACATCAACATCTCGTTCCGGCAGATGGAGGTGTACCTCAAGAACCTCCACGGCCAGGAATACAAACTGGTCGAAGTCGACACCCCCGCCAAGCCCGCCAACGACGGCGGTGTGCAAGAACCGCCACCGAGCAAACTCGACTAAACGCCCTATCCCCAGCAGAATGCTCGGACATTCTGCTGGAGATGGCCGGTGAAAGCCCTCGACGAACTGACCTTCGACAACCGCTTCGCACGCTTGGGCGACGCGTTTTCGACCCACGTACTGCCTGAACCCCTCGACGAGCCGCGCCTGGTGGTGGCGAGCCCCGCCGCCATGGCCCTGCTCGACCTCGAGCCGGCGGTGGCCGAGACGCCGGTGTTCGCCGAACTGTTCGGCGGCCACAAGCTGTGGGCCGAAGCCGAGCCGCGGGCGATGGTGTATTCCGGGCATCAGTTCGGCGGCTACACCCCGCAATTGGGCGATGGCCGCGGGCTGTTGCTGGGCGAGGTGTATAACGCCGCCGGCGAGCACTGGGACCTGCACCTCAAGGGCGCCGGGCAGACGCCATACTCGCGCATGGGCGACGGGCGTGCGGTGCTGCGCTCCTCGATCCGTGAGTTCCTGGCCTCGGAAGCGCTGCACGCGCTGGGCATCCCCAGCAGCCGCGCGCTCTGTGTGATCGGCTCCAACACTCCGGTGTGGCGGGAAAAACAGGAACGCGGCGCGATGGTGCTGCGTTTGGCCAACAGCCATATCCGCTTCGGCCATTTCGAATATTTCTACTACACCAAGAAGCCCGAACAGCAGGCCGAACTGGCCGAGCATGTGTTGAAGCTGCATTACCCCGAATGCCGCGAACAACCCGAGCCGTACCTGGCGATGTTCCGCGAAATCGTCGAGCGCAACGCCGAAATGATCGCCAAATGGCAGGCTTATGGCTTTTGCCATGGGGTGATGAACACCGACAACATGTCGATCCTGGGCATCACCTTCGACTTCGGGCCCTTTGCGTTTCTCGACGACTTCGACGCGCACTTCATCTGCAACCATTCCGATCACGACGGGCGTTACTCGTTCAGCAATCAGGTGCCCATCGGCCAATGGAACCTCAGCGCACTGGCCCAGGCGCTCACGCCGTTCATCAGCGTCGATGCCTTGAAAGAAACCCTTGGCCTCTACCTGCCGCTGTATCAGGCCCACTACCTGGACCTGATGCGCCGCCGGCTGGGGCTGACCACCGCCGAAGACGATGACCAGAAGCTGGTGGAACGCTTGCTCAAACTGATGCAGAACAGTGGCGTGGATTACACGCTGTTCTTCCGCCGCCTGGGGGACGAGCCGGCGGCGCTGGCCGTGACGCGCCTGCGCGATGATTTTGTCGACAGGGCCGGGTTCGATGCCTGGGCCGAGCTATACACCGCCCGCATTGCCCGGGATGGAGATGACACCGAAGCACAGCGCCGTGCGCGGATGCACGCGGTGAACCCGCTGTACATCCTGCGCAACTACCTCGCACAAAACGCCATTACCGCCGCCGAGTCAGGCGATTACAGCGAAGTGCGACGGCTGCATGAGGTGCTTTCCAAGCCGTTCGAGGAGCAAGCGGGGATGGAGCAATACGCCCAGCGGCCGCCGGATTGGGGCAAGCATTTGGAGATCAGTTGTTCGTCGTAGAGTCGGCTAGATGAACGTCTCCACGTCAACACCACTGACGATGGGCATCGGACGATGCTCGTGATCGTAGGCTTCGATCCAGTCACTGAGAATATCCACCAGACTCATAAGCGGATTTGAAAACAGAACACGCTCCCACGCCTTGATAAACCCCAGACCGGACTCCAAATAGGATCCATTGGCCAGTCTCAAAGGAGCGCCACCATGTCCAACCCTCTCGTCATTCCCTGCCCGCATTGCAACGGCCTGAACCGCATCCCCAGCGAACGCCTGGGCGACGCGCCGAAATGCGGGCGTTGCAAGCAGCCGGTGTTGTTGAACAAACCTTTTGAACTGAAACAGGGCGACTACGCCAGCCAGATCAAGGGCGACCTGCCGTTGCTGGTGGATGTGTGGGCCGATTGGTGCGGGCCATGCAAGTCGTTTGCGCCGGTGTTCGAGCAGGCCGCGGCGCAGCTCACGGGCAAGTGCCGGCTGGCCAAGCTGGACAGCGAGGCCAACCAGCAGTTGTCGGCGCAGTTGGGGATTCGTTCGATCCCCAGTTTGATTCTGTTCAAGAACGGCCGCGAAGTAGCGCGCCAGAGCGGAGCGTTTCCCTTGCCGCAACTGATGAGCTGGTTGCGTAGCCAAGGGGTGTAACCCGCTCTAAAGCGCACGACTGAACAATGTGGGAGGGGGCTTGCTCCCGATAGCGATGGATCAGTCAACACATCAGGCCCTGACACACCGCCATCGGGAGCAAGCCCCCTCCCACATGGGTTCTGCGGTGTGTCTCAGATCAGGCGTTTTCCAGCAGGTTGTGCAGTTCCACAAACTGCAAGGTCAGTTTGTGCCGTGGGTCCAGGTGGATCAGCGGTTTGTTCTCCTGGTGCGACTCGCGCATGCGCACCGAGCTGGCCAGGTACACCGGCAACACCGGCAAGCCCTCGGCGATCAACTCCTCGAGCATCTGTTGCGGCAGGCTCGCCCGCGCCTGGAACTGGTTGACCACAATGCCTTCCACCTCAAGGCCTTCGTTGTGGTCTTCCTTCAGCTCTTCGATTTCAGCCAGCAGGCCATACAGCGCCTGACGGGAAAAGCTGTCGCAATCGAAGGGGATCAGTACACGATCAGCAGCGATCAACGCCGAAACCGCGTAAAAATTCAGTGCTGGCGGCGTATCCAGGTAAATCCGGTCGTAATCTTCGCTCAGCTCGTCCAACAATTTTCGCAACTTGTTGATCTTGTGCTTGGCCTCCAGCTTGGGCTGCAGGTCTGCCAGCTCGGCCGTGGCGGTGATCACATGCAGGTTATCGAACGGCGTTTCGTAGATATCGACACGGTTCTTCTTTGAAAACGGCCCGGACGACAGGGTTTGCTTGAAGAATTCGGCAATGCCCATCGGGATATCGTCGCCGGTCAGCCCGGTAAGGTACTGGGTGGAATTGGCTTGTGCATCGAGGTCCACCAACAGGGTCCGATAGCCTTCACTGGCGCTGACCGCCGCCAGGTTGCAGGCGATGCTGGACTTGCCAACGCCGCCTTTCTGATTGAACACCACGCGCCGCATGGAAAAACCTCCGTGTATCAATGAATGTCCGAGTGTAGAGGGCAAAAGTGCCTGTTAGCTACCTCGTTCATCCATGCATTGCTGCATGACGGGTAGACATTAGTAATGGCCTCTACAAATAAAAAGGAAACGTCCGACAAACCAGCCGTCCCCTGGCAAAGGGCAATCGGCAAACCTTTCCACCGTCGCCTGTGCACAAAGTTTGCTAGAACCCCACGGCACCGGGATAATGCGCGCCATCCGGCGATTGCTCCCTGTCCCGGTATTCGGGGCCAAAAGCCGCACATGGAAGCCCGCAGGGGCGGGATAACCTCTCAGTGATCACTTTCAATATCGCCCAATGGCGCGCCTGGGCCCCCGGCCTGGAAAGCGCGGACGACTGGCACGCCTGGAGCCAGGCCCCGGCATTGCTGCCCGCCAGCGACGCTTGCCCCGACGTGTCGTTCCTGCCGGCCATGCAGCGCCGTCGCCTGAGCCGCCTGGCGCGCATGGCCTTCAGCGTCGGCTGGCCACTGGCCGAGGGCCTGCCGGACTTGCCCCTGGTGTTTATTTCCCGGCATGGCGAAACCCCGCGCACCCTCGACATCCTCAGCGACCTGGCCAACGACCAGCCATTGTCGCCAACCCAGTTCAGCCTGTCGGTGCATAACGCGGTGATCGGCCTGTGGTCGATCCTGCGCAATGAAACCGCGGAAATGACCGCCCTCGCCGCCGCCGGCGACGGCCTCGAGCATGGCATGCTCGAAGCCGCCGCACTGCTCAACGAAGGCGCCCCGGCCGTGCTGCTGGTGATCAGCGAAGAACAGCCGCCCGACGCCTATGCCGGCTGGATCTCGGATGTGCCCTTCCCCTATGCCCTCGGCCTGCTGCTGACCCCAGGCGACGAGTGGCAACTGGAACTTACCCACGGCAGTGTCCAACCCACTCACACCCAGTGGCCCCACGCCCTGAATCTGCTGCGCACCCTGCTCACTGAGCAGGTCGCCTGCCAACATGCCTGGAAGAATCGTGTATGGAACTGGCAACGCAAGCCATGACCGCCAAACCGCGGGACGCCTATTACTGGCGCCTGTTCGCGACCGCCGCCAGCTTCGCGCTGTTCGGCTTCGGCGGCCTGTGCCTGCGTTTGCTGGTGTTTCCCCTGCTCAGTTGCCTGCCGGGGAACGCAGACAAACACCGCCGCCGCGCCCGCCACATGATCAGTTGGCTGTTCTGGTTCTTTATCCGCCTGATGCGCCGCGCCGGCGTGCTGACCTACAGCGTCGAAGGCGCCGAGCACCTCGGGCGCCCGGGCCAGATGATCATCGCCAACCACCCGTCGCTGATCGACGTGGTGTTCCTGATCGGCCTGGTGCGCCAGGCCAACTGCGTGGTCAAGCAGAGCCTGTGGCAGAACCCCTTCACCCGCGGTCCGGTGCGCGACGCGGGCTATATCAGCAACGACGGCAGCGCCGAGATGCTCGATGCCGCCGCCGGCGCCCTGCAAGCCGGCCAGACCCTGATCATCTTTCCCGAAGGCACGCGCACCACACCCGGCGCGACACCTGCCTTTCATCGCGGCGCCGCCGCCATTGCCTTGCGCGGTGCGACAATCATCACCCCCGTCGTGATCAAGGTCAGCCCCACCACCCTGACCAAAGCCGAACCCTGGTATCGCATCCCCAAACGTCGCGTGCACTTCAGTTTGCGCGTGGGTGCCGATATAGAACCACAGGCCTTTGCTGCGCTCGGGCCTGCACCCCAGGCTTCACGCAAGCTCAACGATTACCTGCACCACTATTTCATTAAGGAGCTCGCCGAAGATGAGCGACCAACACCGCCTTGAGCACGATATAAAAACGCTGATCATCGAGGCCCTGGGCCTGGAAGACATCAGCGCCGACGATATCGGCAGCGATCAAACCCTGTTCGGCGAAGGCCTGGGCCTGGATTCGGTAGACGCCCTGGAATTGGGCCTGGCGATCCAGAAAAAGTACGGCATCAAGATCGATGCCGACGCCAAGGACACCCGCAATCACTTCACCAACGTGGCCAGCCTTGCGGCGTTCGTCACGGCTAGACAGGCAGCTTGAGACCGTACCATGCAAACTCGTGATGATATTTTCAACACCCTGCGCGATGCCTTGGTGGAACTGTTCGAACTGCCGCCGGAATGCGTCACCCTCGACGCCAACCTGTACCAGGACCTGGAAATCGACAGCATCGACGCTGTGGACCTGATCGACCATATCAAGCGCAAGACCGGCAAAAAGATCGCCGCCGAAGAGTTCAAGGCAGTGCGCACCGTAAACGACGTGGTTGAGGCGGTGTACCGTCTGGTCACACCTGCCGCATGAGCCGGCTGATCGGCCTTGGCCTGTTGCTGGCGGGGCTGCTGTACCCCTTTGCGGTGTATTACGGCACCGAGCACTTCGCACCCTGGCAATTCGGCCTGCTGCTGGGCAGCCTGTGGCTGTTGCGCGCGCTGACCGGTGCACGCCGCCCCGGCAGCCGCTGGATGGCCGTGGCCGTGATCGTGTTTTGCCTGGGCCTGGCCTGGTTCGATAACCCGCACCTGTTGCGCTGGTACCCGAGCCTGGTCAGCGCGTTCATGCTGGCGCTGTTCGGCCTGAGCCTGAAATACGGCCCGCCGATGGTCGAGCGCCTGGCGCGCATGACCGAGCCGCAGCTACCGCCCCGCGCCGTTGTGTATACGCGCCAGGTCACCGTGGTGTGGAGTGTGTTTTTTCTGTGCAATGGCCTGCTCGCCGCCGCCCTCACCCTGTGGGCGCCGTTGAGCTGGTGGACGTTGTACAACGGCCTGATCGCCTACGGGCTGATGGGGCTGTTGTTTGCCGTGGAATGGCTGGTACGACAAAGGGTTCGAGGCCGCGTATGAATGGGTTGAAACTTGAGCACTTGCTGCTCGAGCCGCTGCAACAGCGTTGGGTCACCACTGAACCTGCGATGAATCACGCCCAGTTGTGGGAACAATCCCTGCAACTGGCGGCGGGCCTGCAAGCCCGTGGCATTCAGCGCCTGGCCGTGCACCTGGAAGATGCCGGAGTGCTGGCGATCGCCCTGCTCGGCGCCTGGCGCGCCGGGGCCAGCGTGCTGCTGCCCGCCGACCTGCAACCCCAGACCCGCCAACGCTGGGCCGATGCCGTGGATGCCTGGCTGGTGGAGGCCGCCGATCTCGACGCGCTGTACCAGGCGCCGTTGAGCCCGGCGGCACTGGATCTGGACGCCTGCCAGTTGAGCCTGTGCACCTCCGGCTCCAGCGGCGAACCCAAGCGCATCGACAAGACCCTGCGTCAACTGGCCAACGAAGTGCAGGCGCTGGAAACCTTGTGGGGCGCCGACCTTAAAGACGCCTGCATCATCGGCAGCGTCGCCACCCAGCACATCTACGGCTTGCTGTTTCGCGTGTTGTGGCCGCTGTGCGCCGGTCGCACCTTTGTGCGCAAACAACTGGCCTTCCCCGAAGACATGCAGCGCGCCAGCCGCGAGCACGGGCAATTTGCCTGGGTCGCCAGCCCCGCGCTGCTCAAGCGCATGGGCGACAACCTCGATTGGCCGGCGCTGAGCCAGGTGTCCAAGGTGTTTTCCTCCGGCGGTGCCTTGCCCGTCGACGCCGCCGGCAGTCTCTACGACCGCTTGCAGCAATGGCCGACGGAAATCCTCGGCAGCTCGGAAACCGGCGGCATCGCCTGGCGCCAGGGCGCACAGCCGTGGCAGCCGTTTGCCGACGTGCAACTGAGCCAGGACGCCGACGGCGCCCTGCGCATCGCCTCACCGTACCTGCCCGCCGGGCATATCGAACAGACGGCCGACGCCGCGCGCATCCATGCCGATGGCCGCTTCGAACTGCTCGGGCGCCTGGACCGCATCGTCAAGCTGGAAGAAAAACGCATCTCCCTGCCCATGCTCGAACAGGCCCTGATGACCCACCCGTGGGTCGCCGAAACCCGCCTGGGCGTGGTGCAGGAAAACCGTGCCTTCCTCGGCGCGCTTGTCGTGCTCAACGACGAAGGCCTGCACGCCCTGCGCAACAGGGGCCGACGCACCGTGACCCACACCCTGCGCCAGCACCTGAGCCAACATTGCGAAGCCCTTGCCCTGCCGCGTCGCTGGCGCTTGCTGCGCCAACTGCCGCTGAACAGCCAAGGCAAACTGCCCCAGGCCGACGTCGAAGCACTGCTGCTGGCGCCCCGGCCGAAAACCCCGGACGTACTGGAGCAAGTCGAAGTCGACGGCGAATGGACCCTGCAACTGAGCGTACCGCCGGACCTGGCCTACTTCAGCGGCCACTTCCCCGTCACCCCGGTGCTGCCGGGCGTGGTGCAAGTGGAGTGGGCGTTCAACCTCGGCCAGCAATGCCTGGACCTGCCGCCCACCTTCGCCGGGATGGAAGTGCTCAAGTTCCAGCAACTGGTGCGACCGGGCGATCGCATTGAACTGCACCTGCGCTTCGACGCGGAACGCGGCAAGTTGTATTTCGCCTACCGCAATGGTGTCGCGGCCTGTTCCAGCGGCCGGATCCAATTGGAAGCCGCCCATGTATAAGCCCTGCGCCCTGATCCCGGTCTACAACCACGAAGCCGCCGTACCGGCCGTGGTCGACAGCCTGTTGCACAGCGGCCTGCCGTGCCTGCTGGTCGACGACGGCAGCAGCCCGGCCTGCGCGGCGGTGCTGGCGCAATTGGCACAGCTGGAACATGTCACCCTGCTGACCCTGCCGAACAACCAGGGCAAGGGCGGGGCGGTGATGGCCGGTTTTCGCGAGGCCGCTCGCCTGGGCTTCTCCCACGCCCTGCAAGTGGACGCCGACGGCCAACACGACCTGCGCGAAGTCGAGACCTTTATCGATGCCTCCCGTCGGCAGCCCAACGCAATCATCTGTGGCTACCCCGAATACGACGAAAGCGTGCCCAAAGGTCGCCTGTACGCGCGCTACCTGACCCACGTGTGGGTGTGGATCAACACCCTGTCGCTGGAGATTCGCGACTCGATGTGCGGCTTTCGCGTGTATCCCCTGGCGCCGACCCTGGCACTGATGGACTCGGCCTACATCGGCACCCACATGGATTTCGACACGGACATCCTGGTGCGCCTGGCCTGGCGCAACCAGCCGATGCGCTGGTTGCCGACCCAGGTGCATTACCCCGCCGACGGGCTGTCCCACTTCCGCCTGTTCCGCGACAACGTGCGCATTTCGGCCATGCATACCCGGCTGTTCTTCGGCATGTTGATCCGCGCGCCGATGATCCTGTGGCGACGGTGGCAGGCATGAGCGACAGCGGCAAACACTGGGCCGATCGCGAGGAACGCGGCAGCTACTGGCTGATGAAATTCACCGCCGTGGCCGCCAAGGTCCTCGGCCGCCGGCTGTTGAGCCCGCTGCTGTACGGCATCGTGTTGTACTTCTTCCTGTTCGGCCGCACCGCGCGCCAGAGCGCGTGGCAATACCAGCAGCGCCTGGCCGAGTGGAGCGGGCGCGACGAATTGCGTCCCAGCCAGCGCAGCGTGTTCGGCCAGTTCATGGCCTTTGCCGACTCGCTGCTCGACAAGCTCGATGTGTGGAACGGCAAGCTGCGCCTGGAACAGATCGAAATCAACGACCCAGCGAAACTGCGCGGCCAACTGCGAGGCGAGCGCGGGCAGATGCTGGTGGGCGCACACCTGGGCAACCTCGAGGTGTGCCGCGCGCTGGCGGAGATCGGCGAACAGGTGACCATGAACGTACTGGTGCACACCAAGCACGCCGAACGTTTCAACCGCCTGCTGGGCGAAGCCGGCGCCACCCATTTGCGTCTGATCCAGGTCAGCGAGCTGGACCCGGCCACCATGCTGTTGCTCAGCCAGCGCCTGGACGACGGCGAGTGGCTGGCGATTGCCGGCGACCGCGTACCGCTGCATGGCGGGCGTACGGTGCGCGTGGATTTCCTCGGTCACGACGCGGCTTTCCCCCAGGGTCCATGGCTGCTGGCGGGCCTGCTCAAATGCCCGGTGAACCTGTTGATGTGCCTGAAACAGCAGGGCCGCTATCACCTGACCATCGAGCCCTTCGCGGCCCTGATCGAATGGAAACGCAGCACCCGCGAACAGGTCATCGCCCAGTGGACCGCGCGCTACGCCGCGCGCCTGGGCCAGTTCTGCCTGCAAGCGCCCCAACAATGGTTCAACTTTTACCCTTTCTGGAAGACCGATGACGACGCATCTTGAGCCGGTAACCTTTGGCGAACGCCCCCTGCGCATCGAAGACGTGCTGGCCCTGGCCAACCGTCAGGTGCCCACGCACTTGCAGGATGACGCCGCCTATCGCCAGCGCATCGCCAAGGGCGCGCAGTTCCTCGACTCGCTGCTGGACAAGGAAGGCGTGATCTACGGCGTGACCACCGGCTACGGCGATTCCTGCGTGGTGGCGGTGCCGCTGCACCATGTCGAGGCTCTGCCCCGCCACCTGTACACCTTCCACGGTTGCGGCCTGGGCAAATTGCTCGACGCCCAAGCCACCCGCGCCGTGCTCGCCGCGCGGTTGCAGTCGCTGTGCCACGGCGTGTCCGGGGTGCGTGTGGAGCTGCTGGAACGCTTGCATGCCTTCCTCGAGCACGACGTACTGCCGCTGATCCCGGAAGAAGGTTCGGTGGGCGCCAGCGGTGACCTGACGCCGCTGTCCTACGTGGCCGCGACCCTGTCCGGCGAGCGCGAGGTGCTGTTCCGTGGCGAACGCCGCCAGGCCATCGACGTCCACCGCGAACTGGGCTGGACCCCGCTGGTCCTGCGTCCCAAGGAAGCCCTGGCGCTGATGAACGGCACCGCCGTGATGACCGGCCTCGCCTGCCTGGCCTTTGCCCGCGCCGATTACCTGCTGCAATTGGCCACGCGCATCACCGCGCTGAACGTAGTGGCGCTGCAAGGCAACCCGGAACACTTCGACGAGCGCCTGTTCGCCGCCAAGCCGCACCCTGGGCAGATGCAAGTCGCGGCCTGGCTGCGCAAAGACCTGGCCATCGACGCGCCGACCGCGCCACTGCATCGCCTGCAGGATCGCTACTCGCTGCGCTGCGCGCCCCACGTCCTCGGCGTGCTGGCCGACAGCCTGAACTGGTTGCGTTCGTTCATCGAGATCGAGCTGAACAGCGCCAACGACAACCCGATCATCGACGCCGAAGAGGAGCGCGTGCTGCACGGCGGGCACTTCTACGGCGGCCACATCGCCTTCGCCATGGACAGCCTCAAGACCCTGGTGGCCAACGTCGCCGACCTGCTTGACCGTCAGCTCGCCTTGCTGGTGGACGTGCGTTACAACCATGGCCTGCCGAGCAACCTGTCCGGCGCCCCGGCCGACCGCGCGATGCTCAACCACGGTTTCAAGGCGGTGCAGATCGGCACCAGCGCCTGGACCGCCGAAGCGCTGAAAAACACCATGCCCGCCAGCGTGTTCTCGCGCTCCACCGAATGCCACAACCAGGACAAGGTGAGCATGGGCACCATCGCCGCCCGCGACGCGATCCGTGTACTGGAGCTGACCGAACAGGTCGCCGCCGCCACCCTGCTCGCCGCCAATCAGGGCGTGTGGCTGCGTGCCCAGGCCGACGAGGCGCGCCCGTTGCCGCCGGCACTCGCCGCGATGCACGAGGCGTTGGCCAAGGACTTCCCGCCCGTGATCGAAGACCGCGCCCTCGAAGGCGAACTGCGCCTGTGCCTCAAACGTATCGCCGAGCAACACTGGAGGCTGCATGCGTAGCCAGGGCGTATTGCACAGCGACACGGAAATCCTCGTGCCGTTTTTCGATATCGACACCATGAACGTGGTGTGGCACGGGCATTACGTGAAGTACCTGGAAGTCGCCCGGTGCGCCTTGCTCGACAAGATCGGCCACAACTACACCGCGATGCTGGAGTCGGGTTATGCGTGGCCGGTGATCGACATGCAACTGCGCTACGTGCGCGGCGCCACCTTCGGCCAGACCCTCAACGTGCGTGCCAGCCTGGTGGAATGGGAAAACCGCTTGAAGGTCAATTACCTGATCACCGATCTCGCCAGCGGCGAGCGTTTGACCCGCGCCATGACCGTGCAGGTGGCGGTGGAAATCGCCAGCCGCGAAATGCAACTGGCCTCCCCAAAAATATTCACTGACGCCGTAGAGAGAGCTTTGAAATGAGATCCCCTGTGGGAGCGGGCTTGCTCGCGAAGATCCTGAGGGTCCTGATGAGTGTCAGGCAACCCGCGTTATCGTTAACGTCCCTCGCGAGCAAGCCCGCTCCCACAGGGGTCGTGTTAAGCCTGTTATTAAGCATTCCGAGCCTGGCTCACGCTTTTGACCTGCAACAGCTCAGCGATCAGTTGGCTAAACCCAGTGTGATCCACGGCAGCTTCATCCAGGAAAAACACCTGCGTGCCCTGCCGCAACCCTTGGTCAGCAAAGGCACCTTCGTCCTCGCCAAAGATCACGGCCTGCTGTGGCTGCTCAAAACTCCACTGCAACAGGATTACCGCATCACCCCCGAAGGCATCGCGCGCCGTGACGCCAATGGCTGGCAACCGTTGCCGAACAAGAGCGCGGGTGCCGAGCAGAATCGCCTGTTCCTTTCCGTCCTCGCGGGCGACAGCAGCGGCTTGCAACGCGATTTCGAACTGCAACTGCACGGCGAAGCCCAGCAATGGAAGCTGACCTTGACCCCGCGTTCCCTGCTGCTCAAGCAGGTGTTCACCCAGATCAATATCGACGGCGGCGAACTGGTCCAGACCATCGAACTCTTGGAAACCCAGGGCGACAGCACCGTGCTGCGCATGCAGGACAGCACCGCCGGGCAACCCCTGAGCGACGCGGAGAGCCATGACTTTGCCCAGTGAGCGCCTGCTGCCGCGCCTGTTCCTGATCCTGCTGGTGGCGGTGCTGGCCCTGGCCGGCTGGCAATGGCGCCATGGCGCGCCGCTGTCGGCCAACCTGATGGAACTGGTACCGGGCAGCACGCCGGACGCCCTGGAGCTGCAAGCCGAACAACGCATGCAGGAGCCGCTGAACCGCGAGTTGCTGGTGCTGGTGGGGCATGCCGACCGGCAAACAGCCGTGGCGATGGCCGAGCAACTGGGCGAGCGCTGGCAGGCCAGTGGGCTGTTCGAAAAAGTGCAATGGAACCTGCAGGCCGATTTGCCGGCCCTGCGCGAACAACTGCTGCGCGGGCGCCTGGCGATGCTCTCGGCCAAGGACCGCGCGCAACTGATCGACCAGCCCGACGCATTCATCCAACAGCGCGTGCAAGCCCTGTTCGACCCCTTTACCGGCTTCAGCCTGGTGCCGAGCCAGGATGACTGGCTGGGCCTCACCGGACGCATCCAGAACAGCCAGCCGCAACGCGGTTCGATCCAGCTGGATATCGGCAGCGGCGCGTTGATCGCCGAGGCCGACGGCAAAAGCTGGGTGCTGCTGCGCGCGCGCACCACCGGCAATGCCTTCGATATGAAACTGCCGCTGCAAGTCGCCGACTTGCTCCAGGCCAGCCGCGCACAGGCCAGCGCCCAAGGCGTGCAATTGCTCGCCGCCAGCGGTCTGCTCTATGCAGCGAGTGGGCAGCAGCAGGCCACGCGGGAAATCACCTGGGTGGGCGGCGGCGCGACCGTCGGCATCCTGTTGCTGCTGTTGCTGGCGTTCCGGCGCTGGCGCGTGTTGCTGGCCTTTGTGCCGGTGCTGGTGGGCATGCTGTTCGGCGCGGTGGCCTGTGTGGCGCTGTTCGGCCATATGCATGTGATCACACTGGTCCTGGGCTCGAGCCTGATCGGCGTGGCGGTGGATTACCCGCTGCACTACCTGTCGAAAAGCTGGAGCCTGAAACCCTGGCGCAGCTGGCCGGCGTTGCGCCTGACCCTGCCGGGGCTGAGCCTGAGCCTGGCCACCAGTTGCATCGGTTACCTGGCGCTGGCCTGGACGCCGTTCCCGGCCCTGACGCAAATCGCGGTGTTCTCCGCCGCCGGGCTGGTCGGTGCGTATCTATCCGCCGTGTGCCTGTTGCCGGCCCTGCTCAACGGCGTCGAACTGCGCCCGGCACAGTGGCCGCTGCGCATCACCGAATGCCTGTGGCAACTGCGGGCGGGGTTGCTCAAGCGCGTGCCGAGCGCGGTGCTGCTGGTATGGGTGCTGCTGTTTTGCGCCGGTGGCCTGTGGCAGCTCAACAGCACAAACGATATCCGCCAGTGGATCGGCGCGCCGCCGCAATTGCTGCAGGAAGCCCAGGCCGTGGCACGCATCACCGGCTTCCAGCCCACCAGCCAGTTTTTCCTGGTGCGCGCGGACAACCAACAGCAATTGCTCGAACGCCAGGCCGCGTTGAGCCAGCGCCTGGACCAACTGGTGAACATGGACAAGTTGCAGGGCTACCTGGTGCTCAACCAACTGGTCAACCTGCCCGCCGAACAGCAACAACTGCGCGAGGCGCTGAACAACCTGGCGCAACACTGGCAGCCGCTGCTGGACCTGGGCGTGCCTGCCAGTGCCCTGCACGCCGAAGTCGCGCAACTGCAAGCGTTGCCCACCGAAGACATCGACGCCGCCCTGGTGGGCCCATTGGCCGAGCCTTGGCGCACCTTGTGGCTCGGCCCGGTCGACGGCGGCGTAGCGGCGATGGTCAGCCTGCAAGGCTTGAACAACCCGGCGCTGCTGCGGGTGCAGGCCGTGGATCTGCCAGGTGTGCAACTGGTGGATCGCCTCGGCGACCTGAACCGGGTGTTCGCCGACACACAAATCAGCGCGGCCGAATTGAAGTTGATGTCCTGCGGGCTGATCGTGCTGTTGCTGATCCTGCCGTTCGGTTTCGGCGGCGCCTTGCGCATCGTCGCCCTGCCGTTGCTGGCCGCGCTGTGCAGCCTGGCGAGCCTCGGTTGGCTGGGCCAGCCGCTGACCTTGTTCAGCCTGTTCGGCTTGCTGCTGGTCACGGCCATCAGCGTCGACTATGCGATTTTGATGCGTGAGCAAATCGGCGGCCCTGCGGTCAGTCTGTTGGGAACACTGCTGGCGGCGCTGACGACCTGGTTGTCGTTCGGCCTGCTGGCGGTGTCGAGTACCCCCGCGGTGAGTAATTTCGGCCTGTCGGTCAGCCTGGGCCTGGCGTTCAGCTTTATGCTGGCGCCCTGGGCCGGCCATCAGAAGCACGCCCAATGAATGTGAATACCGCCAATGCGGCAAGGAGCCCTCGTGCCCATAGTTGAAATGGAACGTCGCCAGGTGGTGGTGATCGGTGCCGGCCCGTCCGGTGCCATCGCCGCCGCGCTGCTAAAGCGCAAAGGGCATGATGTATTGATCATCGAGCGCCAGCACTTCCCGCGCTTCTCGATTGGCGAAAGCCTGCTGTCGCACTGCATCGACTTCATCGAAGAAGCCGGCATGCTCGACGCGGTGCAGGCCGCCGGCTTCCAGGTGAAAACCGGGGCCGCGTTCGCCTGGGGCGAGCGCTACAGCGCGTTCGATTTCAGCGACACTTTCAGCAACGGCAAGCCGACCACCTTCCAGGTGCAACGCGGCGAATTCGACAAGTTGCTGGCCGATCAGGCCGCGTTGCAGGGCGTGGACATTCGCTACGGCGAAACCATCGTCGGCGTGGACCTTTCCGGCGCGTGCCGCTACGTGCATGTGCGCCGCGAGAACGGCAGCGAGTACCACATCAAGGTCAAGTTCGTGCTCGACGCCAGCGGCTACGGTCGCGTGTTGCCGCGCCTGCTGGACCTGGAAGCGCCGTCGGACTTTCCGGTGCGCCGGGCGGTGTTCACCCATGTCGAGGACCGCATCGAGCATGCGGGTTTTGACCGCACCAAGATCCTCGTCACCACCCATCCGACCCAGCGCGATATCTGGTTCTGGACCATCCCGTTCAGCAACGGACGTTGCTCCATCGGCGTGGTGGCGGCCCAGGCGCATTTCGACGGCCGCGACAGCGACCTCGACGCCTGCCTGCGCGGTTTTATCGACGAGACCCCAAGCCTGTCCGGCGTGCTGCAAAACGCCGTGTGGGATACGCCGGCACGCACCATCGGCGGCTACTCGGCCAACGTCAAAACCCTGCACGGCCCAGGCTTTGCGCTGCTGGGCAATGCAGCGGAATTCCTCGACCCGGTATTCTCGTCCGGCGTGACCATCGCCATGCGTTCGGCGAGCATGGCCGCCGGCCTCTTGCATCGCCAGCTCAACGGCGAGAACGTGGACTGGCAAAGCCAATTCGCCGAGCCGCTCAAGCGTGGTGTCGATACCTTCCGCTGCTACGTCGAAGGCTGGTACGCCGGGACCTTCCAGGATGTGATTTTCCATCCCGGCAGCGCCCCGGAGATTCGCCGCATGATCAGTTCGATCCTCGCCGGCTATGCCTGGGATGAGCGCAACCCGTTTGTCAGCGAGCCCAAGCGGCGGTTGCGGATGTTGTCGGAGATTTGTGCGGGGGATATCGCGTGAGCAGTCAGTACTTGAGTAAGAATTACGTCGAAGAAACCAAATTCGGCTTCTGGTTCCTGCGCAGCCACACCTGGCAGCATCACGTGTTGCGCGTGGCGATCAACGACCTGCGCAGCCTGTTCAGCGAGCCATTGCCGGTGGCGCCGGTGTTGCTGGACGCCGGTTGCGGCCAGGGCAAATCCTTCAAGTTGCTGCAACAGGTGTTCGCGCCCGCGCGCCTGATCGGCCTGGATGCCGACCCCCACAGCCTGGCGCTGAGCCGCGAAGAAGCGGCGCGCCAGGGCCTGGACGTCGAGCTGATCGGCAGCGACTGCGCCACCCTCGACGTACCGGATGCCAGTGTCGACCTGCTGTTCTGCCACCAGACCTTCCATCATCTGGTCGAGCAGCATCGCGCCTTGAAAGAGTTCTACCGGGTGCTCAAGCCCGGCGGCTACCTGCTGTTTGCCGAGTCCACCGAAGCCTACATCGACACCTGGGTGATCCGCTGGCTGTTCCGGCACCCGATGCACGTGCAGAAAAGCGCCGAGCAATACCTGGAGATGCTGCGCGAGCAGGGTTTCGAGTTCGCTGCGCAGAACGTCTCGTACCCGTATTTGTGGTGGAGCCGTGCCCGCGATTTCGGCCTGCTGGAACGCTGGGGCCTGCGCCAGCCGCCGCCGGTGGGCCAGCGCGAAGAAACCCTGGTCAACTGCGTGGCACGCAAACCCTTGGCGAGCGCGCCGACATGATGCGCCGGCTGTTGATCGGCGCCCTGTTGCTGCTGAGCGCCTGCGCCAGCCAAGCGCCGCTGCCCGCGAAAACCCCGGCCCTGGCCCTGCCGTTGCAATTGCATGTGCAGCGCCTGGAAGCGGGCCAGAGCCAGGACTGGCTGCTGGTGATCCAGCGCGAGGGCGGCGGCATCCGCTGGTCGATGATGGACCCGCTGGGCATCCCCCAGGCCCGGCAAAAGCTGATCGATGGCCAGTGGCAAGCCGATGGTTTGCTGCCGCCCAATCCCCAGGCGCGCGAGCTGTTTGCCGCGCTGCTGTTCGCCCTGGCGTCGGCCGATGACGTGCGCGCGCTCTATCCCGACGCCCAGGCGATGGACCTGACGCGCACCCTGCCGGGCCATTGGCAGATCGTCTATCAGTCGTCAGAGGTGTTCCGCGTGAACATCAGCGGGCAGCCCGTGAGCTATCGCATCAGCCCGCTCGGGGCCGGCCGATGACCGCCTATCTCAATGCCCTGGGCGTGATTTGTGCCCTCGGGCGCGGCCAGGAAGCAGTCAGCCGCCACCTGTTCGCCGGCGACTGCTCCGGCATGCGCGGCGAAAGTGGCTGGGTGCCGGAGCGCGTGCTGCCAGTGGGCGGCGTGCACGGCGAACTGGCGATCATCCCGCCCGAGCTGGGCCAGCAGAGCAGCCGCAATAACCAGTTGCTGCTGGAAGCGGCGTTGCAGATCGAAGGCGAGATTCGCCAGGCGATCCTCACCTATGGCCCGTCGCGGGTCGGCATTGTGCTGGGCACCAGCACCTCCGGTATCGACGAAGCCAGTCGCGGCATCGCCCATTACCTGCGCGACAAGCGCTTCCCCGGCGACTACGACTACCAGCAACAGGAACTCAGCGCGCCAGCGAACTTCCTCGCCGACTGGCTGCAACTGAGCGGCCCGGCCTATGTGATTTCCACCGCCTGCACCTCCAGCGCCCGCGCGTTGATGAGCGCGCGGCGCCTGCTGGACCTGGGCGTGTGCGACGCGGTGATCTGCGGCGGCGTCGACAGCCTGTGCAAGCTGACCCTCAACGGCTTCAGCGCCTTGGAAGCAGTGTCGAACGAGCGTTGCAATCCGTTCTCAGTGAACCGCAACGGCATCAATATCGGCGAAGCCGCGGTGCTGTTTCTGATGACGCGGGAGCCCGCTCCCATCGCCCTGCTGGGCAGCGGCGCCAGTTGCGATGCACACCATATCTCCGCGCCGGAGCCCAGCGGCAAAGGCGCGTTGCAGGCGATGCACAAGGCCCTGGCCAGCGCGAAATTGCAGCCCGGGCAGATCGGTTACCTGAACCTGCACGGCACCGCCACCCAACACAACGACGCCATGGAAAGCCTGGCCGTCGCCAGCCTGTTTCCCCAAGGCGTGCCCTGCTCGTCGACCAAGCCCATGAGCGGCCACACCCTGGGCGCCGCTGGCGCACTGGAAGCGGCGTTCTGCTGGTTGAGCCTGGCCCATGGCCGGTTGCCGCCCCACGTGTGGGACGGCCAGGCCGACCCGGCACTGCCCGCCTTGCGCTGGGCGCAGGCCGGTGAACTTTTGGAAAAGCGCTGCCTGATGAGCAACTCGTTTGCCTTCGGCGGCAATAACGTCAGCCTGATAATCGCAGAGGCCCCATGATCGATTGGCCACTCGCCGAACTGCTGCCCCACGCGGGCGACATGATCCTGATCGACCAGGTGCTGTCGTTCGATGAAGAGCAGATTCACACCCGTGTCACCGTCAAGCCCGGCGGCCTGTTCAACCGCCCCGACGGCAGCCTGCCGGCCTGGGTCGGCATCGAGCTGATGGCCCAGAGCGTGGCCGCCTACGCCGGTTGCCGCGCGCGCCAGAAAGGCGAAACCGTGGAACTGGGCTTCCTGCTCGGCACGCGCAAGTTCGAATGCAACGTGGAGGTTTTTCCCCTCGGCGCCGAACTGAGCATCCATGGCCTGCGCTCCCTGGAAGACGACAACGGCATGGGTGTGTTCGAATGCCACCTCACCGGCGACGGTATCCAGGCCAGCGCCCGCTTGAACGTATTTCGACCGCCCCAGGCGGCCACTTATTTAGATGAATCGAAGGACGAAACGCCATGACTGAATCCGTACTGGTCACCGGCTCCAGCCGTGGTATCGGGCGCGCCATTGCCCTGCGTCTGGCCCAGGCTGGCCATGACATCGTGCTGCATTGCCGCAGTGGCCGCGCCGAAGCGGACGCGGTGCAGGCCGAGGTCCAAGCCCTGGGGCGCAAGGCCCGGGTGCTGCAATTCGACGTGGCGGATCGCGCGGCGTGCAAGCAGATCCTGGAAGCCGATGTGGAGCAACATGGCGCGTACTACGGCGTGGTGCTCAACGCCGGCCTGACCCGCGACGGCGCGTTTCCGGCCTTGTCGGAAGACGATTGGGACGTGGTGATGCGCACCAACCTCGACGGTTTCTACAACGTGCTGCACCCGGTGATGATGCCGATGATCCGGCGTCGCGCCGCCGGGCGTATCGTGTGCATTACCTCGGTGTCCGGGCTGATCGGCAACCGTGGCCAGGTCAACTACAGCGCCTCCAAGGCCGGCCTGATCGGCGCAGCCAAGGCGCTGGCCATCGAGCTGGGCAAGCGCAAGATCACCGTCAATTGCGTCGCGCCGGGTTTGATCGACACTGCCATGCTCGATGAAAACGTGCCGGTGGAAGACCTGATGAAAATGATCCCGGCGCAGCGCATGGGCACGCCGGAAGAAGTTGCCGGCGCGGTGAATTTCCTGATGTCGGCCGAAGCCGGCTATATCACGCGCCAGGTCCTGGCCGTGAACGGAGGCCTGTGTTGATGAAACGTGTCGTCGTTACCGGCATGGCCGGCATGACCTCCCTGGGCAGCGATTGGGACACCATCGCCGCCAACTTTCGCGCCAACCGCAGCGGCATCCGGCGCATGGACGAGTGGGACCGCTTTACCGAACTCAATACCCGCCTGGCCGGGCCGATCGACGACTTCGTCGTGCCCGCCCACTGGACGCGCAAACAACTGCGCAGCATGGGCCGCGTCTCGCGCCTGGCGGTGTGGGCGGCGGAGCAGGCGTTGCGGGACGCGGGCCTGCTCGGCGACGAGTCGATCAAGGACGGGCGCATGGGCGTCGCCTGCGGCTCGTCCACCGGCAGCACCGACGAGATCAAGGCATTCGGCAACATGCTGCTCAACTCGGTGGCCGAAGGGCTGAACGCCAACTCCTATGTGCGCATGATGCCCCACACCACGGCGGCGAATATCAGCATCTTCTTTGGCCTGACCGGGCGGCTGATCCCCACATCCAGCGCCTGCACCAGCGGCAGCCAGGGCATCGGCTATGCCTATGAGGCGATCAAGTTCGGGCGCCTGCCGCTGATGCTCGCCGGCGGCGCCGAAGAACTGTGCCCCACCGAAGCCATGGTGTTCGACGCGCTCTACGCCACCAGCCTGAAGAACGACGCGCCACAGACCAGCCCACGCCCCTATGACAGCGGCCGCGATGGCCTGGTGATCGGCGAAGGCGGCGGCATGCTGGTGCTCGAAGAGCTGGAACATGCCCTGGCGCGAGGTGCGCATATCCATGCGGAGATCGTCGGTTTCGGCAGCAACGCCGACGGCCAGCACACCACCCGCCCTGAGCAGAAAACCATGCGCCGCGCCATGGAGCTGGCCCTGGAAGACGCAGGGCTCGAGCCCTCGGCCATCGGCTATGTGAACGGCCACGGCACCGCCACCGACCAGGGTGACATCGCCGAGACGCTGGCCACCCACAGCCTGTTCGGCAGCCGCATGCCCATCAGCTCGCAGAAAAGCTTCCTCGGCCACACCCTGGGTGCGTGCGGCGCGCTGGAGTCGTGGTTCAGCATCGAGATGATGAACCGCGACCAGTACGTGCACACCTTCAACCTGGATACCGTCGACCCGCAATGCGGCGAGCTGGATTACCTGCAAGGTGAGTTCCGCGAGATGCACCACGACTATGTGATGAACAACAACTTTGCCTTTGGCGGCGTCAACACCTCGTTGATCTTCCGCCGCTGGTCCTGACTTTTTAAACGACTGGAGAAAACGGAATGTCTTCCTTGCTACGCGCCACCCTGATCACCCTCGCCCTGCTGACCACCGCCGGTTGCACCAGCAAACCGATACTCAACACCCAGCACGAGCTGGCGGCCAGCCCCCAGGTCAGCGAAGAAAAAGTCAAAACGGTGATCATTGACGCTCTGCAAAAGCGCAACTGGACAGTGCAGCGCCTGAGCCCGCAGCTGGTACAGGCCGAGATCAACGTGCGCAATCAGTTCTACGCGGCCATCGACATCCGCTACACCCGCAACAGCTACGCCATCACCTATCGCGACAGCCGCGACCTGGGCTACAAGGACGGCAAGATCCATCGCAACTACAACCGTTGGGTGAGCATGCTGGATCGGGACATCATGGCGGCGTTGCGTTCGGCGGGGGTGCAGTAAACCCGGAAACGACAAAGGGCGCCTTTCGGCGCCCTCTTCACAAACAGGTTGGCTTGTCATCACCGCTTCCTGCCTGGCTCTGCAATTGCTGGTTGCCCAGGATCCTCAGAGTCTCACAAGCCCCTTTCGGGAACTCGGCCAGTATGCCCGAAAACCTCTCCTGCGCAATTGCTGGCAAAACGCTGTTCATCTATCGCTCAACGCGTTGCAACCCAAGCGCGCTGCGAACCGCCGCCTTTATCGCAAGAAATTGATCACGGGTAAGTTCGGCGATTGTGTAAGTTCGTTTGCCATGGCGATCTTTGCTTTTGATCCGATCCAATCTACCCAGGCTAACCGTCGCCACAATGTCGCATTTTGCCCAGCAGATCGGACTCGCTCCTTGAAGATGGCTATCGAGTTGTAAATGATGCTCCAGCATTGTCTGCGGAGCGGTGGTACTCAAAGGTACTACCGTCACAAGCAGCTTATTGGTTCGGTGTTTGCGTATCACAATGACGGGGCGAATCTTGATGATTTCCGGGACCTCATAGCCACGAAAATCGCAAATCAACACGCTGCCCTCCTTGGGCTGATAGAGAAGTGCCATCCATATCACTCGCTTGAAAAAGAGCGATTCTGCGCAAACTTCCGGCGATTAACTAAGGCGGTTGCGTTACCTGATATGTGACGGTGCCTACACCGCCGCCTTACGCGTCAACAGCTCCACAAACGCCTGTGCCATCGGCGTCTGCACACCCTTGCGTTGCACCAGCCACACCGCCGTTACCGCCTCCTGATCGAGCAGGGTGCGATACACCACGCCATCGATGCGGATGCGCTGGTAAGACGCCGGCAGCACCGACACCCCCAACCCCGCTGCCACCAGCCCGATGATGGTCATCGCCTCGCCCGCCTCCTGGGCGAAGTGCGGGCTGAAGCCGGCGTCGCGGGCAAGGTTGAGCAGCTGCGCGTAGAGGCCGCTGCCATAGCTGCGCGGGAAAAACACGAACGGCTCCTCGGCCAACTGCGCCAGGTGCAAGCCGCGCTCGCTGCTGTGTACCAAGGGATGATCGGCGTTGAGCACCGCCACCAGGGGTTCGCGCATCAGCTCCACCATGCTCAGGGAATCCGGCAACGGCAGCGGGCGCATCAGGCCGACCTGGATCGACTCGTCCACCAGCGACTCGGCCACCTGGGTGCTGCTCATTTCCTGCAGGTTCAGGTGCACCGCCGGGAAAGCCTGGCGAAACGCAAAGATCGCTTGGGGGATGCTGGAATTGAACGGCGCCGAAGAGGTGAAGCCGATCTTCAATTCCCCCAGCTCGCCCAACTGCGCCCGGCGCGCCACATCCGCGGCTTTATCGACTTGCGCCAGCACCAGCCGCGCTTCGTGCAGGAACAAGCGCCCGGCTTCGCTCAACTCGACCCGACGATTGGTGCGCTCGAACAACCGCGCGCCCACCTCCTGTTCCAACGCCTGGATCTGCTGGCTCAGCGGCGGTTGCGAGATGCCCAGCACCTGCGCGGCACGGCCGAAGTGCAGTTCTTCGGCGACGGCGATGAAGTAGCGCAGGTGACGTAATTCCATATCAGCCTCATTAGGTCGTAAAAGCTATCAAACAGGTCGAACAATATATTGGAAAGAATCATTAGGCAGCTATATTCTTTTTTGCATTGCCAACCCTGGTACGCGCTTCCCCGCCGAGGTCCCCGTGAAATCTGCTGTCGCTCCCTACGCTCAAGAAGTCCCGCCGACCGCCCTGGATGAGGTGGTGGCCCAGCTCAACGACGCGTATATCGAAAAAGGCACACCGATGTTCATGCGCACGGTGCTGGCGCTGTTTTCCGGCGGCTTCGCTACCTTTGCCCTGTTGTATTGCGTGCAGCCGATGATGCCGGCGCTGTCCCATGAATTTGCCATCAATGCGGCGCAGAGCAGTCTGATCCTGTCGGTGTCCACGGCGATGCTCGCCCTGGGTCTGCTGATCACCGGTCCGGTTTCCGACACCCTGGGGCGCAAGCCGGTGATGGTTGCCGCATTGTTCTGCGCGGCCCTGGCCACCATCGCCAGCGGGTTGATGCCGACCTGGGAAGGGATTCTGCTGATGCGCGCGCTGGTGGGGCTGTCGTTGAGCGGCCTGGCCGCCGTGGCGATGACCTACCTGAGCGAAGAAATCCACCCGCAGCACATCGGCCTGGCCATGGGCCTGTACATCGGCGGCAACGCGATTGGCGGCATGAGTGGGCGGCTGATCATCGGGGTATTGATCGACTTCGTCAGCTGGCACACCGCAATGCTGATCATCGGCGCCCTGGCGCTGATCGCGGCCACGGTGTTCTGGAAAATCCTCCCCGAGTCGCGCAACTTCCGCGCCGCCAGCCTGCGGCCGCGCAGCCTGGTGAACGGCTTCGTCATGCACTTCAAGGACGCCGGCCTGCCGTGGCTATTCCTCGAAGCCTTCCTGCTGATGGGCGCGTTCGTGACGATGTTCAACTACATCGGCTACCGCCTGCTGGCCGACCCGTACCATCTGAGCCAGGCCGTGGTCGGCCTGCTGTCGCTGGTGTACCTGTCGGGTATCTACAGCTCGGCGAAAATCGGCGCCCTGGCCGACCGCCTCGGCCGCCGCAGCGTGCTGTGGGCCACCATCGTGTCGATGCTCGGCGGCATCGCCCTAACCCTGTTCACCCCGCTGTGGCTGGTGGTGCCGGGCATGCTGATCTTCACCTTCGGTTTCTTCGGCGCCCATTCGGTGGCCAGCAGTTGGATCGGTCGCCGTGCGCTCAAGGCCAAGGGGCAAGCGTCGTCGCTGTACCTGTTCTGCTACTACGCAGGGTCGAGCGTTGCCGGCACCACGGGAGGGTTCTTCTGGCATTTGGCCGGCTGGAACGGGATTGGCGCGTTTATCGTCGCGCTGTTGATCGGCGCGTTGCTGGTGGCGTTGAAACTGGCGAAGTTGCCGCCGTTGCCCTCGGCTCGAGACGTAGCCCCCTAGAACAACATCCGCTCCATCACCCGCTTGCCCCGGCGCTCGTGCATGACCACGGCGCCGATGTGCATCACCAGCATCAGCAACAAGGCCACGCCCACACGATGATGACGGCCGAAACCCAATGCAGCAGTTTCTGGCACGTTGAATAGTCAGCGGTATTCATCCAGCGATCACCTGACAACGAACGCCAATGACTGGCGAGTAGAAAAGTCGGGCAGGATTTTTTCTTGGGCGGATAACGGCAGCCGTAGGAGAAGTCCTAAAGGCCACAGCGTACCAAGGCAGGACTTAACCAGAGCTGAAACGCAACGAGCCCCCGTCTGCCGGGCAGACGGGGGCTCGATTCAGGCGGGGACGCTGTTACTCGTGATACTGCGCCGACAACTCATGCACCGCGCGCAGGAACGCGCCGGCATGTTCCGGGTTCACTTCCGGCGTAATGCCGTGACCCAGGTTGAACACATGCCCGCTGCCCTTGCCGTAGCTGGCCAGGATGCGTCCGACTTCGGTGCAGATGGCTTCCGGTTTGGCGTAAAGCACGGTCGGGTCCATGTTGCCTTGCAGCGCGACTTTATCGCCGACACGACGACGGGCGTCGCCGATGTCGCAGGTCCAGTCCAGGCCGAGGGCATCGGCGCCGGCATCGGCGATGCTTTCCAGCCACAGGCCGCCACCCTTGGTGAACAGGATCACCGGCACCTTGCGGCCTTCGTGTTCGCGGATCAGGCCGCTGACGATCTTGCGCATGTAGGCCAGGGAGAACTCCTGGTACGCCGCCGCCGACAGGTTGCCACCCCAGGTGTCGAAGATCTGCACTGCTTGTGCGCCGGCCATGATCTGGCCGTTGAGGTAGGAAATGACCGACTGCGCCAGCTTGTCCAGCAACAGGTGCATGGCTTGGGGGTTGTCGTAGAGCATGGCCTTGGTCTTGCGGAAGTCTTTCGACGAACCGCCTTCGACCATGTAGGTGGCCAAGGTCCAGGGGCTGCCGGAGAAGCCGATCAGCGGTACGCGACCATTGAGCTCGCGGCGGATGGTGCTGACGGCGTCCATCACGTAACCGAGGTCTTTGTGCGGGTCGGGAATCGGCAGCGCTTCGATGTCGGCCAGGGTGCTGATGACCTTCTTGAAACGCGGGCCTTCGCCGGTCTCGAAGTATAGGCCTTGGCCCATGGCGTCAGGGATGGTGAGGATATCGGAGAACAGGATGGCCGCGTCCAGCTCTGGGTAGCGGTCCAACGGTTGCAGGGTGACTTCGCAGGCGAACTCCGGGTTCATGCACAGGCTCATGAAGTCGCCGGCCTGGGCACGGCTGGCGCGGTATTCCGGCAGGTAGCGACCGGCTTGGCGCATCATCCACACAGGGGTGACGTCCACGGGTTGCTTGAGCAGGGCACGAAGGAAACGGTCGTTCTTGAGGGCAGTCATGTCGGCATCCGCAAAAAAAGTGCGGGCATTTTCTCAGAGCGCGACGTAAAAGGCACGGAATGAGCCGTGCCTTTTATCTATCGGGTTGATTTACGACAATCTCTTGGGCACATCAAAACCCAATGTGGGAGGGGGCTTGCTCCCGATCGCGGTGGTTCAGTGACAGAGACTGTGACTGATACACCGCTATCGGGAGCAAGCCCCCTCCCACCTTTTGATCCCATTTCAACCCGGGATCGGGGTCAGACTTGCAGGTAGTCCAGGATGCCTTCGGCGGCGTTGCGGCCTTCGAAGATCGCCGTTACCACCAGGTCAGAGCCACGCACCATGTCGCCACCGGCGAAGATTTTCGGGTTGCTGGTCTGGTGCTTGTACTGGCCTTGTTCCGGGGCGACGACGCGGCCCTGGCTGTCGGTCTGGATCTGGAACTGCTCGAACCACGGCGCCGGGCTTGGACGGAAGCCGAAGGCGATGACCACGGCGTCGGCCGGGATGATCTCTTCGGAGCCAGGGATCGGCTCGGGGCTGCGACGGCCACGGGCGTCCGGTTCGCCGAGACGGGTCTCGACCACCTTCACGCCTTCGACACGGTCTTCACCGACAATCGCGATCGGCTGGCGGTTGTAGAGGAATTTCACGCCTTCTTCCTTGGCGTTCTTCACCTCTTTGCGCGAACCCGGCATGTTGGCTTCGTCACGACGATAGGCACAGGTCACCGACTTGGCGCCCTGGCGGATCGAGGTACGGTTGCAGTCCATCGCGGTGTCGCCACCGCCCAGTACCACGACCTTCTTGCCTTTCATGTCGACGAAGTCTTCCGGCGACTTTTCGAAGCCCAGGTTGCGGTTGACGTTGGCGATCAGGAAGTCGAGCGCGTCATACACGCCCGGCAGGTCCTCGCCGGCAAAGCCGCCCTTCATGTAGGTGTAGGTGCCCATGCCCATGAATACGGCATCGTATTCGGCGAGCAGTTGCTCCATGGTCACGTCTTTGCCGACTTCGGTATTCAGGCGGAACTCAATGCCCATGCCGGTGAACACTTCGCGACGATTGCTCAGCACGGTTTTTTCCAGCTTGAACTCGGGGATACCGAAGGTCAGCAGGCCGCCGATTTCCGGGTTCTTGTCGAACACCACCGGAGTCACGCCGCCGCGCACCAGCACGTCAGCGCAGCCCAGGCCCGCCGGGCCCGCGCCGATGATCGCCACGCGCTTGCCGGTCGGCTTGACCTTGGACATGTCCGGACGCCAGCCCATGGCGAACGCGGTGTCGGTGATGTACTTCTCCACCGAACCGATGGTCACCGCGCCGAAGCCGTCGTTGAGGGTGCAGGCACCCTCGCACAGACGGTCCTGCGGGCACACCCGGCCGCAGACTTCCGGCAGGGTGTTGGTCTGGTGCGACAGCTCGGCGGCGGCGAGGATGTTGCCCTCGGCCACCAATTTGAGCCAGTTGGGAATGAAGTTGTGCACCGGGCACTTCCATTCGCAATACGGGTTACCGCAGCCCAGGCAGCGGTGGGCCTGGTCGGCCGACTGCTGGGGTTTGAAGGGTTCGTAGATTTCCACGAACTCTTTCTTGCGTTGACGCAACAGTTTCTTCTTCGGATCTTTGCGCCCGACATCGATGAACTGGAAGTCGTTATTCAGACGTTCAGCCATGTTAAAACCTCATCAAACTCTTCAGGCGCATATCACTGCGGGTTGGCACGGATGCTGGAAAGCAACGATTTCAGGTTGGCAGCCTTGGGCTTGACCAGCCAGAAACGACGCAGGTAATCATCAAGGTTCTCGGCGAGGTTACGACCCCATTCGCTGCCGGTTTCCTCGACGTACTCGTCCAGCACGTGCTGCAAGTGGTTACGGTGGGATTCCATCGCTTCGCCGCTGATCCGCTGGATCTCGACCAACTCGTGGTTGACCCGGTCGACGAAGGTGTTGTCCTGGTCGAGCACGTAGGCGAAACCGCCGGTCATGCCCGAACCGAAGTTGTAACCGGTCTTGCCCAGTACCGCGACAAAGCCCCCGGTCATGTACTCGCAGCAGTGATCGCCAGTGCCTTCCACCACGGTGTGGGCACCGGAGTTACGCACGGCGAAACGCTCACCGGCAGTACCGGCGGCGAACAGCTTGCCGCCGGTGGCGCCGTACAAGCAGGTGTTGCCGATGATGGCACTGTCCTGGGTCTTGTAGACGCTGCCTTTAGGCGGAACGATCACCAGCTTGCCGCCGGTCATGCCCTTGCCCACGTAGTCGTTGGCGTCACCTTCCAGGTACATGTGCAGGCCGCCGGCGTTCCATACGCCGAAGCTCTGGCCCGCGGTGCCCTTGAAGCGGAAGGTGATCGGCGCCTTGGCCATGCCCTGGTTGCCGTGCTTACGCGCGATTTCGCCGGAGATGCGTGCGCCGATGGAGCGGTCGCAGTTGCAAATGTCCATGCTGAATTCGCCGCCGCTGGCGTCGTTGATCGACGAAGCGGCCATCTCGACCATCTTCTCGGCCAGCAGGCCCTTGTCGAACGGCGGGTTGCGGTCCACCTGGCAGAATTGTGGCTTGTCTGCCGGGATGTGATCGCTGCCCAACAGCGGCGTCAGGTCCAGGTGTTGTTGCTTGGCGGTCTGGCCTTCGAGGATGTCCAGCAGATCGGTACGGCCGATCAGCTCTTCGAGGGAGCGCACGCCCAGCTTGGCCAGCCACTCACGGGTCTCTTCGGCGACGTAGGTGAAGAAGTTCACCACCATGTCGACGGTGCCGATGTAGTGATCCTTGCGCAGCTTCTCGTTCTGAGTGGCGACGCCGGTGGCGCAGTTGTTCAGGTGGCAGATGCGCAGGTATTTGCAGCCCAGGGCGATCATCGGCGCGGTGCCGAAGCCGAAGCTTTCGGCGCCGAGGATCGCGGCCTTGATCACGTCGAGGCCGGTTTTCAGGCCGCCGTCGGTCTGCACCCGGACTTTGCCGCGCAGGTCGTTGCCGCGCAGGGTCTGGTGGGTCTCGGCCAGACCCAGTTCCCACGGTGCGCCAGCGTACTTGATGGAGGTCAGCGGCGATGCGCCAGTGCCGCCGTCGTAGCCGGAGATGGTGATCAGGTCGGCATAAGCCTTGGCCACACCGGCGGCAATGGTGCCCACGCCGGCTTCGGCAACCAGTTTCACCGAGACCAGGGCCTGCGGGTTGACTTGTTTGAGGTCGAAAATCAGCTGCGACAAGTCTTCGATCGAGTAGATGTCGTGGTGCGGTGGCGGCGAGATCAGGGTCACACCCGGTACCGCGTAACGCAGCTTGGCGATCAGACCGTTGACCTTGCCGCCTGGCAGCTGGCCACCTTCACCGGGCTTGGCACCCTGGGCGACTTTGATCTGCAGCACTTCGGCGTTGACCAGGTATTCCGGGGTCACGCCGAAACGGCCAGTGGCGACTTGCTTGATTTTCGAGCTCTTGATGGTGCCGTAGCGCGCCGGGTCTTCGCCGCCTTCGCCGGAGTTGGAACGCGCACCCAGGCGGTTCATGGCTTCGGCCAGGGCTTCGTGCGCCTCGGGCGACAAGGCGCCCAGGGAAATACCGGCGGAGTCGAAGCGCTTGAGGATCGAGTCCAGCGGTTCGATTTCGCTGATGGCCAGCGGCGTGTCCAGGGTTTTCACCTTGAACAGGTCGCGGATCATCGACACCGGGCGGTTATCCACCAGCGCGGTGTATTCCTTGAACTTGGTGTAGTCGCCCTGCTGCACGGCGGCTTGCAGGGTGCTGACCACGTCCGGGTTGTAGGCGTGGTACTCGCCACCGTGGACGAACTTGAGCAGGCCGCCTTGCTGGATCGGCTTGCGCGCGCTCCAGGCTTCGGCCGCCAGGGCTTTCTGTTCGGCTTCGATGTCGACGAAACGCGCACCCTTGATGCGGCTCGGCACGCCACGGAAGCTCAGTTCGCAGACTTCTTCCGACAGGCCGATGGCCTCGAACAACTGCGCGCCACGGTACGAAGTGACGGTGGAGATGCCCATCTTCGACAGGATCTTGAGCAGGCCCTTGGTGATGCCTTTGCGGTAGTTCTTGAACACCTCGTAGAGGTCGCCCAGCACTTCACCGGTACGGATCAGGTCGCCCAGCACTTCGTATGCCAGGAACGGGTACACCGCCGAGGCGCCGAAACCGATCAGCACCGCAAAGTGATGCGGATCGCGGGCGGTGGCGGTTTCCACAAGGATGTTGGAGTCGCAGCGCAGGCCTTTTTCGGTCAGGCGGTGGTGCACCGCGCCGGTGGCCAGGGAAGCGTGGATCGGCAGCTTACCCGGTGCGATGTGACGGTCGGTCAGCACGATCTGGGTACGCCCGGCGCGCACGGCTTCTTCGGCCTGGTCGGCGACGTTGCGCACCGCGGCTTCAAGGCCGATGCTCTCGTCGTAGTTCAGGTCGATGATCTGGCGGTCGAAGCCTGGGCGATCCAGGGTCATCAACGAGCGCCATTTGGCCGGGGAAATGACCGGCGAGCTGAGGATCACGCGGGAGGCGTGATCAGGCGATTCCTGGAAGATGTTGCGCTCGGCACCGAGGCACACTTCCAGGGACATCACGATGGCTTCGCGCAGCGGGTCGATCGGTGGGTTGGTCACCTGGGCGAACTGCTGGCGGAAATAGTCGTATGGCGTGCGCACGCGCTGGGACAGCACGGCCATCGGCGTATCGTCACCCATGGAGCCGACCGCTTCGTAGCCTTGCTCGCCGAGTGGACGCAGCACCTGGTCGCGCTCTTCGAACGTGACTTGGTACATCTTCATGTACTGCTTGAGCTGGTCGACGTCATAGAACGCCGAACCGTGGTCGTTGTCTTCCATGGTCGCCTGGATGCGCAGGGCGTTCTTGCGCAGCCATTGCTTATACGGGTGACGGGACTTCAAGCGGTTGTCGATCGCATCGGTGTCGAGGATCTGCCCGGTTTCGGTGTCCACGGCCAGGATCTGGCCAGGGCCGACGCGGCCTTTGGCGATCACGTCTTCCGGCTGGTAGTTCCACACGCCGATTTCCGACGCCAGGGTGATGAAACCGTTGGTGGTGGTCACCCAACGCGCCGGGCGCAGGCCGTTACGGTCGAGCAGGCACACTGCGTAGCGACCATCGGTCATGACCACGCCGGCCGGGCCGTCCCACGGTTCCATGTGCATCGAGTTGTACTCATAGAACGCCCGCAGATCGGGGTCCATGGTCTCGACGTTCTGCCACGCTGGCGGAATGATCATGCGCACGCCACGGAACAGGTCGATGCCGCCGGTGACCATCAGTTCGAGCATGTTGTCCATGCTGGAGGAGTCGGAGCCGACGCGGTTGACCAGCGGGCCGAGTTCTTCCAGGTCCATCAGATCGTTGGCGAACTTGGTGCGACGGGCCACGGCCCAGTTGCGGTTGCCGGTGATGGTGTTGATCTCGCCGTTGTGGGCGAGGAAGCGGAATGGCTGGGCCAGCGGCCATTTCGGCAGGGTGTTGGTGGAGAAGCGCTGGTGGAACACGCAGATCGCGGTTTGCAGGCGCTCATCGCTCAGGTCCGGATAGAAGGCGGTCAAGTCCGCCGGCATCATCAGGCCTTTATAAATGATGGTCTTGTGGGAAAAGCTGCAGATGTAGTGGTCGGTGTCGGCGGCATTGGACACGGACGAACGGCGACGCGATGTGAACAGCTTGATCGCCATGTCCTGGTCGCTCAGGCCGTCGCCCGCGATGAACACTTGTTCGATCTGCGGCAGGCGCTCCAAGGCCAGGCGGCCGAGCACACTGGTGTCGATCGGCACTTTGCGCCAGCCGACGAGCTGCAGGCCGGCGGCGAGGATCTCGCGGTTCATGTTCTCGCGAGCGGCTTCGGCTTTGACCGGGTCCTGGTTGAAGAACACCATGCCCACGGCGTACTGCTTGGGCAGCTCGACCGCGAAATGCTCCTTGGCGATGGCGCGCAGGAACAGGTCGGGCTTTTGAATGAGCAAGCCACAACCGTCACCGGTCTTGCCGTCGGCGTTGATCCCACCGCGGTGGGTCATGCAGGTCAGGGCCTCGATGGCCGTTTGCAAAAGGGTATGACTGGGCTCGCCCTGCATGTGGGCAATCAGGCCGAAACCGCAGTTATCCTTGAATTCATCGGGTTGGTACAGACCTGCTTTCATAGACACTTTCTCACCAGGCTGCCTCTTATATCGAGGCGAATTTCTTTTCAATTCAACCAGTTACCTTCCACGCCGAACGTACGCCGGCTTTGCAGGGGCAAAAGGGAGGTCATTGTACACACCGACACAGACGCTCACAAATTTAGCGACGAGATGTCGCAAATCTATGTCGCATTTATGAAAGGTTTAAAGCGATATGCTGTGCTAGTCAAAACTTTTTTAATTTTGACCGCTACGACTCAAAAGCTACTGTAACGCAGACACCACAAAGCGCGCGGCCTTGAGGGCTGCACGCACTTGCGGATTTTTTTTGAGGTGCCGGGAGGGCGGCCTGGGTAAGGCCGCCGGATCTTCAGCGAGTTGTTGCCAGTTCCTGTTGAACGCTGGCAACAGTGCGAGGCCAAGGTTTACCAGCCTGAACCTTCGCTGGCAAGGCCTTGATAGCGGTATCGGCGGCGGCACGGCTGGAGAAGCTGCCGTAAGTGATCACGTAGAGCGGCTTGCCGTTGAGCACTTTCTTGAAGTAACGGTACTCGCCACCCTGCTCTTTCACGAACGCCTGGGCATTGGCTTCGGAGCTGGTGCCAAGGATCTGCACCACGAAGTTACCGCTCGGCTGGCTGGTGTACCAGCTGCTGCCGGTGGCGCCGGCCTTGGCGACGGTGGCTGCCGGTTTTTCAACCGGCTTGGCAGCTGGAGCCGGAGCGGGCTTGGCGGCTGGCGCAGGCGCAGGAGCGACAGGCTTGGTCACAGGCGCAGGCTTGGCAGTGGCGACAGTCGGCGCAGGAATAGGTTTCGCGGCCGGCTGACCCGCCGGCACGCCCACAGGTGGCGAGGTGGTGGTCACGGTCGGCGGTGTGCTGCTTGAGCCTTCCACCGGCACACCGTCGTCGCCTTCGGAGATGCCGCCGGCTGCTTCGGCGAGCGGACCGCGCATCACCGGCTGGCCGACCATCGGCAGGCTGGTCGGTTGGCCGGAGTTGGCGAATTCGACGTTTGGCGTGGGCTTGCCCAATGGCAACTGCGCCTGTTCGGTTGGCGCACCGGTCGTGGTCGGCGCCTTGTTGCGACCCGGGATCAACCAGGCGGCGGCAACAGCAACCACGACAACGGCGGAAATAGCCAATACGTGCTTCTTAGGCATAGTGAACCCCATCTTTGGACGCTTGACCGCAGAGCGGCTAGCAATCATGGCTTCGATCATGGCATCGCGGGCGACCTGATTGATGGTGCCAGGCCAGCCGTCCGAGCTTTCGTGAATATCAGAGATCTGCTGGGCGGAAAAAAGTTCGATGCCCTGTCCGGCGCCTTCGAGGCGTTGCGCCAGATATTCGCGGGTTTCTTCCTCTTCGTACGGCTGCAACTCGATAACGTGAAACAGTTCCTGATCGCCACTGATCTGCTCGAGTTCGGCGATCAACGACGACTCACCGAACAGGAATACATGCGGACGACCTTCCGGCGTACCCGCCGCCAGTGCCAGCAGCGCTTCCAGGGCGGATTCGTCGAGCTGCTCGGCATCATCCACCAGCAGGTAGACTTCCTGGCCGGTCAGGCCCAATTGCACAATCTGCTTGAGGATCGCATTCGGCTCGGCAGTGGAAACATCCAGCGCCTGGGCAACCTGACGCAGCACACCCGCCGCATCCCCGGCGCCACGGGCTGACACCACCACGCTTTGGACCGATTGCTTGTTGGTACTGGCGACCAGTGCCTGGCGCAGCAGGGTCTTGCCGCTGCCCAGCGGGCCAGTGACGACCAGCAACAGCTGGCTGTAACGCGCGAGATGATGCAATTGCCCGAGCACCGACTTGCGCTGCGCGGGGAAAAATTTGAAACCAGGCACCCGTGGGGCAAAGGGGTCGTGGCTTAACTGGTAATGGCCGAGGAACGCCTCGTCGGCATGCAAACTAGTCATCGGGCTTTTATTAACCTTTAAGCTGGGCCAGGGCGCGGTAATCCGCTCCCAGCGTGGCCTGTAAAATCTCTTTCGGATAATCGTCGGTCACCACCGCTTCGCCCATGCGGCGCAGCAGCACCAGTCGCAGTCGACCGTCGATCACTTTCTTGTCTATCGCCATGTGTTCGAGGAAATCCGCCTCGGTCATCTCCTGGGGTGGGATCACCGGCAAACCGGCGCGCTGGAACAGGCGGATACCGCGATCACGCTCCTGGGCGCTGATCCAGCCCAGGCGCTGCGACATCTCCAAGGCCATCACTGTGCCAGCCGCTACGGCCTCGCCATGCAACCACACACCATAGCCCATGTGGGTTTCGATCGCATGGCCGAAGGTGTGGCCCAGGTTCAAGGTGGCCCGCACGCCGGACTCCCGTTCGTCGGCATTGACCACCAACGCCTTGGCCGCGCAGGAACGGGAAATCGCTTCGGTCAACGCCACCTGGTCGAGGGCGCGCAGTGCGTCCACATGTTCTTCCAGCCAGGTCAGGAACGGCTCGTCGCAGATCAGCCCATACTTGATGACTTCTGCCAGGCCCGCCGACAGCTCGCGCGGTGGCAAGGTGTTGAGGGTCGCGGTGTCGATCAGTACAGCCTGGGGCTGATAGAACGCGCCCACCATGTTCTTGCCCAGCGGGTGGTTGATGCCGGTCTTGCCACCCACCGACGAATCGACCTGGGACAGCAGGGTGGTCGGGACCTGGATGAAGTCCACGCCGCGCTGGTAACAGGCGGCTGCAAAACCGGCCATGTCACCGATCACGCCGCCACCCAGGGCAACGATGGTGGTACGGCGGTCATGGCGTGCCGTGAGCAGGCCATCGAAGATCAGTTGCAGGGTTTCCCAGTTCTTGTGGGCCTCGCCGTCCGGCAAGACCACGGAGATCACCGAGTACGCCGCCAGGCTGCGGCTCAGACGCTCAAGATACAGCGGCGCGACCGTTTCGTTGGAGATGATCGCCACTTGCCGCCCGGCAATGTGCGGCGCGAGCAACTCGGGCTGGTCCAACAGACCTTCGCCAATGTGGATCGGGTAGCTGCGCTCGCCTAGATCGACCTTAAGTGTCTGCATGTGTCCCCGCGTTAGAGATGTATTGACGACCGGCAATGTCGAGATCAGACGCTGCCTGATGGCTCTACGCCACACCCTGGAGGGTGATGGCGCGCCGCCGAGAATAGCGCATTTCGGGCCTGGCTTTAACGGGGTGGCAGCCGTTGCAGGCGCTCTAGAATGTCGAGCACCACCATCCGGGGTGGCCGCTCATCGGTTTCCACCACCAGATCGGCGATTTCCCGATACAGCGGATCGCGCAGCGCCAGCAGGTCCCGCAGGGTCTTGGCCGGATCGGCGGTGCGCAGCAACGGGCGATTGCGATCGCGGGCGGTACGGCCCACTTGCTGCTCCACCGATGCATGCAAATAGACCACCCGACCACCGGCACGCAGCGCTCGTCGGTTTTCATCGCGCATCACCGCGCCGCCGCCGGTCGCCAATACCACGCCATCGCAGTCGCACAGCTCGGCAATCATTGCCTGCTCGCGATCGCGAAAGCCCAGCTCGCCTTCCTTATCGAAGATCCATGGGATATTGGCACCCGTGCGCAATTCAATTTCCTTGTCGGAATCTTTGAATGGCAGGCGCAGCTCTTTGGCCAGCAAACGGCCGATGGTGCTTTTTCCAGCGCCCATCGGTCCTACAAGAATCAAATTTCGCACAGAATCAACGACTCACAGCAATCGCCTGGTTATTCATAATACGCGGAGTCAGGAATACCAGCAGCTCGGATTTTTTCTCCGCCAGCACATCGCGCCGGAAAAGGCGGCCAAGATACGGCACATCGCCAAAAAATGGCACCTTATCTACCACTTTGCTTTGGGTATTGGAGAAAACGCCACCGATGACGATGGTCTCGCCATCCTTGACCAGCACCTTGGCGTTGACCTCGTTTTTCTTGATGGGCGGTACGTCGTTGAGTTTGTTGAGGTAGTCGGGCTCATCCTTGGTGACCTTGACCTCCATGATCACCCGGTCGTCGGGGGTGATCTGCGGCGTGACTTCCAGTGACAGCGAGGCCTCCTTGAACGATACCGAGGTCGCGCCACTGGAGCTGGACTCCTGGTAGGGAATCTCGGTGCCCTTGAGGATGCGCGCGGTTTCCTTGTCGGAGGTGACCACCTTGGGCTGCGAGACGATTTCCCCGTTGCCGGTTTTCTCCATGGCGTTCAGTTCCAGGTCCAACAGCAGGTTGTCGGTGATAAAGGCGATGCCCAGGCCGGAGGTACCGCCGAGCGCCCCCACGTCGACAAAGGGCGAACTGGGCGGGTTCTGCGGGGGTTCCGCGCCTTCGGCCAGGGGTTTCTGGAGACCGCCGGCGCCCCAGTTACCGCGATTGATCCGCCCACCCCAGCGCACCCCCAGACTTTTGTCGTAGTCGACGTTAGCCTCGACAATCCGCGCCTCGATCATGACCTGGCGCACCGGCACGTCCAATTGCGCCACGATCCGCCGCAGTTCCTCCAGACGCTCGCCGGTCTGGTAGGCAATGATGTTATTGGTGCGGTCGTCCACCGCCACCGAGCCCCGCTCATCGGTGCTGCCCTCAAGGCCGGCCACCGACTGGAACAGCTTGGCCAGGTCTGCCGCCTTGGCGTAATTGACCTGCAACAGCTCACGGCGCAAGGGCGCCAGCTCGGCCATTTGCTTGCGCGACTCCAGGGTCAACAGTTCGCGGGCGGCCAACTCCTCGGCCGGGGCCACCAGCAATACGCCAGCCTTGACCCGCTTATCCAGGCCTTTGGCTTGCAACACCAGGTCCAGCGCCTGGTCCCAGGGCACGTCCTTGAGACGCAAAGTGAGCGAGCCCTGCACATCGTCACCGGCCACCAGGTTGAGGCCCGCCACGTCGGCGATCTGCTGCAGCGCAGCGCGCAGCTCAATGTTCTGGAAGTTGAGGTTCAGCGTGTCGCCGGTATAGGTGCTCGATGTCGCACTGCCGGGGGGCGGCAACTGGATAAGATCCACGCGATTGGGCACAGCGGCAGCCATCGGTGCTGTGAACGCTATCCATAGCGCCACACCGAAGGACAGGAAAGTCCTTTTCATTGAGTCGATTCCGTTATGAGTTGACGTTTAACACGAGGGTTCGCGAGCGCTCCAGCCAGGCGCCCTGTTCATCGGGGAACAGCTCCACCAGTTCGATATGCCCATCATGGATGGCCGTGACCCGACCGTGGTCCGGCCCCAGGTAGTCGCCGACCGCCAACCGGTGCACTTGCGATGCCACACGCAGCAGGGCAAACGTGCGCAGGTCACGAGACAGCGTGCCGACCATTTCAAACCGATCCACCGCGATGCGTTCCAGCACTCCACGCGGTCGGGCGAGATCCGGTGCACGGGCCAGTCGCCCCGACCGGTGATCGACCTGAGCGGCGAACGGCTGAAAAGGATCGCGCAGCCCGGACGGGTCGTAGACGAAAGGCGCGGCCTGAACGGAAAGTCGCCCACCTTGTTGCGCATGCCAGTACGTCTTGACCCGCAGATCGAGGCGCAACAGCGTGCTATCACGGCGCAGGGCAATGTCGTGCACCGTGGCGATTCGCGACAGGCCACCCAGGCCGCTCACGAACATCGCCAGGTCGTGATAAGCCCCCACCACGCCGATGTGCACGGACCGCTCGCTGTGGAACGGCCCCGCCTGCTCATCCAGCGGGACAACGCTCTCGACCAGCAAACCATTGGCCAGCGCCAACCGGGCAATGTCCTCCAGCAAGCCGGGCATTTCGGATGCCCTCGGCAACTGTCGCACGAGCTCGTCAGCCTTGGCCTGGTCAAGCTGAAGCTGATGGGTCCGTTCCTCAAGGCTGGCAGCCAACGCGGTCTTTTGCGCCAATTGCGCTCGCAGGGCCGCTTCCTGCGCCTCGGCCTGGCGCAACTGCTCACGCGATGGACTCAGGTACGCGAGGTTACCCACCACCAGCACCACAGCGGCCAGCGCACAACCCAGCAAAGCCTTGCCAGGCAGAGGCCAATTTGCAGCGTTGTGAGTGAGCGCGGAAAGGTCGAGCCTGGGCAGGCTCATGGCTGGGCCTCGGAGGACTCTGCCTGGTGCACCATCAGCTGGAATTCGTTCTGACCGTTTGCGCCGTCGGTCCGCACCTGCTGCAGCCGAGCGCTGTGGGAGCTCTCGGAGGCCTCCAGGCTGCGCATCAACCGGGCAATGTCCTGGCTGGACTCAGCAGTGCCGCGGATATTCAGCGTATCGCCCTTTGCCACCACTTCATGCAGATGCACGCCCTCGGGCATCGCACGCGCCAGTTGGTCCAGCAAGCGGGCCCCGGACGAGCGGCCATCGTGCAGGTCCTGCACGACCTTCATGCGCCGCGCCAATTGCTGGCTTTGCGCCTGTAGATCGTCGATGGTCTTGATGCGCGCGTCCAGAATGTCGACGTCCGTGCCCAAGTGGTCGTTGCGCGTCACCTGCCGGTCAATCGCCTGATCGATCACCTGGTTCGCCAGCCACACGGCCGCAAGTGCCACAGCGGCAAACGCCAGCAACAGCGCGAGAAAATACTTGCGCCGCCGCGCCACCAGCGCCTGGCGCCAAGGCAACAGATTGATTCGTGTCTTCAAGCGAAACTCCTCAGGGCCAACCCGCAAGCGATTCCCATCCCCGGGGCATCCACGGCCCATTGTGCGCCATCGACTCGATGGCCCGGCGTGAAGCTGGCGAAATCCTGACCGCAAGCGCGCGCCAATGCAAACCCTTCGACGTCCACCACCTTCGCCACCAGGCCAGCCAAGGCCAAAACCGCCTCGCGGGCCTCCACCTGTTCTTTCAGGCAAGCCGCCAGCAATACCTGTACCCGCGCCGGCTCCTGGACCGACGGGCCCTGAACCTGGAAATCGATGGCAACATCGTCCAGCGGATAGGGAATGTACTGGTCCGCCTCCATCTGGATCATCCAGGCCATCTCGTCATCGGTGAGCCCGGCGTCCATCTCGATGACGTGCGTGATCACCGACGGCCCGGCCACGGCAACCGCAGCGCCCCGGGCCGATGTGTGCAGCCGCGACAACGCGGCCTGAAGGGCTCGCCCCACACCCTCGATATCCAGCACTGCACCGTCGACCACCGCGTGGGCGGGCAGCGCTTGCGTGGTATAGCCCTGAACGCTGTAGCCGGTGGACGAACGGCCCAGCTCCACCAACCGGATGGCCGTGTCATTGATATCGACGCCTAGAAGGCTGTCGACTTTTCGCCGGAAAAATCCTTTTCCCATAAAACTCCCCAAAACTTTGCCTGTCATACCGCCTGATTGCCGCCGGGCACCCTGCATTCGGTCGACTTGTCGAAGAGCCGCGAATGACGCCCCAAGCCGAAAATGCTTTAATGCCCAGCGTTTTTTCCCGCTTTTTATCTGCAGCTCGGGTTGATCCATCGTTTGCCATGCATGCCCCGACGCCTAACCCATTCTTTTCTCTGGAAATCCAAAAGCCTTGATTCGTCTGCTGAAGTTTTTCGGGTACTCCATTGTCGCGATCGTCTGCGGGCTGCTGCTCGTACTCAGCGGGGCCTACCTCTACCTTAGTCCGGGTTTGCCCTCCGTAGAGGCCCTCAGAAGTATCCAGTTGCAGATTCCTTTGCGGGTCTACAGCAGCGATGAAAAACTGATCGCGGAGTTCGGCGAAATGCGCCGCACACCGATCCGTTTTGCCGACATTCCCCCCAATTTCATCAGTGCCCTGCTGTCGGCCGAAGACGATAATTTCGCCAACCACTATGGCGTCGACCCCAGCAGCCTGGTGCGCGCGGCCACGCAATTGGTAAAAAGCGGACACATTCAATCCGGTGGCAGCACCATCACCATGCAGGTGGCGAAGAACTTCTTCCTCACCAGCGAGCGCAGCTTTTCGCGTAAAGCCACCGAGATCCTCCTGGCCCTGCAGATCGAACGCCAGCTGACCAAGGACGAGATCCTCGAGCTGTACGTCAACAAGATCTACCTGGGCAACCGTGCCTACGGGATCGAGGCGGCCTCCCAGGTGTACTACGGCAAGTCGATTCGCGACGCCAGCCTGGCGCAGATGGCAATGATTGCCGGCCTGCCCAAGGCGCCATCGCGCTTCAACCCCCTGGCCAACCCGGCGCGCAGCAAAGAGCGTCGCGACTGGATCCTGGGGCGCATGTACAAGCTGGGCAAGATCGACCAGGCGGCTTACGAAAGTGCCGTGGCCGAGCCGTTGAACGCCAGCTACCACGTACCGACCCCGGAAGTGAACGCACCGTACATCGCTGAAATGGCCCGCGCCGAGATGGTCGGCCGTTACGGTAGCGACGCTTACACCGAAGGCTTTCGCGTGACCACCACCGTTCCGAGCGACTTGCAGGAAATCGCCAATGACGCGGTGCATTCCGGCCTGATCGCCTACGATCAGCGCCACGGTTATCGCGGCCCCGAGTCACGCCTGCCGGGCAAGACCCTCAGCGCCTGGACCACCGAGCTGAGCAAACAGCGCCCGATCAGCGGCCTGGAGCCGGCCATCGTCACCCAAGTGAAGAAAGATGGCGTGCAGGTGCTGACCCGCACCGGCGAAGCCCATGTGTCCTGGGACAGCATGAAGTGGGCGCGCCCATTCCTGAACACCAACAGCATGGGCCCGATGCCCAAGCAACCGTCGGACGTCGCGCAAGTGGGCGACCTGATCCGCGTGCAACGCCTGAAGGACGACAGCCTCAAATTCAGCCAGGTGCCGCTGGCCCAGGGCGCCCTGGTGTCGCTGGACCCGCAGAACGGTGCGATCCGCGCCCTGGTCGGCGGCTTTGCCTTCGAGCAGAGCAACTACAACCGCGCGACCCAGGCCAAGCGTCAGCCGGGTTCGAGCTTCAAGCCGTTCATCTACAGCGCCGCCCTGGATAATGGCTACACCGCCGCCAGCCTGGTCAACGATGCACCGATCGTGTTCGTCGACGAATACCTGGACAAAGTCTGGCGCCCGAAGAACGACACCAACACCTTCCTCGGCCCGATCCGTATCCGCGAGGCGCTATACAAGTCGCGCAACCTGGTGTCGATCCGCTTGCTGCAAGCGATGGGCGTGGGCAAGACCATCGACTACATCACGCGCTTTGGCTTCAACAAGGCGGACCTGCCGCCGAACCTTTCCCTGGCCCTCGGCACCGCGACCCTCACGCCGATGGAAATCGCCACGGGCTGGAGCACCTTTGCCAACGGCGGCTACAAAGTCACGCCGTACCTGATCGAGAAGATCGAAAGCCGCAACGGCGACACCCTGTTCACCGCCAACCCGCCTCGCGTGCCGGGTGATGTGGTCAACGGCATGGTGGCCACTGACGGCCTGGCGGCGCCGAGCAATGGCGGCATCACCATCGAGCCGACCCCGGGCGCAGTTCCAGCCACCAACAGCGCCACGCCGACCGAACCACAAGCGCCCGCAGTCGCCGAGCGCGTGGTGGATGCCCGCACCACCTACATCCTCAACAGCATCCTCGAGGACGTAATCAAGAAGGGCACCGGCCGACGCGCCATGGCCCTGGGCCGTGCGGATATCGCGGGCAAGACCGGTACCACCAACGAATCCAAGGATGCCTGGTTCTCCGGCTATAACGCCGACTACGTGACCACGGTGTGGACCGGCTACGACCAGCCGGAAAGCCTCGGTCGCCGCGAGTTCGGCGGTACCGTCGCGCTGCCGATCTGGATGAGCTACATGGGCGCGGCACTGAAAGACAAACCGCTGCACACCCAGCCGGAACCGGAAGGCATTCTCAGCCTGCGGATCGATCCGGTCAGCGGCCGCGCGGCCTCGCCGAGCACGCCGAACGCCTACTTCGAACTGTTCAAGAGCGAAGACACGCCGCCGTCGATCAACGAGCTGGGCAATGGCGTGGCACCGGGTAGCCCGCTGCCGGCGGACGAGGCGGCGCCGATCGACCTCTTCTAGACCAATGCGGTCAATCCTGTGGGAGGGGGTTTGCTCCCTCCCACATGTGGATCTGCACACGGCTTGAGTCAATCGCCACACAGCAAAAAGCCCCGACTCGCAAGAGCCGGGGCTTTTTGTTGGTGCGCTACAACGGCTTAGCCGTTGAACACATCATCCACGCTTTGCAGCGGGTAGTTTTTCGGGTACGGCAGGGTGGCCACACCGGTCTCGATCGCGGCTTTGGCCACGGCGTCGGAGATCACGGTGATCAGGCGCTTGTCCATTGGCTTCGGAATGATGTACTCACGACCGAATTCCAGCTTGGCGCCACCGTAGGCATCGCACACATCCTGAGGCACCGGCAGCTTGGCCAGTTCACGCAGGGCGTTGGCGGCTGCCACTTTCATTTCTTCGTTGATGCGTTTGGCGCGAACGTCCAGGGCACCACGGAAGATGAACGGGAAGCCCAGTACGTTGTTGACCTGGTTCGGGTAGTCCGAACGGCCGGTGGCCATGATCACGTCGTCGCGGGTGGCGTGTGCCAGTTCCGGCGCGATCTCTGGGTCCGGGTTGGAGCAGGCGAACACGATCGGGTTGGGCGCCATGGCTTTCAGGCCTTCGGCGCTCAGCAGGTTCGGGCCGGACAGACCGACGAACACGTCGGCACCGTCCAGGGCTTCCGCCAGGGTGCGCTTGGAGGACGGATGGGCAAACATCGCCTTGTACTGGTTCAGGTCGGTACGCTCGGACTGGATCACGCCCTTGCTGTCGACCATGTAGATGTTCTCCAGCTTGGCGCCCATGCTGATGATCAGCTTCATGCAGGAGATTGCCGCGGCACCGGCGCCCAGGCAGACGATCTTGGCGTCAGGCAGGGTTTTACCAGCGATTTCCAGGGCGTTGATCATGCCGGCCGCGGTAACGATCGCGGTGCCGTGCTGGTCATCGTGGAATACCGGAATGTCGCACTGTTCGATCAGGGCCTTTTCGATCTCGAAGCACTCGGGTGCCTTGATGTCTTCCAGGTTGATGCCACCGAAGGTGATGGAAATGCGCTTTACGGTGTCGATGAAAGCCTGAGGGCTTTCGGAATCGACTTCGATGTCGAAAACGTCAATACCGGCAAAGCGCTTGAACAGCACGCCTTTACCTTCCATGACTGGCTTGGATGCCAATGGGCCGAGGTTGCCCAGGCCGAGAATCGCGGTGCCATCGGAAATCACTGCAACCAGGTTGCCTTTGCCGGTGTACTTGTACGCCAGCTCAGGGTCACGGGCGATTTCACGTACGGGCTCGGCAACGCCAGGGCTGTAGGCCAGCGACAGGTCGCGGGCGGTGGCGGTGGCTTTGGTGAGCTCTACACTCAGCTTTCCTGGACGAGGATGGGCATGATATTCGAGAGCGGCAGTTTTCAAATCAGACATATCGGCATTCCGCTTTTACTGTTGGTCGACGGACCGCCGAGGATACTCGTGTCGTAAAGCCCCTACAAGACTGGACAGTCACCGGTGTCAAGCGCCCAGCACTACGACTTTCGGCCAAGAGTCAGCGGATACGGGGCTAAAGTGCTCACAATCACACCACAAATTGTCTACACGTTTTTCTCAAGGAATGGATTTCAGCATGCCTGGATCGGTCAGCGGCAGCAGCCAGCGAGCCTGAGGTTTTTTCAAGCCACCGTGCCGCGAGCGGTCCTGCACCCAGCCACGCGCCTCGATTACACGCCCTTGCAGACCTTTGAGCATGGCCGCGTCGAATTGGCTGGCCTGATCGGATGCAATGCGTAATACCAGTGCCCCCTGCAATTCGATCCAGATACCGCCGCGATTGCGTTCGATCTTGCTGACCCGACCACTGACCACGGCGAACCCGGAGCGCTTGAGCTGCGCCACGGTTTGCACCGGCGATTGGCGCCATATGCCCAGACGCGCCTGGCGAGCGGCATTTTCAGCAGCCTGCTGACACGGGACAAGATCGACGTTCGGCGCCACGCCCACCTGAAACCCCAGGCCTTCGGCCAGCAACTGCGCTTCCAGATTCTCGCCATTGGCGCCATAGAGATGGGCCAGGGTGCGACCGTAGCGATCTTGAGACTCACGCCCCGGCACCAGACCCACGCGCCCATCGCTGGCCGCCACCAGTGCCTCCAGACGCCGGCGGGCGGCAATGGCGAAGGGCTCGTCGGCGCGACCTTTCCTGGCGGTTTCCGGCGCATTGATGCCGATCATCCGCACGCTGCGGCCATCCTTGAGGCGCACCGTGTCGCCATCCACCACACGCTGCACCTCCACGCGGGCCAGCGTCGCCGGCGCAGGGCAAAACACCTCGGCCCGGGCAGTCGACAGCCAAATCGCGGGCACAAAAAAGGCGCCCACAAGGGACGCCTTTTTCAACAGCTGGCAAAAGCCCATAAGGCTTTTGAGCCTTACTCTGCTGGAGTAGCAGCAGGCTTCTTGCCGAAAGCACCAAAGCGATCTGCGAAGCGCTGTACACGGCCGCCGGTGTCCAGAGTTTTCTGCTTACCGGTGTAGAACGGGTGGCACTCGTTGCATACGTCAGTACCCAGTGGCTTGCACAGGTTCGAGCGAGTTTCGAACTTGTTGCCGCAGCTGCAGGTTACTTCGATGGTTTCGTACGCTGGATGGATATCGGCTTTCATGGTGACTTCCTCGGGCTAGCGTGCCGCCACTCGACACTATTGTCGAATACCGCACGTAATTAGGCCGCGGATTCTACCAGACCTTTTTAAACGCGCAAGCGGCGGCACCCATCGCTTGCCCCCATAAGAGCACCTTTCATCAGAAATCCCCGGCATACCCAAGGCTCCGCCTGTCTGCTAGGCTCCCGCCCCTGCGCCACCGCCTGCCTTTATAGATGAGACCCCCGCGTGCCCGACGCCATCTTGCGCCTCGCCCTGCCCTCGCCCCTGCGCCGCCTGTTCGATTACCGGGCTCCGGCTGGCGTGCTGCGCGCGCAGTTGCAGCCGGGCATGCGCGTGCGTGTGCCCTTCGGCCGGCGGGAAATGATCGGCATCCTGGTGGAAATCGCCGACCACAGCGAAGTGCCGGCGGAAAAACTCAAACCGGCAGTGGCCATCCTCGATACCACGCCACCGCTGCCGCCGACACTGTTCAAGCTGTGCCTGTGGACCGCCCAGTATTACCAGCACAGCCTGGGCGACACCCTGAGCTGGGCGCTGCCGGTGTTGCTGCGCCAGGGCGAACTGGCCGAAGCGCGCCAGGAGCGTTTCTGGTCGACGGTGCCCGGCGCGCGCCTCGATGACCCGCGCATCGCTCGTGCGCCACGCCAGCGCGAGGCCCTGGCGACCCTGGCCCAGCACCCCCATGGCGTGGCCCATCAGCTATTGAGCAAGTTGATGCTGAGCAAAGACAGCCTTGACCTGCTGCTCGACAAAGGCCTGGTGCAAGTCGAGATCCGCAAGCACGCGCCGGACCCGCGCCATGAACACTGGCTGGCCCAACCGGAATTGCCGCTGAACCCCGAACAACGCGCCGCTTACGAAGCGATCCGCGCCGGCTTCGACAGTTTCCATGCGTTCCTGCTGGCCGGCGTCACCGGCAGTGGCAAGACCGAAGTCTATTTGCAACTGATCCGCGAAACCCTACAGGCCGGCAAACAGGCGCTGGTGCTGATCCCCGAGATCAACCTGGGGCCGCAGACCCTGGCGCGTTTCGAACAGCGCTTCAACGCACGCATCGCCCTGGTGCACTCGGCGGTCAACGACCGTGAACGCCTGGAGTCGTGGCTGGCGGCGCGGGACGGCGAGGCCGACATCATCATCGGTACCCGTTCGGCGCTGTTCACGCCGATGAAGAACCCCGGCCTGATCATCGTCGACGAGGAGCACGACGGCTCCTATAAACAGCAGGAGGGCCTGCGCTACCACGCCCGCGACCTGGCCTTGGTGCGCGCACGCCAGGAAGACATTCCGATCGTGCTGGGCTCGGCCACGCCGTCCCTGGAAAGCCTGCACAACGCCTACACCGGCCGTTATGGATTGCTCCGCCTGAACGAGCGCGCGGGCGGCGCCAAACAGCCACGTTTCCTGCGCCTGGATGTCAAAAGCCGCCCGCTGGACAGCGGCATTTCCGGGCCGATGCAGCAAGCCATCGGCCAGACCCTCGCCGCCGGCCAACAGGTATTGGTGTTTCTCAATCGCCGCGGCTTTGCACCGACCTTGCTGTGCCATGACTGCGGCTGGATGTCCGAGTGCGAGCGCTGCGATGCGCGCATGACCGTGCACCAGCGCCATGGCGAACTGCGCTGCCACCATTGCGGCCATGTGGAACGCATACCGCGCCACTGCCCGCAATGCGGCAAGGTCGACCTGCGCCCGGTCGGCGCAGGCACCGAGCGCGCCGAAGAGCGCCTGGGCATTCTGTTCCCGGACTACCCGGTGCTGCGGGTCGACCGCGACAGCACCTCGCGCAAAGACGCGATGAACCAGTTGTTCGCCACCATCCAGAAGGGCCAGCCGTGCATCCTGGTGGGCACGCAGATGCTTGCCAAAGGCCACCACTTTCCACGGGTCACCCTGGTGTCGATCCTGGATGCCGACGGCGGCCTGTTCTCCGGCGACTTCCGCGCCAGCGAGCGCATGGCGCAGTTGATCGTGCAGGTCGCCGGGCGCGCCGGACGTGCCGAGGAGCCGGGCAAGGTGATCATCCAGACGCACCTGGCCGACCACCCGCTGCTGATTCAACTGACAGAACAAGGCTACTTTGCCTTCGCCGAGCAGGCCTTGAGCGAGCGCCGCGCCGCCGGCCTGCCGCCCTTTGCGCACCTGGCACTGCTGCGCGCCGAGGCTCACAAGCCGGGGCAGGCCGAAGGGTTTCTCGATGAAGCATGCAGCGCCGCTGAACGTTTGCTCGGTGAGCTGGGTCTGAGCGGCATCGAATTGCTCGGCCCGGTGCCGGCCCCCATGGAACGCCGCGCCGGGCGTTATCGCGCGCAGTTACTCTTGCAGGCCACCTCCCGCGCGCCACTGCATCGGCTGTTAAGTAGCTGGTTGCTTGCCCTGGAGCAAATGCCCAGCGGTCGCCAGGTGCGATGGTCATTGGATGTGGACCCGGTCGACCTGTACTAGCCCTGCTGGAGCGAGCTTGCTCGCGAAAACCCCGGGAGCGCCGCGTAAACCCAAATATCCGCGTTATCGTTGACGATTTTCGCGAGCAAGCTCGCTCCTACAGTGGGCAGGATGCCCTGAAAGAGCCCCGCAGGTCTGGAACGGTTGGCAAGCCCGCCCTCGCCACGGATAATGCCGAGTTTTTCCACCTGCGCATCGTGCGCCGCCGCTTGCGGTCGAAAGAGAACACCATGAAAGACACCATTCGCCAGCTGATCCAACAAGCCCTCACCCAACTCGTCAACGAAGGTGTGTTGCCTGAAGGCCTGACGCCGGCGATCCAGGTGGAAAACACCCGCGACAAGACCCACGGTGACTTCGCCAGCAACATCGCGATGATGCTGGCCAAGCCGGCCGGCATGAAGCCGCGCGACCTGGCGGAGAAAATCATCGCCGCGCTGCCGGCCGACCCGCAGGTGAGCAAGGCCGAAATCGCCGGCCCTGGCTTTATCAACGTCTTCCAGAACACCCAGGCCCTGGCTTCGCGCCTGGACGCCGCCCTGGCGGACGCCAGAATCGGCGTGCGCAAGGCCGGCGCCAGCCAGCGCGTGGTCATCGACCTGTCGGCGCCGAACCTGGCCAAAGAGATGCACGTCGGCCACCTGCGCTCGACCATCATCGGCGACGGCGTGGCGCGGGTGCTGGAATTCCTCGGCGACACCGTGATCCGTCAGAACCACGTGGGCGACTGGGGCACCCAGTTCGGCATGTTGATGGCCTACCTGCAGGAAAACCCGATCACCAGCAACGAGCTGTCTGACCTGGAGAACTTCTACCGCGCCGCGAAGAAACGCTTCGACGAGTCCGCAGAATTCGCCGACCGTGCCCGTGGCCTGGTGGTCAAGTTGCAAGCCGGCGACAAGGAATGCCTGGAACTGTGGAGCCGCTTCCGCGATATCTCGCTGGCCCACTGCCAGAAAATCTACGAACTGCTCAACGTCAAACTGACCATGGCCGACGTGATGGGCGAAAGCGCCTACAACGATGACCTGATCAATGTGGTCAACGACCTCAAGGCCAAGGGCCTGCTGGTCGAGAGCAACGGCGCGCAGTGCGTGTTCCTCGAAGAATTCAAGACCGCCGACGGCGAGCCGCTGCCGGTGATCATCGTCAAGGCCGACGGCGGCTACCTCTATGCCACCACCGACCTGGCCGCCGTGCGCTACCGCAGCGGTGTGCTCAAGGCCGATCGCGCGCTGTATTTCGTCGACCAGCGCCAGGCCCTGCACTTCCAGCAGGTGTTCGAAGTGGCGCGCCGCGCCGGTTTCGTCACCCACCCGATGCACATGGAGCACATGGGTTTCGGCACCATGAACGGCGCCGATGGCCGCCCGTTCAAGACCCGCGACGGCGGCACCGTGAAGCTGATCGACCTGCTCAACGAAGCCCAGGAACGTGCCTACACCCTGGTGAAAGAAAAGAACCCGGAACTGGCCGACGCCGACCTGCGCAACATCGCCCGCGTGGTGGGCATCGGTGCGGTGAAATACGCCGACCTGTCCAAGCACCGCACCAGCGACTACAGCTTCAACTTTGATCTGATGCTCAACTTCGAGGGCAACACCGCGCCGTACCTGCTGTACGCCTACACCCGCGTCGCCGGGGTGTTCCGCAAGCTGGGCAAGGACTTCAGCGAAGTCCAGGGGCAGATCAACCTGGAGGCACCGCACGAACAGGAATTGGCTGCCAAGCTGGCGCAATTCGGCGAAGTGCTGAACAGCGTCGGCGAAAAAGGCACCCCGCATATCCTGTGTACCTACCTGTACGAAGTCGCCGGGTTGTTCTCCAGCTTCTACGAGAACTGCCCGATCCTCACCGCCGACGACGAAGCCCAGAAGCAGAGTCGCCTGCGCCTCGCCGCACTGGCTGGACGGACCCTCAAGCAAGGCCTGGAACTGTTGGGCCTGGAAACCCTGGAGCGTATGTAAGTTGGCTGCCAAGAAAAAACCTGCACCCAAGCGCGGCGCGAGCCGCTACCAGGCCCCGGCAAAGAAGCCGATCCCGGGCTGGTTGTGGATGGCCATCGGCCTCACGGTCGGCGCGTTTATTGTCTTCCTGATGAAGCTGGATCCCGGCCAGGGCGATGATGTCAAACGGGTCAAACAGGAACAGCAGAAGGCCACCAAAATGGCCGAAGCCAACAAGACCACACCAAGCCCGACGGCGCCGGTGAAGCCGAAGTACGACTTCTACACGCTGTTGCCGGAATCGGAAGTGATCGTGCCACCCGACGCCGTGCCGGAGAAAACCCTGCCGACGCCGCAGGTACCGACCACCCCGGTAACCCCGGCGGAAGCCGCGAAAATCGACACTGCGCGCGCCCAGGCCGCGTTGGCCGGGATTACCCCGCCACCACCGCCGCCGGTTGCAACCACCAAGGCGGCGCCAGTGACCAAATTCTTCCTGCAAGCGGGCTCGTTCCCGAAACAGGCGGATGCGGATCGCGTGCGCGCGCAGATCATTCTGCTGGGCCAGGCGGTCACGGTGGAATCCGGCACGGTGAAGGATGCGACCTGGTATCGCGTGTTGGTGGGCCCGTTCAGCAACCGTGAACAGCTGACCGTGGCGCAGAAACAATTGGCCGGCGCAGGCTTTAGCAACCTGTTGTTACAACAGCGCCAGAGCCGCTGACTCGGGCTCAACGCCGATCAAAATGTGGGAGGGGGCTCGCTCCCGATGGCGGTCTTTCAGACAGATGCATGCTGACTGACACACCGCTATCGGGAGCGAGCCCCCTCCCACATGGGTTTTGGAGTGTTCCTGAAAGGGTGTAAGACCAATGGCCACCATTCGTCCGCACCAGCCCCCCAAGGTTGAAATCCCCTGCACCACCCCCATATGAGTTCCCACCAGGGCATTTTCGCCCCGCTGCGTGGAGACTCTCCCCTTGACCACCATCGTTTCAGTACGTCGCCACGGCAAAGTCGTCATGGGCGGCGACGGCCAGGTTTCCTTGGGTAATACCGTGATGAAAGGCAACGCCAAGAAAGTGCGTCGCCTGTACCACGGCCAGGTGCTGGCTGGCTTCGCCGGCGCGACTGCCGATGCCTTCACTCTGTTCGAGCGTTTCGAAGGCCAACTGGAAAAACACCAGGGCCACTTGGTTCGCGCCGCCGTCGAACTCGCCAAAGAATGGCGCACCGATCGCTCCCTCAGCCGCCTCGAGGCCATGCTGGCCGTGGCCAACAAGGATGCGTCGCTGATCATCACCGGTAACGGCGATGTGGTTGAGCCTGAACATGGCTTGATCGCCATGGGTTCCGGCGGTGGCTACGCCCAGGCGGCGGCCAGCGCACTGTTGAAGAAAACCGACCTGTCGGCCCGGGAAATCGTCGAGACCGCACTGGGTATCGCCGGCGATATCTGCGTGTTCACCAACCACAACTTCACCATTGAGGAGCAGGACCTCGCCGAGTAAGCCACAGGCTTATTCGCGCTTGAGGACCGCCAAACATTATGTCCATGACTCCCCGCGAAATCGTCCATGAACTCAATCGCCATATCATCGGCCAGGACGATGCCAAGCGCGCCGTTGCCATCGCGCTGCGTAACCGCTGGCGCCGGATGCAACTGCCCGAAGAACTGCGCGTTGAAGTGACGCCCAAGAACATCCTGATGATCGGCCCCACCGGCGTCGGTAAAACCGAGATCGCCCGGCGCCTGGCCAAGCTGGCCAATGCCCCGTTCATCAAGGTCGAAGCGACCAAGTTCACCGAAGTCGGCTATGTCGGCCGCGATGTCGAGTCGATCATCCGCGACCTGGCCGACGCGGCCCTCAAGCTGCTGCGCGAACAGGAAATGACCAAGGTCAGCCTGCGCGCCGAAGACGCCGCCGAAGAACGCATCCTCGACGCCCTGCTGCCGCCGGCACGCATGGGCTTCAACGAAGATGCCGCACCGGCCTCGGACTCCAACACCCGCCAGCTGTTCCGCAAGCGCCTGCGTGAAGGCCAGCTGGACGACAAGGAGATCGAGATCGAAATCGCCGAAGTCTCCGGCGTCGACATTTCCGCGCCGCCGGGCATGGAAGAAATGACCAGCCAGTTGCAGAATCTGTTCGCCAACATGGGTAAGGGCAAGAAGAAAAGCCGCAAGCTCAAGGTCAAGGAAGCGCTGAAACTGGTGCGCGACGAAGAAGCCGGGCGCCTGGTGAATGAGGAAGAACTCAAGGCCAAGGCCCTGGAAGCGGTCGAGCAGCACGGCATCGTGTTTATCGACGAAATCGACAAGGTGGCCAAGCGCGGCAACTCCGGAGGCGTCGATGTGTCCCGCGAAGGCGTGCAGCGCGACCTGCTGCCGCTGATCGAAGGCTGCACCGTCAACACCAAGCTGGGCATGGTCAAGACCGACCACATCCTGTTCATCGCCTCCGGTGCTTTCCACCTGAGCAAGCCGAGCGACCTGGTGCCGGAACTGCAAGGCCGTCTGCCGATTCGCGTGGAGCTCAAGGCGCTGACCCCGGGCGACTTCGAACGCATCCTCAGCGAGCCGCACGCCTCGCTCACCGAGCAGTACCGTGAGCTGCTGAAAACCGAGGGCCTGGGCATCGAGTTCCTGCCGGACGGTATCAAGCGCCTGGCGGAAATCGCTTGGCAGGTCAACGAAAAGACCGAGAACATCGGTGCGCGTCGCTTGCACACCTTGCTGGAGCGGCTGCTCGAGGAAGTGTCCTTCAGCGCCGGCGACCTGGCCGGCGCGCAGAATGGCGAGGCCATCCAGATCGACGCCGACTACGTCAACAGCCACTTGGGCGAATTGGCGCAGAACGAAGACCTGTCTCGCTATATCCTGTAAGTCATACACAGAACTGCTTTGCTTCTGTGTGGGAGGGGGCTTGCTCCCGATGGCGGTCTGTCAGACAGATGTATGCTGACTGACACACCGCCATCGGGAGCAAGCCCCCTCCCACATTCTGAAGCGGGTTTATTCAGGATCATCATCAATGTCCAAATTTCCTACCGCTATAACCCTGCACAAAACCTCCAACACCCTCGGCCTCACCTACGGGCCCGACGAGGCCTACCAGTTGCCCGCCGAATTCCTGCGGGTGCATTCGCCGTCCGCCGAGGTCCAGGGCCACGGCAAACCCATCCTGCAATTCGGCAAACTCAACGTCCGGTTGATCCAGATCGAACCGGCCGGTCAGTACGCACTGAAATTGACCTTCGACGACGGACACGACAGCGGATTGTTCACCTGGGACTACCTCTACCAATTGGCCATACGTCAGGACGCGCTGTGGGCCGATTATCTCGCCGAGCTCAAAGCGGCCGGTAAAACCCGCGACCCGAACGAATCGGTCGTGCGGCTGATGCTCTAGCCCAGGCTTCTTGCTCTTTAGAGGGCATTTTCTAATTTCATCTGCTTGAATGCCCTGTCTCGTGGCCAATGATTGGCCTGCTTGCGAAAAAAAATAAACTCGGGTAACCAATGGAACTGGCAAGTTCCCTGCATTTGATGATGCGGGATCAACGGTCACCCGAGTCGCAGTACCTGGCTTGTGCTGTGTATCGAAACCTGGTGCGCAGCGGTACCCGGTACTCGTCTTCCGGACAATGGAGCGTCGTAGATGAGTAACAAGAATAACGATGACTTGAAACGCCAGGCCTCGGAAAACACCCTGGGACTCAACCCGATCATCGCGTTACGTAAAAAGGATTTACTGGCCTCGGCGAAGATGGTGTTGACCCAAGCCATCAAGCAACCGTTGCACAGCGTCAAGCACGTCGCCCACTTCGGGGTCGAATTGAAGAACGTGATGTTCGGCAAATCGCAGCTGCAACCCGAAAACGATGACCGTCGCTTCCATGACCCGGCCTGGAGCCAGAACCCGCTCTACAAGCGCTACCTGCAAACCTACCTGGCGTGGCGCAAGGAACTGCACGAGTGGATCGGCGACAGCAACCTGTCGGAACAGGACATCAGCCGCGCCCACTTCGTGATCAACCTGATGACCGAAGCCATGGCCCCCACCAACAGCGCGGCCAACCCGGCGGCGGTCAAGCGCTTCTTTGAAACCGGCGGCAAAAGCCTGCTCGATGGCCTGTCCCACCTGGCCAAGGACATGGTGCATAACGGCGGCATGCCGAGCCAGGTCAATATGAAAGCGTTCGAGGTGGGCAAGACCCTGGGCACCACCGAAGGCGCGGTGGTGTTTCGCAACGATGTGCTGGAGCTGATCCAGTACATGCCGATCACCGAGCAGGTGCACGAACGCCCGCTGCTGGTGGTCCCGCCGCAGATCAACAAATTCTATGTCTTCGACCTGAGCCCGGATAAGAGCCTGGCGCGCTTCTGCCTGCGCAACAGCCAGCAGACCTTTATCGTCAGTTGGCGCAACCCCACCAAGGAACAGCGCGAGTGGGGCCTGTCGACTTATATCGAAGCGCTCAAGGAAGCGGTCGATGTGGTCACGGCGATTACCGGCAGCAAGGACGTCAACATGCTCGGCGCCTGCTCCGGCGGCATCACCTGCACCGCGCTGCTGGGCCACTACGCGGCGCTGGGGGAGAAGAAGGTCAACGCCCTGACCCTGCTGGTGAGCGTGCTGGACACCACCCTCGACACCCAGGTCGCGCTGTTCGTCGACGAGCAGACCCTGGAAGCGGCCAAGCGCCACTCCTACCAGGCCGGCGTGCTGGAAGGTCGCGACATGGCCAAGGTGTTTGCCTGGATGCGCCCCAACGACCTGATCTGGAACTACTGGGTCAATAACTACCTGCTGGGCAACGAGCCGCCGGTGTTCGACATCCTGTTCTGGAACAATGACACCACGCGCTTGCCGGCCGCCTTCCATGGCGACCTGATCGAGCTGTTCAAGAACAACCCGCTGGTGCGCGCCAACGCCCTGGAGGTGTGCGGCACGCCCATCGACCTCAAGCAGATCACCGCCGATATTTACTCACTGGCGGGCACCAACGACCACATCACGCCGTGGCAATCCTGCTACAAGTCGGCGCAGCTGTTTGGCGGCAAGGTGGAATTCGTGTTGTCCAGCAGCGGGCATATCCAGAGCATCCTCAACCCGCCGGGCAACCCCAAGGCGCGCTATCAGACCAGCGACAGCCTGGCGGGCAAACCGCTGGAGTGGCAAGAAAACGCGACCAAGCACACCGATTCCTGGTGGCTGCACTGGCAGGCCTGGCAGGCGGAACGGGCGGGCAAGTTGAAGAAGGCACCGACGACATTAGGCAATAAAACCTACGCCGCTGCCGAAGCAGCGCCGGGTACCTATGTGCATGAACGCTAGAACACACTTTTTTGGGATTGAAATGGAATCAAATGTGGGAGGGGGCTTGCTTGCGATGCAGACGGCGCGGTGTATCGGTTACACCGCAGTGATGCTATCGGGAGCAAGCCCCCTCCCACACTGACTGCATTCGCGCTGTAACACTTCACAGGGCTTGAGCATGCCGCAACCGTTCATCTTCCGCACCATCGACCTGGATGGCCAGACCATCCGCACTGCGGTACGCCCGGGCAAGCCTCACTTGACGCCGCTGCTGATTTTCAACGGCATCGGCGCCAACCTTGAGCTGGTGTTTCCGTTCGTCCAGGCCCTGGACCCGGACCTGGAAGTGATCGCCTTCGATGTGCCGGGCGTGGGCGGCTCGTCCACGCCCAAACTGCCGTATCGCTTTCCCGGCCTGGCCAAACTCACCGCGCGCATGCTCGATTACCTCGACTATGGCCAGGTGAATGCGGTGGGCGTGTCCTGGGGCGGGGCATTGGCGCAGCAGTTTGCCTATGACTACCCCGAGCGCTGCAAGAAGCTGATTCTCGCCGCGACCGCCGCCGGGGTCGTCATGGTGCCGGGCAAGCCAAAAGTGCTGTGGCTGATGGCCAGCCCACGGCGGTACATCCAGCCGTCCCACGTGGTGCGTATCGCGCCGATGATTTACGGCGGTTCGTTCCGCCGCGATTCGAAACTGGCCGCCGAGCACGCGAGCAAAGTGCGCTCGGCGGGCAAGATGGGCTACTACTGGCAGCTGTTCGCCGGGATGGGCTGGACCAGCATCCACTGGTTGCACAAGATCCGTCAGCCGACCCTGGTGCTGGCCGGGGACGACGACCCGCTGATCCCGCTGATCAACATGCGCATGCTCGCCTGGCGCATTCCCAACGCGCAATTGCACATCATCGATGACGGCCATCTGTTCCTGATTACCCGGGCCGAAGCCGTGGCGCCGATCATCATGAAGTTTCTCGAGGAGGAACGCCTGCGGGCGGTGATCCATCCCCGTCCGGCGGTGTAAGGACCACACCGCCGCGCAACTTGCCAGGAACCGACTATGGTTCTGAATTGGCGTGCCTGTTGATGACTTGACGAAGGAGTGTTGGCTCATGCGAGAAAGACCCGTGACGAACCCGGCGCCCACCCCCGCTGCGTTCATCAATGCGCAGAATGCGATCACCGGTCTGCGCGGTCGCGACCTGCTGTCGACCCTGCGCAGCGTCGCCGCCCACAGTTTGCGCAACCCGGTGCATACCGCCCGTCACGTGCTGGCCCTGGGCGGTCAGATGGGACGCGTGCTGTTGGGTGAAACCGTGCATGAACCCAACCCCCGCGACAGCCGCTTTGTCGACCCGACCTGGGCCCTCAACCCGTTCTACCGGCGCAGCCTGCAAGCCTATCTGAGTTGGCAGAAAGAGGTGCGCCGCTGGATCGACGACAGCACCCTGAGCGACGACGACCGCGCCCGTGCGCATTTTGCCTTCTCGCTGCTCAACGACGCCGTCTCCCCTTCCAACACCCTGCTCAACCCGCTGGCCGTCAAGGAGCTGCTCAACTCCGGCGGCAACAGCGTGGTGCGCGGCGTGAGCAACCTGCTCGACGACCTGCTGCACAACAACGGCCTGCCTCGCCAGGTGAGCAAGCAGGCATTCGAAGTCGGCAAGACCGTGGCCACCACCCCTGGCTCGGTGGTGTTTCGCAATGAGCTGCTGGAGCTGATCCAGTACAAGCCCATGAGCGAAAAACAGTACGCCAAGCCGCTGTTGATCGTGCCGCCGCAAATCAACAAGTACTACATCTTCGACCTCAGCCCGGCCAACAGCTTTGTGCAGTACGCCCTGAAGAACGGGCTGCAGACCTTTATCGTCAGCTGGCGCAACCCCGATGTGCGGCACCGGGAATGGGGTTTGTCCACCTACGTGGCGGCGCTGGAGGAAGCGCTCAACGTCTGCCGGGCGATCACCGGCGCCCGCGAGGTCAACCTGATGGGCGCCTGCGCCGGCGGCCTGACCATCGCCGCCCTGCAAGGCCATCTGCAAGCCAAGCGCCAGTTGCGCCGCGTCGCCAGCGCCAGCTACCTGGTGAGCCTGCTGGACAGCCAGATCGACAGCCCCGCCACGCTGTTCGCCGATGAACAAACCCTGGAGGCCGCCAAACGCCGCTCCTATCAGCAAGGCGTGCTGGATGGCCGCGACATGGCCAAGGTGTTTGCCTGGATGCGCCCCAATGACCTGATCTGGAACTACTGGATCAACAATTACCTGCTGGGCAAGGAACCGCCGGCGTTCGACATCCTGTACTGGAACAACGACAACACGCGCCTGCCCGCCGCCCTGCACGGCGACCTGCTGGACTTCTTCAAGCACAACCCCCTGAGCCATCCCGGCGGCCTGGAAGTGTGCGGCACGCCCATCGATCTGCAGAAGGTCACGGTGGACAGCTTCAGCGTGGCCGGGATCAACGACCACATCACGCCGTGGGACGCGGTGTACCGCTCCACGCAATTGCTCGGTGGCGAGCGACGCTTCGTGCTGTCCAACAGCGGGCATATCCAGAGCATCCTCAACCCGCCGGGCAACCCCAAGGCCAACTACGTCGAGAACCCCAAGCTGAGCAGCGACCCGCGCGCCTGGTACTACGACGCCAGCCACGTCGAAGGCAGCTGGTGGCCGCAATGGCTGGCCTGGATTCAAGCGCGCTCGGGCGTACAGCGTGAAACCCTCACCGCCCTGGGCAACCAGAATTACCCACCGATGGAAGCAGCGCCCGGCACTTACGTGCGGGTGCGCTGAGCTCAACGATCACCTTAAGAAGACTGGATGAAAACCCGCGATCGTATCCTTGAATGTGCCCTGCAGTTGTTCAACCAGAAGGGCGAACCGAACGTATCGACCATGGAGGTGGCCAATGAAATGGGGATCAGCCCTGGCAACCTCTACTACCACTTCCACGGCAAGGAACCCCTGGTGCTCGGCTTGTTCGAGCGCTTTCAAAGCGAACTGGCGCCATTGCTCGACCCACCGGCCGAAGCGCAGTTGGAAGCCCACGACTACTGGCTGTTCCTGCACCTGATCGTCGAGCGCATGGCCCATTACCGCTTTCTGTTCCAGGACCTGTCGAACCTGGCGGGGCGCCTGCCGAAGCTGGCCAAGGGCATGCGTCATTTGCTGACGGCCCTCAAGCGCACCCTGGCGTCACTACTGGCGCGCTTGCAGGCGGCAGGGCAACTGGTCAGCGATACCCAGGCGCTGGGGCAATTGGTCGAGCAGATCACCCTGACCCTGCTGTTCTCCCTGGACTACCAGCGGATTCTCGACCGCGAAGGCGAGGTGCGCGTGGTGGTCTACCAGATCATGATGCTGGTGGCGCCCCATCTGATGATGCCGGCGCGCCTGGCCACCGAACGGTTGGCGCTGCGTTATCTGGACGATGAGGGTTAGTGCTTGTTCGTCATCCGGTGCCCCTGAACTGATGAGTGAACTTGAACAGTTCACTGTCGCTGCGGATCCCCAACTTTCGATAAGCCGATTGTTTTTGCGTGCTGATCGTACTTGCACTACGCGAGAACTTTGCGGCGATCGAGTTCACCGACATGCCATCCAGGAAACAACGCAACACTTCCTGTTCCTTGGGCGTAAGACAGGCATTCAACTGCATCGAGGTTGAAACGTCCATTTTCGATTTCATATTCGCGACATCGAGCACTGACTGTATGCCTTGCAGGGCCGGCACCATACACGGCTGCAAGTAGATACGCCCCTGGGCGACCGTTCGAATGGCAGTGACCAGTTCGGTCAGGTTCTGGGTTTTCCCGAGTATTCCCCAACATCCAGCCTTCAACGACAGCGAAACCGTGGCCGGCGTGTAGTGCGAACAGACGATCAACGGCCGGCACCGGCTGAATCGTCGATTCAACGCCTGGATCAAGCTGAGGCCATCGTTGTCCGAGGGTGCCAGGATAAAGTCCATCACCACGACGTCCGCCGGCCGCCGGGCGAGCGCGTCGAGCAATTCCCTGCCGGTACCGAAAGTACCGATCACCGTGAGATCCGCCTCTTTGCTCAGCCCCAACTCGATGCCCTGCCGCACCATCTCGTGATCATCTAACAGCATGACGGTATACATATTGGAAGTTGAAGTAGGCATAAAGCGCCTCGCATAAGTGAATATCCCATCACATCAACAAACCGACTGTTATGCGCACGGTATACCCAGCTCTATGTAAGGATCAATACAACAAGACAATTAGAGTTATCCCTACAGCAATGTCTTACAGATAAATCTTTGCCCTACAGAAAAGTCCTAACTTTAAAACATTACTTTTCGAATAATTACGACTTGCAACTCGATACTTCTCTATAGATACCCAATCGGTTCCTCGGCAAATTAGGGCTCCCCCGCCATTTGAGGCAACAGCCTTTGAGCAACGGCGGGCAACACCGATGAATCACCACTGGAACCAGCATGAAAGGTCACACTTTATCTACCGTCGCGGCCACGTTGGCCTTGACCGCAGCAGTCTCACACTTGGCATATGCCACCGATGGCACCCTCAATTTCAGCGGTCTGGTGACCGACCTGACCTGCACGGTCGAAGGTGCAGCCCCCGGCACCGGGGCAGTGGTCAAGGACGTCAACCTGGGCGGCGTCTCGGCTGCACGACTGGCCAGCGCAGGTAATCGCGCCAACCTGACCGGTTTCACCCTGAGAATCGGCGCGCCAGGCGAAGGCAGTTGCACCAACGGGCGCACGGCCATGGTGGCCTTCGATCCGACCAGCCCGGCCATCGATGTGGCGACGGGGCGTTTGAACACCGATGGCCACGATGACCCTGCCAACACCACCGTCGCCAAGAACGTCCAGGTGGAAGTGCTTAACCGCGACGGCTCGCCGATCCACCTCTACAGCGGAAAATCCAAAGGCGTGGTGATCGTCGACAACCAGGCCGTTATCCCACTGGCCGCGCAAATGTATGCCAGCGGCGTCGTCACCGAAGGCACGGTCAACACCCGGGTTGGCTTCTTGATCGAGTACGCCGAGTAAGGCCTTGCATGCCAGGGCCAACGCTTGCCAACGCGAAAACACAGATGATGAAAAACATGACCCGCCTGATATTCGCCACCCTGGCCTGCGCCTGGTTATCGCTGCTGTCGCTGCCCACCCATGCCGGCGTCATCGTGCATGGCACACGGGTGATCTACCCTGCCGCGCGGCAGGAAGTGATGGTGCGCCTGGAAAACAGAGGCACCCGTCCCGCGCTGGTGCAAACCTGGCTGGATGCGGGCGACCGTCACTCGTCGCCGGCAACGGCAAGCGCACCGTTCAGCGTATCGCCGCCGATTTTCCGCATCGAGCCCCACCAGCAACAGGCCCTGCGCCTGCGCTATGCCGGCGAGTCCTTGCCCGCCGACCGGGAAAGCCTGTTCTGGCTCAACGTTCTGGAAATACCGCCGCTGTCCGCCGATGCCGCACAACGCAACCAGATCGAGTTGTCGTTCCGCACCCGCTTGCGCGTGTTTTTCCGGCCATCGGCACTGCCCTACCCGGTCGACCGCGCGCCGGCAAAACTGCAATGGAAACTGGTGGCCCATGCCCAGGGCTGGGCCCTGCAAGCCACCAATCCGACGCCGTACCACGTGTCCCTCGCGTCGATCGAGTTGCTCAGCGACGGCAAACGGTTCAGCAAAGCCGCGAACACGGCCGCCAATGACAGCCTGTTGATGCCGGCCGGCGACATGAAACAGTTTGTGCTGCCGCTGTTGCACCACTGTCCCAGCGGCGCAAGCACGGTGGCGTTCACCAGCGTCAGCGACTTCGGTGCGCGCATACCCCACTCGGCCGAACTTCCGCCCTCCTGCGCAAAATGACCGTTCATATGCATACGACCGCCCTTCCCCACCGCCTGGCGCTGCTGCTTGTGCTGTTCGCCAGCGTCACCGCACAGGCGAGCGTGGTGATCGACAGCACCCGCATCGTCTACCCGCAGAACGACAAGGAGGTCACGCTCAGGCTGGAGAGCAAGAACCACACCCCGGTGCTGATCCAGGCGTGGCTGGACAGCGGCGATGAACACTCGACGCCGGATCAGGCAATAGCCCCGTTCGTCGTCACCCCGCCGATCGCTCGCATGGAGCCGGGTAAGCAACAGGTCCTGCGCCTGGCATATACCGGCGAAACCTTGCCATCGAACCGGGAAAGCCTGTTCTGGTTCAACCTGCTGGAAGTGCCTTCGCAGTCACCGGGGGCCCAACGCGCCGACCAGTTGCAGTTCGCCTTCCGCTCCCGGATCAAAGTGTTTTTTCGTCCGCCGAACCTGCCTTACGGCGTCGAGGCGGCGCCCGACAAGCTGCAGTGGTGCCACGTCCCGACCGCCCAAGGCCTGGCACTGGAAGTCTTCAACCCCACGCCTTACCACGTGACCTTCGAACGCATCGAAGTGCATGCGCCAGGCCAACGGCATGTGCGCGAACCCGCGGCATCCGGGGCCGAGAACATGGTGACTCCCGGCGGGCGCAGGCGCTTCACGTTACCCGGCGCGAAAACCTCCCTGGGCGCTGCGGCCACCGTCGAGTTCCAGACCCTCGACGACGTGGGCATGAAGAACCGCCACCGCGCCAACGTCTGCCCAGGATGAGCCGCCCGCCTTAGCGGTCACCATCGGTTTATCGAACACCTTCGATCAATGCCCATTCAATCGGGAAGGGGCTCCCCTTGCCGACAGTCGGCCAGCCTCTGTTTTGGAAAACGTAGAAATGAGTGTGTACAGGCCAGCCCGCGCCATAAGCCGGTCCCGTTTGAAACGTATGCTCCCCGGCCTGCTGCTGGGCAGCGGCGCCTATGCGATTGGCGTCCACAGTGCAGAACAGGTCGAGTTCAACCCGGCCTTCTTTGCCGGTGGCGCGACCGGCATGCACGTCGACGTTGCCAAATTCAACCACGGCAACGTGGTGCTGCCCGGCAGCTACCGCACTGACGTTCACCTCAACGGCCAGTGGGTCGGGCGCGAAACCTTGACCTTCGTCGCCATCGACGGCCAGAAGACCGCGCAGTTGTGCCTGGAACCTGAGGCCCTGCAACGCTTGGGCATTGACCTGCACAGCGTCGACAATCCCTCCGGCAGCGCGTTTGCCCGCTGCGCCGGGATCGGCACTTACCTGCCGGGCGCCAGCAGTCAATTCGACGCCGGCGAAAACCGCCTGGACCTGCAAGTCCCGCAGGTGTACCTGGCGCGCCAGGCGCGGGGCTACGTGGACCCGCAACACTGGGACAGCGGGATCGACGCAGCCTTTGTGCGCTACAACGCCAATACATTCGCCACCCAAGCCAACGGACGCTCCGCCGGTTCCAGCTACCTGGGCTTGTCCAGCGGGCTCAACCTCGGCGATTGGCACTGGCGTCACACGGGCAGCTACAGCCGTTCAGCGCTGGCCTCGGGTTATCAACGCAGCGCTACGTACGTGCAGCGCGAATGGAGCGGCTTGCAATCGCAGTTGATGGTGGGCGAGATCTATACGCCGGGAGAGCTGTTCGACAGCGTGCGCCTGCGCGGTGCCAGCCTGTTCAGCGACGATCGCATGCTGCCCGACTCGCTGACCGGCTTTGCCCCGGTGGTGCGCGGCGTCGCCGAGACCAACGCGCGGGTCAGCGTGCGCCAGCGCGGCGTGTTGCTGGATGAGGTCTCCGTCGCGCCCGGCCCGTTCGTCCTCAACGACCTGTCGCCGACCGGCTACGGGGGTGACCTGAGCGTCACCGTCACCGAGGCCGATGGCCGCCAGCGCACATTCATCGTGCCGTTCGCTGCCAACGCCAACCTGCTGCGCCCAGGCTACAGTCGCTACGCATTCAGCGCAGGCCAACTGGATGAAATCGGCCTGCATCATCCGCCCAGGCTGATGCAGGCCACTTATGAGCGCGGCCTGAGCAACCTGCTGACCGGCTACACCGGCGCCGTGATGGGTGACGACTACCAGTCGCAGTTGCTGGGCGCGGCATTCAACACATCACTGGGCGCGCTGTCGTTCGACCTGACCCATTCGAGCGCCCATCTGCCGGGGCACAACCCGCGTGAGGGGCAAAGCGTGCAACTGCGCTACAGCAAAAATTTCACCGCCACCGGCACCCATTTCGCCCTCGGCGCGTACCGCTACTCCACCGCCGGTTTCCTCAACGTGGGCGATGCCGCGCGCGTGCGCGACCTGGCCATCGACGGGCTGCACTTGGACAACGTCTCGCGCCTGCGCGACCGCATGGACATCAGCCTCAACCAGAGCCTGGACAGCGGTTCGGTGTACCTGACCGCCTCTTCGCAAAACTATTGGAACCGGGCCCACGGCAACCTGACCTTCACCGCCGGGTACAGCGGCACCTGGAAGGGCCTGCACTACACCCTCAGCACGCAACGCAGCCGCGATGTGCTTAGCGACCGCATCGACAAGCAAGTGGATATCACCCTGAGCCTGCCCCTGGGCAGCGGCGCACATTCGCCGTCCTTGACCACCACGGCCTACCGCGGCGATCGGAGCAGCGGCGAGCGCATCAGCCTGGGCGGCAGCCTGGGTGATCGCAGCGCATTCAGCTATGGGGTGAGCAGCAGTCGGGCCGAGGGCAGCGGCAATGCCAGCAGTGTCGACATGAAGTACCAGTCGCCTCATGGCGTGCTGTCCGCCGGTCATGGCCAGAGCAACGCCTACCGCTCGACCTCGCTGGGCATGACCGGCGGCATCGTCGCCCACGCAGGCGGCGTGACCTTCGCCCCGGAGCTGGGCGATACCGTCGGCATCGTGCAGGCACCCGAGGCCCAGGGCGCGCGTATCAATGGCAACCACAGTGCCCAGGTCGGCAACAACGGTTTTGCGGTGGTGCCCTACCTCACGCCTTATCGCCAGAACGTCGTCGAACTGGACCCCAAGGATCTGTCCGTCAATGTCGAACTCAAGACCGCCGCCCAGAACGTCGCGCCCCGTGCCGGCGCCGTGGTGAAGCTGCACTTCGAGACCGTCAGCGGCCAGGCGGTGCTGATAACGGCGCGGCGCCAGGACGGCAGCGCGCTGCCGTTCGGTGCGGATGTTTTCGATGAGGACGGCGCCAGTGTCGGGGTCGTCGGCCAGGGCGGCAAAGCCTTTGTTCGTGTGGCCCGCGCGCAGGGGCAGTTGACGGTCAGGTGGGGCCGCGACGCCGCCTGCCGGTTGCACTACGACGTGGGCGCGCAATCGAGTGCCGCCGACGCCCAGCGGTTGCTGCATCTGGACGCCGGTCATTGCCCGGTCGATGCAGCAGGTACAACACCGTATTTCTTATCCCGGGACTGACGATGAAACGCCCTATCACCCTCATTTCCACACTGTTGCTCTTCGGTCTGCCGGTCGCGGCGCAAGCGGCGTGCGACCGCTATCAGAACGACACATTGACCCTCAACCTGCCCGCCACGATCACCGTACCCGACAGCCTCCCGGTGGGCGGGGAAATCATCAGCGGCACCTTCAGCGGCACCGCGCAGGGATTCATCATGAACTGCCCCACCTGGACGCTGCTGACCATCACCGGGCGATACCAGACAAAAGATCCCGGCTACGTCCCCGCCTATCGCACCGAGGTACCCGGCGTGGGTGTACGCCTACGGCTCACAGACGCCAATGGCGTCAACGCCGGCTATGCCTTGCACAATCAACAGAAGCGATTCACAGGACCGGCGCCCACCTTCACCGGCGCGCAGCTGACGTTCTACAAAACCGGGCCGGTCACCGACGGGGCCGTGTCTGCCGGGGCCATTCGGGTGCACCACATGGACAATATCCATCAGACGTTTACCCTGCTGATCGGCAACGCCATACGCTTTGTCAGACCCGCGGCCACCTGCGACCTGGCCATGGGCGACGTCAACCGTACGATCTCACTGGACCCCATCAAGGTCAGCAGCCTTCGACAAGCCACCTCCGCCGGCGAACGCCACTTCGACCTCACGGCCAACTGCAACGGCGCGACCAATGTCACCTTTGTTTTTTCCGGTACTCCCGCGCCAGGCAACGACCGGCTGTTCGCCAATACGGGCACTGCCGGCGGCGTCGCGCTGTGGCTCTACTCACGGCTGAACGGGAGCGTCCAGAACATCCCCCCCAGCGGCCCGGAAAATACTCGCACGGTCACTGTTTCCGGCAATCAGGCAGTCCTGCCCCTCGGCGCTGCTTATCACCAGAACGGCACGGTCAGCCAAGGCACTCTCGTCAGCACCGCCACCGTCAACATCACCTATGACTGAACCTCGGAGGATTACCCGATGAACATCCACACCCTGGCGCTGCTGCTGACAACCACGGCCGCCCTCGCGGCCAATACGGCGCAGGCGGCGACCACAGGCACTTTGCGCTTCACCGGCCAGATCAATGCGGGTACGTGCAACCTGGTAGGCGGCGATGCGAACCGCACCGTCACCTTGCCGACCGTCAAGATGTCGGACTTCGATTCGGCCCCCAGCGCGGGCACCTTCGATTTCGAGATTACGGCCGACTGCGAATCGGATATCAGTAACGTGACCTTCCTGTTCGCCGGCACCTCCTCCGCCGGGAACCCCGCACTGTTTGCCAATACCGGCACCTCAAAAGGCACGGGCCTGTGGCTGGCTCATCGCGCGTCGCCCGTTTACCCGATCCCCGCCGACGGCACCCCGGCACAACGCAGCCGCAAGGTGGCGGCAAGCAAAGGAAAAGCCGTGCTGCCACTGACGGCGGCCTACCATAAAACCGGCGCAAAGCTCAGCCACGGAACCCTGGCCAGCGCCGTGACCGTTTCGATCACTTACAACTGAGGTGTCGCGGCATTATTGCGCGTACAAAAAAGCCCGGCCTTTGCAGGCCGGGCATTCTGGTATCCCGCGAAAATCAGGACTGACTGGATGGCGTCGGGGTTGCCGGCGTTGCAGTCGGGGTGACAACCGCCGGGGTCGGCGCGGAGCCCGAGTTGGCTGAGGAAACGGCTGGCGTCGGTGCCGTGGCAGGCTTGGCCGCTACGGCGGGCTTGGACGCCGCGGGCTTTTTCGCTGCCGCTGGTTTCTTCGCTACAGCAGGTTTGGCGGCGGCTGGCTTGGCGGCAGCTTTTGCAGCAGCAGGCTTGGCCGCTGCGGGTTTAGCCGCTGGCTTGGCGGCCGGTTTGGCGGCGGCCTTGGCTGCCGGCTTGGCAGCGGCTTTAGCGGCAGGCTTGGCGGCGGCTTTAGCAGCCACAGGTTTGGCGGCAGGCTTGGCAGCCGGTTTGGCGGCAGCGACCTTGGCGGGAGCCTTGGCGGCTGGTTTTGCCGCCGGCTTGGCAGCGGCCTTCACCAGAGCTTTGGCTGGCGCTTTCGCAGCGGGTTTGGCGGCAGCGGCTTTTGCAGCCGGCTTGGCAGCTGCGGTTTTTACCGGAGTCACTTTGGCGCCAGTGAGTTTTTCGATTTGCTTGGTCAGGGTATCGACCTTGGCATGCAGTGCTTTCACTTCAGTACGACTCGGTACGCCCAGTCGCGAAATGGCACTGTTAAGACGCTTGTCCAGCGCACCTTCTAGCTCGCTCCACGTGCCCAGTACTTGTTTCTTTGCATCACTGATGCGCGAACCGGCAGTCGCTTTAGCGGCGGTGACTTTTTTTCCGACGGCGCTATTGGCAACTTTCTCAGCCTTCTCGCCATCTTTAACCAAAGTCTCGAAGAGTTTGCTGCCGTCACTGTCGATCTTCGAGTAAACGCCTAAACCAGCCAGCCAGATCTTGCGGGAATACTCTTCAACTTTCCCGACCCACGAGCTGCTTTCTTTCTGAGTAGTCTTTTTAACAGCCATCCCGATGTCTCCTTAGTGTTTACGCGCGACACGTTCGAGCAATGCCGTCAGCTCTTCGAGCTTAGCAGAGAGTGTCTCCACGTCATGTTTAGACGCAATGCCAATTCGATTCAAGGCACTGGCAACGCGAGTATCAAAAGCTTTTTCAACTTTATCCAGCTGAACTTCTACACGACCTTTGACAGCGGAGACATTACTCTTTACTTGGTCAATCTGACTGTTGGCAGCATCAAGTTGTTCAACTGCAACTTTTTTGCCTTTACTTTCAACACGTTGACCGGCCTTAACCAGTTCTTTGAAATACTCGCTGCCCTCACTTCCGACCTTGGTATAGGCACCCAGGCCCGCCAGCCAGATCTTGCGGGCGTAGGTTTTAACGTCACTCAGGGCGGTGGTCTGGGCGTCGATTTTTTTCTTCAGGATAACTTTGGCCATGGTGCACCTCACGCAGAAAAGGGTGGAGGAACGGCCCACAGGAGTTGAGGGCTTGGGCACAAAGTAGGAGGAAAAATTAGAATCGGCACCCTAAGAACAGGTCGATCAGGACAATGCTTTATCCAGGGCTTTCTCGATTTCCGACTTGATGGTGCCACTCATGGCCGACATCAACAGGCCCAGTTCCACATCGATACGCAGCGAATCGTCGGCCACCTGCACCGTGCCTTTAACCCCGGAACGCTTGAGGTTCAAGGTATCGCCGGACCACGACGGCTCCAGGCCATATTGCGCCTGGAGTTTTTGCGCCAACTTGTCAGCCTTTGCCCGTGCTTCTTCTTTACCCAGGGAATGTGCACGCTCAACGGTAATACGGGCCATTGCAATGGCTCCTCTTTAAAGACTTGAAGAATTAGAGACGTGAATACCTGCCATGCGGCAAAAGGTCTCGGTGCCCCCCTATCTTACCTGCAGCCTTGCCAAGACAAAGCAAGCCTTGGGGATTATCATGTGCCGCATTCTCTTTTGGTGACAGCGATATGACTGATCAGCGCAAAGGCAGCGATGCCGAACCCACCACTCACTTCGGCTTCAAGAACGTTCCGGAAAGCCAGAAAGCGGAAAAAGTCGCTGAGGTGTTCCACTCCGTAGCCGCCAAGTACGACCTGATGAACGACGTGCTCTCCGGCGGCATGCACCGCCTGTGGAAGCGGTTCACCATCGAGTTGTCGGGTGTACGCACCGGCAACCGCGTGCTGGACATCGCCGGCGGCACGGGCGACCTGGCGGCCAAGTTCTCCAAGCTGGTCGGCCCGACCGGCCAGGTGGTACTGGCGGATATCAACGGTTCGATGCTCAAGGTCGGTCGCGATCGCCTGCTCGACAAGGGTGTGGCCGGCAATATCGAGTTCGTCCAGGCCGATGCGGAAAAACTGCCGTTCCCCGACAACCATTTCGACTGCGTGACCATCGCCTTCGGCCTGCGCAACGTGACCCACAAGGAAGACGCGTTGCGTTCCATGCTGCGCGTGCTCAAGCCGGGTGGCCGCCTGTTGGTGCTGGAATTCTCCAAGCCGACCAACGCGCTGATGTCCAAGGTCTACGACACCTATTCGTTCGCCTTCATGCCGCTGATGGGCAAGCTGATCACCAACGACGCCGAGAGCTATCGCTACCTGGCCGAATCGATCCGCATGCACCCCGACCAGGAAACCCTGAAGTCGATGATGGTGGAGGCCGGTTTCGACCGCGTGACCTATCACAACATGACCTCGGGCATCGTCGCCCTGCACCGCGGCATCAAGCCCTGATGCTGTTCCAAGGTCTGCTCGCCAGCGTCGAACACGGCCTCAACCGTGTACTGCGCCTGGACAGCACCGCCCTGGCGCGGCTGGCGCACTTGAACGGCAAGGTGATTGCCGTCGACTGCACCAGCCCGGCCCTGCAGCTGTTTATCCTGCCCAGCGATGAAGGCCTGTTGCTCGCGAGCCAGTGGGCCGCCGAGGCCGACTGCACCTTGCGTGCGCCGGCCTCGAGCCTGTTGCACCTGGCGCTGAGCCGCAACAAGACCGCCATCCTCCACGGCCCCGACGTCGAACTGGAAGGCGACAGCGCGGTGCTGATGGACCTGGCCGCCGTGCTGCAGGACCTGGAACTGGACTGGGAATACGAACTGTCGCGCTGGATCGGCCCCGTGGCCACCCAGTTGATCAGCGGGCACCTGCGCAGTCGCACGCGCTGGTACCAGCAGGGGTTCGCCAGCCTCAACCAGAACCTCGCCGAATACCTGAGCGAAGAATCGCGCACCCTGGTCGGACAGCGGGAAGCGCAAGCGCGCTTTCGTGAGCTCGACAAGGCCAAAATCGACCTGGAACGCCTCGAGGCCCGCTTCGAGCGCCTGAGCCGTTCCCTTGATCCAAGCGATAACGCATGAAGCTGCTCGCCGTCCGCCGTCTGTTCCGTATCCAGCGCGTCGTAATCCGCTACCGTCTCGATGACCTGCTGTTCGCCCTGCCCTTGCCGTGGTTCCTGCTCGCCGTGCGTTATGTGCTGCCGTGGCGCTGGTTCCCACGCAAGCCGCTGGACCTCAGCCGTGGCGCGCGCCTGCGCCTGGCCTTGCAGGACCTGGGGCCGATCTTCATCAAGTTCGGGCAGATCCTCTCGACCCGCCGCGACCTGTTGCCCGAAGACATCGCCGACGAATTGATGCTGTTGCAGGACCGCGTGCCGCCGTTCGATTCGCAGCAATCGATGCGGCTGATCGAAGAACAGCTGGGCAAGAAGATCAGCGAGGTGTTCAGCCGCTTCGACGTCGAGCCCCTGGCCTCCGCGTCGGTGGCGCAAGTGCACGCCGCGCAACTCAAGACCGGCGAAGAAGTGGTGGTCAAGGTCATCCGCCCGGGCCTCAAGCCGATCATCGGCCAGGACCTGGCGTGGCTGTTCATCCTGGCCCGCGCCGCCGAGCGTTTCTCCGCCGATGCGCGCCTGCTGCACCCGGTGGACGTGGTCGCTGACTACGAAAAAACCATCTACGACGAACTCGACCTATTGCGCGAAGCGGCCAACGCCAGCCAGCTCATGCGCAATTTCGAAGGCTCGCCGCTGCTGTACGTGCCCCAAGTGTATTGGGACTGGTGCCGCCCGAAAGTGCTGGTGATGGAGCGGATCTATGGTGTGCAGGTCACCGACCTCGCGACCCTGGCCGACCAGCGCACCGACATGAAGATGCTCGCCGAGCGCGGCGTGGAGATCTTCTTCACCCAGGTGTTCCGCGACAGCTTCTTCCATGCCGACATGCACCCCGGCAATATCTTCGTCAGTACCATCAACCCGTGGAGCCCGCAGTACATCGCGATCGACTGCGGCATCGTCGGCAGCCTGACCCCGGAAGACCAGGATTACCTGGCGCGCAACCTGTTCGCCTTCTTCAAGCGTGACTACCGTCGCGTGGCGCAATTGCACATCGATTCGGGCTGGGTGCCGGCGGAAACCAAGCTCAACGAGTTCGAGGCGGCGATCCGCACCGTGTGCGAGCCGATCTTCGAAAAGCCATTAAAAGATATTTCATTCGGCCAAGTGCTGATGCGCCTGTTCCAGACCGCGCGACGCTTCAACATGGAAGTGCAGCCGCAATTGGTACTGCTGCAAAAAACCCTGCTGAACATCGAAGGCCTGGGCCGCCAGCTGTACCCGGACCTCGACCTGTGGAATACCGCGCAGCCGTTCCTGGAACGCTGGATGCGCGAGCGGGTCAGCCCGAAAACCCTGCTGGGCAACCTGCAGAGCCAAGTGGAGCAACTGCCGCACCTGGCCAACATGACCCGTGACCTGCTGGAGCGCATGTCCCAGCCCCACGCCAAGGACCCGGCGCCGCCGTGGCACACGCGCAAGGACGACTGGTTCCTGCGCCTGCTGGGCGCCGCGCATCTGGTCGGCGGGGTGATGCTGGCCATCGGCGGGCCATTGAACCAATTGGGCCACTGGCCGGCCGGTATCATGGTCGCCGTGGGTGTTTATCTGATCGTGCGTCGGTAGCCAATCCGGTTATACACTGTCGCAAATTGCCGGAGCCGAACATGAAAGACTGGCTGGACGAGATCAAGTGGGACAGTGACGGCCTGGTGCCGGCCATTGCCCAGGACTACAAGACCGGGCGCGTGCTGATGATGGCCTGGATGAACCGCGAGGCCCTGAGCCTGACTGCCGCTGAGCAGCGCGCCATTTACTGGTCGCGCTCGCGTGGCAAACTGTGGCGCAAGGGCGAAGAGTCCGGGCACGTGCAGACCCTGCACGAGATGCGCCTGGACTGCGACGCCGACGTGGTGATCCTCATGGTCGAGCAGATCGGTGGCATCGCCTGCCATACCGGGCGTCACAGCTGCTTCTATCGCGTGTTCGAGAACGGCGAATGGAAAGTCGTCGAACCCGTGCTCAAAGACCCACACGCCATTTACTCGGCAGGACACTAGACATGAGCGATACCCTCAACCGTGTGGCCCAGGTGCTGGAAGACCGCAAAGGCGCGGACGCCGAAAGCTCCTACGTCGCCAGCCTGTACCACAAGGGCCTGAACAAGATCCTGGAAAAACTCGGCGAAGAGTCCATCGAGACCATCATCGCCGCCAAGGATGCCGAAGTCAGCGGCAACTGCAGCGATGTGATCTACGAAACCGCCGACCTATGGTTCCACAGCCTGGTCATGCTTGCCCAACTGGGGCAGCATCCGCAGGCCGTGCTGGATGAACTGGACCGTCGCTTCGGCTTGTCCGGGCACGTCGAAAAGGCCTCGCGCCCGTCCGCCTGAATAACTTTCACAGAGGAATTGCAGCATGGGCATTTTTGACTGGAAACACTGGATCGTCATTCTGGTGGTGGTCGTTCTGGTGTTCGGCACCAAGAAACTGAAAAACCTCGGCACCGACGTCGGCGAGTCGATCAAAGGCTTTCGCAAGGCCATGAACGACGAGGAAAAGCCGGCCGAGCCTGTCGCCACCCCAGTACCGCCGGCCCAGCCTGTACACCCGCAGGCCACCCAGCCAATCACCGAGCGTCGTACCTTCGACGTGCAGGCTGAAAAAGTCGAAGAGCCGACCCGCAAAGACTCGTGAGCACTGACTAATGTTTGGTATCAGCTTCTCTGAACTGCTGCTCGTCGGCCTTGTGGCCCTGCTGGTATTGGGGCCGGAACGCCTGCCCGGTGCTGCGCGTACGGCCGGCTTGTGGATCGGGCGCCTGAAACGCAGTTTCAACGCCATCAAACAGGAAGTTGAACGGGAAATCGGCGCCGACGAAATCCGCCGCCAATTGCACAACGAACACATCCTGTCGTTGGAGCAAGAGGCGCGCAAGATTCTGTCGCCGGTGCAGGAACCCGCCAAACCGGTGGAGCCTGTGGCCGAGCACAGCATCGCGCCGGCGCTGGACGCCCCGCCTGCCGAGCCGATTCACACCGCGCCAACCGAGCCCGCGCCGGCACCCGTCACGCCGCCCGCCCCCCATGACCCTACATTGCCGCCGCGAGCCCCATGAGCGCTGATAAACCGGAAAACGACCAGCATATGCCGCTGGTCTCGCACCTCACCGAGCTGCGTACCCGCCTGCTGCGTTGTGTAGCGGCAATCTTCGTGATCTTCGCCGGGTTGTTCGCCTTTACCCAGCAGATCTACACCTTCGTTTCCACGCCGCTGCGCCAGTACCTGCCGGTCGGCGCGACGATGATCGCCACCGATGTGTCATCGCCGTTCCTCACGCCGCTGAAACTGACGATGATGGTTTCGCTGTTCCTGGCGATCCCGGTGATCCTGCATCAGATCTGGGGCTTTATCGCGCCGGGCCTGTACAAGCATGAGAAGCGCATCGCGGTGCCGCTTTTGGTGTCGAGCATCCTGCTGTTCTATACCGGCATGGCATTCGCCTACTTCCTGGTGTTCCCGCTGATCTTCAAGTTCTTCGCCGCCGCCACCCCGGCCGGCGTGGAGATGATGACCGACATCACCAGCTACCTCGACTTCGTGATGACGCTGTTCTTCGCCTTCGGCGTGGCCTTCGAAATCCCGGTGGCCGTGGTGCTGCTGGTGTGGATCGGCGTGGTCAACGTCAAATACCTGAAGAAGATCCGCCCCTACGTGATCATCGGCTGCTTCGTGGTCGGCATGATCCTCACGCCGCCAGACATCTTCTCCCAGACCCTGCTGGCCGTGCCGATGTGGATGCTGTTCGAGATCGGCATCCTGTTCAGCAGCCTGATCACCAAGCGGGGCGAACACCCCGACGACCAAGCCGCCGACGACAACGACCAGCCGCCAGCGACCCAGCCGTGAACCTGCTGTTGCTGGAAGAGGCCGACTTTATCGCGGCCGACCGGGTGGTGCTGCGGGATCGACGCCTGGTGCATATGCAGGACGTCCACCGTGCAGCGGTGGGCGACAACCTGCGGGTCGGTCGCGTCGGCGGGTTGATGGGCAACGCACAACTGCTGCGCCTTGAATCGAGCGAAGCCGAGCTTCAGGTCAGCTTCGACCTGCAGCCCCCGGCCAAACTGCCCCTGACCCTGCTGCTGGCCCTGCCGCGTCCGAAGATGTTGCGCCGGGTCTTGCAGACCGTGGCCGCCATGGGTGTGCCGAAGGTGGTGCTGGTCAACAGCTACCGGGTCGAGAAAAGCTTCTGGCAAACCCCGTTCCTGGAACCCGAAGCGATTCGCGAGCAACTGATCCTTGGCCTGGAACAGGCGCGGGACACGGTACTGCCCGAGATCGTGATCGAAAAGCGCTTCAAGCCGTTCGTCGAAGACCGCCTGCCGGCGATGACCGCGAGCACCCTTGGCCTGATCGGCCATCCTGGCGATTACCCGGCGTGCCCACGCGGGCTGGATGAGCCGGTGACCCTGGCCATCGGCCCGGAAGGCGGCTGGATTCCCTACGAAGTCGACCTGCTGACCAAGGCCGGGTTGCAACCGGTGCAGCTCGGCGCGCGGATCCTGCGGGTGGAAACTGCGGTCACCGCCCTGCTCTCCCGCCTCTTTTAAATTCCCGTGCTCGCGAAAAAACCATCGGCAACGTGGGTTGCCTGATGGCGCGGCGTTATCGTCGGCGATCTTCGCGAGCAAGCTCGCGCCTACAGAATGCGCGGGTGCTGCCGATATTCTTTGAATAAGTCTAAGGAGTTCGCAGCATGTATCGTTGGTTAGCCGAAAAGCTGGGGAATGTCAGCGTCAGAACCAAGCTGGGCGTCGGTTTTGGACTGGTCTTGCTGTTGACCCTGATGATCACCTTCACCGGCTGGACCGGCCTGAGCGATGTGGCCAGCCGCGGTGACAAACTGGGGTTTATCTCCAGCCTCAATGTCTTGACCAAGGACCTGCGCCTGGCCCGCCTGGACTATGAGATGCGCCGTGGCGAACAAGGCACGACGGCCGTCAGCGACCTGCTGAACCGCCTGGACAGCGGCATGAAGACAGCCCGCACCCTGATCGAACAACCTGCCGATATCGCCCTGATCGATGAGCAACTGGCCGCCGTGGAGCAATACAAGCGCGCCTTCAAGGATATGGCGCAAGCCGGCGATAACCGTGAAAACGCCCGCAGCAAACTGGGCAATACCGCCGACAATGCCGTGCTCAAGGTCAGCGAAGTCGAGAAGTCGTTGCTGCAAGGCGACAGCGTGACCCAATTCAATCGCGTGGTGGAACTGAGCAAGCTGATCCAGCAGGCACGCTTCCAGGTGCGCGGCTACACCTACAGCGGCAAGGTCGACGCCGAGCAACCGGCCCTCGATGCCATCGACAACGCCCTGAAGAAAATCACCGAACTGGAAGGCCAACTGCCCGCCGAGTACCAGGCCAACCTGCAACAGGCCGGCGTCTCGCTGCAAGCCTACCGTGCCGCCGTCAGCCAGTACCGTGATTCCCAGGTTGCCACCGCCGCGGCACTCAAGACCATGAGCGCACAGGGCGATCTGCTGCTCAGTCATAGCGATAAACTCACCGTCTCCCAGACGGCGGTGCGTGACACCGATGCCGCCCAAGCCAAGTATTTCCTGCTACTGGCAACCGCGCTGGCGCTGATCTTCGGCCTGGTCGCGGCCTGGGCCATCACCCGTCAGATCGTCATTCCGCTGAACCAGACCTTACAGGTCGCCGAGCGTGTCGCCTCGGGCGACTTGAGCCACAACCTGACCTCCGTACGCCAGGACGAACTGGGCCAGCTGCAACGGGCCATGCAAAGCATGAGCATGGGCCTGCGCGAGTTGATCGGCGGCATCAGCGACGGTGTGACCCAGATCGCCCGCGCCGCCGAGCAACTGTCGGCCGTGACCGAACAGACCAGCGCCGGGGTCAACAGCCAGAAGATCGAGACCGACCAGGTGGCCACCGCCATGAATGAAATGGCGGCGACGGTGCTGGAAGTGGCGCGCAACGCCGAGGAAGCCTCTGAAGCAGCCGTGGCCGCTGACCAACAGGCGCGTGAGGGCGACAAGGTGGTGGGACAAGCCATCGCCCAGATCGAACGCCTGGCCACCGAAGTGGGGAACTCCACCGAAGCCATGGGCCATCTCAAGCGTGAAAGCGACAAGATCGGCAGCGTGCTCGACGTGATCAAGTCCGTGGCCCAACAAACCAACTTGCTGGCCCTCAACGCCGCCATCGAGGCCGCACGCGCCGGTGAAGCCGGGCGGGGTTTCGCGGTGGTGGCCGATGAAGTGCGCAGCCTGGCCCTGCGCACCCAGAAGTCCACCGAAGAGATCGAAGAGTTGATCGTCGGCCTGCAAAGCGGTACCCAACAGGTGGCGACCATCATGGACAACAGCCGCGGCCTCACCGACAGCAGCGTCGAACTGACCCGCAGCGCCGGCAGCGCCCTGGCGAACATCACGCGCACCGTCTCGACCATCCAGGCGATGAACGCCCAGATCGCCACCGCCGCCGAGCAACAAAGCGCCGTGGCCGAAGAGGTCAACCGCAGCGTGCTGAACGTGCGCGATATCTCGGAACAGACCGCAGCGGCCAGTGAAGAGACCGCCAGTTCGAGTACCGAACTGGCGCGCCTGGGCATCCATCTGCAAACCCTGGTCGGCCGCTTCCAGGTCTGACTCGCGCCTGCGCGGCGACCTGTCCTGGGTCGCCGCCAGCAATCTGTGAAATTTCCTACGCACTTATCAGCCCCAACCCACCCTCAAGGCAACTAGCGTTCAACTCAGTTCAAGGTGCTTGCGTACCTTCAAGAACGCCCGTTGTTCACTTGCTGGAGGGTTAATCATGCTTCGCCGAATCACTCAACTGTTGGGTGACGCCAGTGTCACCCTCAAACTGGCCCTGGGCTTTTCCCTGGTACTGGCGCTGAGCCTCGTGATTGCCGCAACCGGCTGGCAGGCCCTGGCGGCGTCGCTTTACCGCTCGCAAACCCTGACGGTGCTCGCGCAGCTGGCCGTGGCCGGCGAAGAGTTGCGCGCCGACAGAATCGTTTACCGCACCCTGGACGACGCCGACAGCTTCAGCCGATTGAGCACGAGCATGGAGAAAATCGACAGCAGCCTGGCGGAGCTTTCCAGCCGACTCACAGCGCCGAAAGCTCTGCAATATCTGCAGGAGATGGCCCGCATCAGCGCGACGTTCAAAACCACCCTCAAGGGCGTGCCAGCGCTGGTTGAACAACGCGAAAGCGCCCGTGAACAGTTGAAACAGAACTCCGTGCGCACCGGCGACGCCCTGGCCCAGTTGGCCAGCGACCTGCCCGACCAAGAAGATGAAAAAGCCCTCGATGCCGTGGAAAATCTGCGCCAGGCCATCGAACAGGCCGAGGACAGCGCCCAGAGTCCGGCCTGGGCCGCCAGTTCACTGGATGCCTACTCCCAGGCGGTCACCGATGCGGAACGTAACCTTGAGCTGGCCCAGGCGGCGGTGGTGAAGCTGCCCGTCGACAGCGGCGCATTGAAAACCGCGGTACTCGGCATCCGCACTCACCTGACACGACTCAAGGACACCCAGCTCAGCACCGAAAACGCGCAAAACCAGTTGGAGCAACAATTGGATCAATTGCTCGGGCAAAGCGACCTCTTGAGCCAGGACCAGACCCAACGACGGGATCGCGAAGCCGAGCAAGCCCGCACCCAAACCCTGGGCATTACCGCAATCGCCTTGCTCCTCGGCATCCTCGCCGCCTGGGTGATTGCCGGGCAAATCGTGAAGCCGCTGCGCAAGGCGTTGAGCGTGGCCAATCGCATTGCCGAGGGCGACCTGAGCCACGATATACAGACACGGCGCAAAGACGAGCTGGGCCAATTGCAACGCAGCATGACCCAAATGACCCTGAACCTGCGCGAGCTGATCGGCAGCATCAGCGACAACGCGCGGCAGATCGCCAGCGCCGCCGAGGAGCTTTCTGCCGTCACCGTACAAACCCGCGCCGGGGTCAATCATCAGCGCGACGAAACCGAACAGGTGGCGACCGCCATGAACCAGATGCTGGCCACCGCCCAGGAAGTGGCGCGCCACGCCGAACAGGCATCGATTGCCGCCGGCGAGGCCAATCAACAGACCGAACTGGGGGATCAGGTGGTGATGGATGCCGTGGCGCAGATCGAACACCTGGCCCACGAGATGGCCCGCTCAAGCCAGGCCATGATTGCGCTGCAACGGGAAAGCCAGAAGATCGGCAGCGTGCTGGATGTGATCAAGTCCGTGTCGCAACAGACCAACCTGCTGGCGCTCAATGCTGCCATCGAAGCCGCGCGGGCCGGCGAGGCGGGCCAAGGGTTTGCCGTGGTCGCCGATGAAGTGCGCAGCCTGGCGCAACGGACCCAGCAGTCGGCCGAGGAAATCGAAGGGCTGATCGGCGGCTTGCACACTGGCACCCAGGAAGTGGCCGACATCATGGACTACAGCCGCACCCTGACCGACAACAGCGTCGGCCTGGCACGCAACGCCGGGGATGCCCTGACGGAAATCGCGCGCACTGTGGCGGTGATCCAGGAGATGAACCCGCAGATCGCCGCTGCGGCCGAAGAGCAAAGCGCGGTCGCCGAAGAGATCAATCGCAGCGTATTGAAAGTGCGCGACGCCTCGGAGCAAACCGCCGCCGCTAGTGAGCAGACAGCGACGGCGAGCATCGAGTTGGCGCGATTGGGAACGGATTTGCAGCGGTGCGTGGGGAGGTTCAAGGTGTGACCTCCCCGCGCCTCAGAGCACTTGACGCAGGAACGCCTGGGCCCGTGGGTCTTTCGGCGCATCGAAGAACTCGGCCGGGGCCGCATCTTCAAGCAACTTGCCGTGATCGAAGAACAGCACGCGATGCGCCACTTCGCGGGCAAAGCCCATTTCGTGGGTCACGCAGACCATGGTCATGCCTTCCAGGGCCAGGGTCTTCATGACGTCCAGCACTTCGCCGACCATTTCCGGGTCGAGTGCCGAAGTGGGCTCATCGAACAGCATCACCTTGGGGTCCATCGCCAACGCCCGGGCAATCGCCACGCGCTGCTGCTGGCCGCCGGAGAGCCGTGAGGGGAACTCGTTGGCTTTCTGCGCAATGCCGACTTTTTCAAGCAACGCCATGGCCTTGGCTTCGCGCTCTTTCTTGCCGCGCTTGCGCACGACTTTTTGCGCCAGGCACAGGTTTTCCAGCACGGTCATGTGGGGGAACAGGTTGAAGTGCTGGAACACCATGCCGACTTCACGACGATAGGCATTCACATCGGTTTTCGGGTCGGCCAGTTGCAGGCCGTCGATGCTGACCGAGCCCGAATCGAATTCTTCCAGACCATTGAGGCAACGCAGGAAGGTCGACTTGCCCGAACCGGACGGGCCGATGACCACCAGCACTTCGCCCTTGGCCACCTGGGTGGTGACGTGATCCACCGCACGCACCACCTGGCCGCGGGTGTCGAAGACTTTTACCAGATCGCGGACTTCAATCACTTTGCGCGAGCCTCCGCTCAAGCCGGCTGGCCATTTTCGACAGCGGCAGGTTGATCAACAGGTACAGGCCTGCGACGCAGAACAGGATTTCAAATGGCGAAAACGAGGTGGTGATGACTTCGCGGCCGCTCTTGAGCAGTTCGGTAATGGCGATCACCGACACCAGCGAGGTGTCTTTCACCAGACTGATAAATTGCCCGGCCAGAGGCGGCAACACGCGCTTGAACGCCTGCGGCAGCACCACATGGCGCATCGCCTGGCTGGCACTCAGCCCCAGGGAACGGGCGGCTTCGTTCTGGCCACGGGTGATGGACTGCACGCCGGCGCGGACGATTTCCGCCACATAGGCGCCGGTGAACAGCGACAGCGCGGCGATCCCGGCAAACTCGCGGGACAGGTTGAGTACCGTGCCGATAAAGAAATAGAAAATGAAGATCTGCACCAATAGCGGCGTACCGCGCACCAGTTCGACGTAGATCGTCGACAGATCACGCAATGTCGGGTTCTTCGACAGCCGGCACAAACCGGTGGCCAGACCGATCGCCAGGCCCAGGATGCCGGACACCACCGACAGCCATAACGTGGTCCACAAGCCCCACATCAATGGGCCCAACGCCCAATGCCGGTTCACGCCGATCACATCGCCCTCGGCCACGTCGTCGCCGCGCGCCACTTTCAGGCTGTTGTCGGCCACGGTGAGGGTCTGCACGCTGCCGGCGTCGTTGCGCAGGGTGACTTCGGCCACATCGCCCTTGCGTACCAGCTCAACGACGGTGGAAATATCCGCGGCCCGCTGTGCCTCTTCGGCCTGATAGGCGAAGTACTGCGGCACGCGGTTCCAGCGCCATTCGTAGGACATCAGCGAGGTGGCGTAGTACAAAGCGCCCGCCAGGCCGACCAGCACGACCACCGTCAGCAGGTGCCAGGGCCATTGGGCTTTTTTCTGTTTCATTACTCAACATCCAAAAGGGTCGGGTAAGCCCCCGCCTTTGGTGGCGGGCGGGCTTGCCCTAATGCCATTCAGTCAAGGCATTTTGTAGGAGCGAGCTTGCTCGCGAAAAACTCAAAAACACCGCGTTTATCCAGCAAACCCGCGTTAGCGTTAACGGCCTTCGCGAGCAAGCTCGCGCCTACAGAAAGCGGGAACCGGCGTTATTCCATGTCCTTGAGCCACTCGGAGCTCTTGAACCACTTGTCATGGATACGATCGTAGGTGCCGTCGTTCTTGATCTGGTGCAGGAAGTTGTTGATGAAGTTGATGCTGTCGTAATCACCCTTCTTCAGACCGAACGCCAGCGGTTCGAAGGTAAAAGGCTCGTCGAGGAATACCAGTTTGCCGTTACCGACTTTTTTCTCGGCGACCAGGTTGTACGGCGCGTCATACACAAAGGCGTCGGCCTTGCCGTTGACCACGTCCAGCACACCTTCCTGCTCGTTGTCGTAACCGTGGTACTTGGCCTTGGCGATCAGTTTCTTGGCGACCATTTCGCCGGTGGTGCCGAGCTTGGAGGTCAGGCGGTATTTCTCGTCGTTCAGGTCTTTGTAGGACTTGATGGTGCCTTCCAGGTCCTTGCGAATCAGCAGGGTCTGGCCAACCACGATGAAGGGTTCGCTGAAGTTCAGGCGCAGGTTGCGTTCCTGGGTCAGGGTCATGCCGCTGCCGATCATGTCGAACTTGCCGGTCAGGAAGGCCGGGATGATGCCGTCGTAACCGGTGGACACCAGTTCCAGCTTGACGCCCATGGATTTGGCCATGGCTTTGAGGATATCGACTTCGAAACCGATGATTTCACCGCGTTTGTCTGTCATTTCGAACGGCATGTAGGTCGGGTCCATGCCGACTTTCAGCGTGCCGCGCTGGACCGCATCATCGATGGCGCCGGCCTGCGCCGCATTGGCAGCCACCAGCGCGGCGATGCCGAGCAGCAGCATCGAAAGATACTTTTTCATCATCAAGTCCCCTGAACGATTCTTATGAGGTCGGCGCGCAAAAGGGCTGCACCATTTCGGGGTGCGATCCTAACCCACTCGTTGCCCGTCACAAAGGTTTCACCGGTATTTGTTGTCTGCGTATGTCGGAAAAGCCCCACAACGGTGCAGCCAGGCGCAGAGTTAGACACTTGCGCGGGCGATGCCGCTAATGGATTGATGTGTAAGAAGTTATGACTTTCAGTCGATGTCCTCCAACCAGGCCGTGTCTTTAAACCATTTGTCGTGGAGGCGATCGTAGGTTCCGTCCTGGGCGACCTGGTTGAGGAAATGGTTGATCCAGTTGAGGCTGTCGAAATCGCCTTTTTTCACGCCGAACGCCAACGGCTCGAAGGTGAAGGGCTGCTCCAGCACCAGCAACGCGCGGTTTTCCGCGCGACTGCTGGCGATCAGGTTGTAGGGCGCGTCGTGAATAAAGGCATCGGCCGCGCCGATCACCACTTGGTGCACCCCTTCCTCCGGCGTGGCAAAACGGCTCAGCCGGGCCGCGCCCAGAAACCGCTGGGCCGCCGCCTCGCCCGTGGTGCCTTCGGTGGTGGCGATCCGATAGCTGGCATCGTCCAGGTCTTCAATGCTCGAGACCTTGCCGGCCAGGCTGGGGTGCAGCAGCACGGTCTGGCCGACCACGATGAAGGAGTCGCTGAAATTCAGCTTCAGGTTGCGCTCCTGGGTGACGGTCATGCCGCTGCCGATCAGGTCGAACTTGTTCGCCAGCAGCCCCGGCAACAGTTCGGTATAGGGCACCGTGACCAATTCAAGCTCAACCCCCAGGGCCTGGCTCATCACGCCGAGCAGGTCGATTTCAAAGCCGACGATGCGCCCCTGTCTATCGGTCATTTCGAATGGCACATAGGTGGGCGTGGTGCCGACTTTCAGCACCCCCCGCCGCACGGCATCGTCGATGGCGCCCGCCTGCGCCAGGGCACTGTGAATCAATGCGACAACGCCGATCAGCACCGCCGAACCATACCTTTTGATCATGAATCCCCCTGTGACCGAGTCAAATGTGGGGGGCGATCCTACCCCACTCGCGGGCACGCCAATACGCCTCTGGCGAGGGTCTTTTGTTTCGAAATAACAAGGAGTTACGGCGATTGAGAAGAGGGTTGAAACGCTGTAGGACCAGCGCTTCGAACGCCCCCGGGAAGAGTTCCCGGGGGCGTCTGAATCAGGCCGGTTGGGCCTGGGACACCTGCGGTTGCAGCGGCAGCAAAGGTGCGTGCGGGTCGGCCTTGAGCGAAGCACGCCAGGCGGCGAGCCACTCGGCATGGCCTTCGCTCCAGACCTGCTCATGCAGGCGCGAGAGCGCCACCGGGTCGCTGAGCAACGCCAGGCGTTCGCTGTTGTTGAGGCCGGCAGGGCCGACCTTCAACGCATAGCGCACACGTTCGCCACGCAGGTACTCGATCGGCTCGGCCTGACCGTGACGCGAGGTCGCCAGGGCACAGGCCAGGGCGTTCTGCTGCGGGTCGACCACCGAACGCACGAAGCCGTCGTTCAGCGCGTGCCAGCGGTTTTCGTGGGTGTACTTGTCGGTGGACAGCAGCGCTTGCGGCGGATTGTATTCCTCAGGAATCAGGAACAGGCTCTCGTCGCGGGACTTGAGGCCCAGGTTCACGCGGCTGGAGATCACCGAAACCGGGATCGACAGCATCAGCGAACCGACGATCGGTACCAGCCACCACAGGAAGCTGGGGTTCAACCACACCACCAGCAGTGCCCACAGGAAGCCGAGCAAGGTCTGGGTGCCGTGACGCTTGATCGCTTCACTCCATGGCGTGGAGTCGTCGTCACGCTGCGGCGAATTCCAGGTCGCGGCCCAGCCGAGGAACGCGGCGAGTACGAAACGGGTGTGGAAAATCATCCGCACCGGCGCCAGCAGCATGGAGAACAGCATCTCCAGCAGCATCGACAGGGTCACCTTGAACTTGCCGCCGAACTCTTTCGCGCCCTTGGCCCAGATCAGGATGATGCTCAGCAACTTGGGCAGGAACAGCAGCACGATGGTGGTGGAGAACAGCGCCACCGCCTTGTCCGGATGCCATTGCGGCCACAGCGGGTACAACTGGCGCGGCGCCATGAAGTACTGCGGCTCCATCAAGGTGTTCACCGCCAGCAACGCGGTGGACAGCACCAGGAAGAAGAACCACAACGGCGCCGACAGGTAGGACATCACGCCGGTCAGGAACACCGCGCGGTGCACCGGGTGCATGCCTTTGACTAGGAACAGGCGGAAGTTCATCAGGTTGCCGTGGCACCAGCGACGGTCACGCTTGAGTTCGTCGAGCAGGTTCGGCGGCAGTTCTTCGTAGCTGCCCGGCAGGTCGTAGGCAATCCACACGCCCCAGCCGGCACGGCGCATCAGCGCCGCTTCAACGAAGTCGTGGGACAGGATCGCACCGGCGAACGCGCCTTTACCCGGCAACGGCGCCAGGGCGCAGTGCTCGATGAACGGCTTCATGCGGATGATTGCGTTGTGACCCCAGTAGTGGGATTCACCCAACTGCCAGAAGTGCAGGCCGGCGGTGAACAGCGGGCCGTACACGCGGGTGGCGAACTGCTGCATGCGCGCATACAAGGTATCCATGCCCGACGCCCGTGGCGCGGTCTGGATAATCCCGGCATCCGGCGTGGCTTCCATCAGGCGCACCAGGCTGGTCAGGCATTCGCCGCTCATGACGCTGTCGGCGTCGAGGACCACCATGTATTTGTATTCACCGCCCCAGCGACGGCAGAAGTCGTCGAGGTTGCCGCTCTTGCGTTTGACGCGACGGCGACGGCGGCGATAGAAGATCTTGCCGAAGCCACCGGCTTCGCGGCACACGTCGAGCCAGGCTTGCTGCTCGGCGATGCAGATGTCGGCGTCGTTACTGTCGCTGAGCACGAAGAAATCGAAGCGATCCAGGTCACCGGTAGCCGCCACCGACTCGAACGTCGCGCGCAGGCCGGCGAATACCCGGGGCACGTCTTCGTTGCAGATCGGCATCACCAGCGCGGTGCGCGCATTCTTCGGAATCGGCTCGTGGCCGGCGCTTTTACCGGAGATCCGGTACTTATCGTGGCCGGTCAGCAGCTCCAGGAAGCCCATCAACGCAGTCCAGAAACCCGCCGAGACCCAGCAGAACAAGATCCCGAACATGATCAGGATGCTGGTTTGCAAAGCGTAGGGCAGGACCTGGGTCGCGGTTTGCAGCAGGGTCTGGTTGCGGATTTCGTCGAAGTCCACCAGCGACCAGCCCTGGTACGGCATGATGCCTTTCATGTACCAGCCGGCAATGATGGTCTGGCCGAGCATCAGCACCAGCAGGATATAACGGCGGATCGAACCTACCGTGCGCCAGCGCGCCGCCGGCAGCACGCGCTCGTCTTTCGGCGGCGTCGGCGGGTTGCTGCGACCGGTCAACCGGCGCCAGCCACGCACCAGTATGTTGGTGCGCCACGGCTCCGGCACGACCTTGGTACGACGAATCGGCGGCGTGGCCTTGAGGCACACGCGACCGCTGGCGTCGAGCCCGAGCATTTCGGCGTCCTGCAGCTCCTCGGCGGTGCTGAGGGTCAACCGACGGGCGACCGATGCCTGGGCGGCGTCGACCGGCGCGTCGAAAGACTTGGACGACAAACGTTCGTGCAACTCACTGAAAGAGGTGCAGCCCGCCAGTTCGGCGCGCTGCTCAGCGGTCATCGGAAGATGCGCCAGGTACTCGGACAGAGTCTCTGGCTGGACTTGAGAATTACTCATCGGCAGGCAACTGATAGCTCCAGGTTTCGGTCAGGACTTGCTCTGTCTTGATCGGCTCCGGCGTGGCTGGGGCAGCGTCTGGCTGCTTGGCTTCCTTGTCTTTCTTGGCCTGTTTCTCGTGCTGCTTGGCCAAAACCTTGTCAGCCTTGAGCACTTGGGTCGACACCTTCTCAGGCGCAGGCTGCGCGATGTCCTGGACCAGGGCCGCACGCATCTCGGTCGGCTTGCCCGCGTCCTTGATCTTCATGCGCAGGGTCAGGCGCCAGCCTTTGGTGTGCTCGTTGTAACGCACGCTGTTTTCCACCAGCTCGGCGTTATCTCCCACGCTCACCTGGCTGCGAACCGGGGCGTCCGGCGGCAGTTTCTTCAGGGACGGGCCCTCGAAGTCCACCAGGTAGGCCACGCTGCCGTCCGGCTGACGGATCAGGTTGGATTGCTTCACATCGCCGGTCGAACGCAGGGTCTGCTTGACCCAGGCGCTGTCCGGCGAATGGAACGCGGCGTCGTCCAGGGTCCAGTGCAAGCGGTAGGACACGTCCAGCGGCTGGCCGACTTCCGGCAGTTTTTCCGGGCTCCAGAAGGCCACGATGTTGTCGTTGGTTTCGTCGGCGGTCGGGATCTCGACCAGGTCGACGGAACCCTTGCCCCAGTCGCCTTCAGGCTCGATCCAGGCGCTTGGGCGCTTGTCGTAGTTGTCGTCCAGGTCTTCGTAGTGGCTGAAGTTGCGACCGCGTTGCAGCAGGCCGAACCCGCGCGGGTTCTCGACGAAGAAGTTGCTGACCGACAGGTGTTTAGGGTTGTTCAGCGGGCGCCAGATCCACTCGCCGTTGCCGGCATGGATCGACAGGCCGCTGGAATCATGCAGCTCGCGACGGTAGTTGAGGACCTTGGACGGCTGGTTCGCGCCGAACAGGAACATCGAGGTCAGCGGGGCAACGCCCAGCTTGCTGACCTTGTCGCGCAGGAACATCTGGGATTTGACGTCGACCACGGTGTCGGTGCCCGGACGCAGGATCAGGCGATAGGCACCGGTGGCGCGCGGCGAATCCAGCAGGGCGAAGATCACCAGGTGCTTGTCACCCGGTTTCGGACGCTCGATCCAGAACTCGGTGAAACGCGGGAACTCTTCGCCGGACGGCAGCGCGGTGTCGATCGCCAGGCCACGGGCGGACAGGCCGTACACCTGGTCCTTGCCCACGACGCGGAAATAGCTGGCGCCGAGCATGGTCAGGATTTCGTCTTGCTTGTCGCCCTTGTTGATCGGGAACAGCACGCGGAAACCGGCATAACCCAGTTGCTCGGTGGCCTTGGGATCGAACTTGACGTCGCCGAAATCGAAGCGCGAAGGGTCGTATTTGATTTCCTGGACGTTGTCGGCGGTGACTTCGTTGATTTTCACCGGTGTATCGAAATGCATACCCTGGTGATAGAAGGACAGCTTGAACGGCGTGTTCTGATCGGCCCACTCGGCTTTTTCGTTGCGGAAACGAATCTTCTGGTAGTCAGCGAATTTCATTTCGCGGAATTCGTTCGGCAGATTGCTGCGCGGAGCTTCGTATTTCTGCCCGGCCAGCTCTTTTGCCTTGGCCGACACATCATCCAGACTGAATGCCCACAGTTGACCCGCGCCGAACAGGCAAAACAGGGCAGAGCCCGTTACCAGTACGTTTCGTAACCGTTTGGCAGACAATTTTGGTGCATTACAGGGACTAACAATCACGAGCAACCCTCGCCGAAAACAGATCAAAAAACCAACGGCCAGCTATCTATATGCCAGGTTGGCGAGCATTGTTCCGACTCCCCTGGGGCAAAATGATTCCCCTGAGGCCATCGGACAAGTCTCTACCTAAGTCAAAAATGGACCAATCAACGCTGATCCCCGTAGCGCGCGATTATCTAGTAGCCCGCGAGACAACGCATCAGGGACAACGAAGTATTTGTAGCGAAACCCTGCGTTTTTAGGCATTCAAAGTCGTTTTTAATACATTCATGTCTGTAAGAGGAAGGTCACAGGGCCATCATTGACCAAATGCACCTGCATATCGGCACCAAAACGGCCTGATGCCACTTTGCCATGCAATTGTTGCGCTTGTAACAGCAAGTGGTCGAAAAGCGCCGCTCCCAAGGCAGGTGGGGCCGCCGTGGAGAAGCTTGGCCGCAGTCCGCTCTTGGTATCCGCCGCCAGAGTGAACTGAGACACCAGCAACAAACCCCCGTCGATATCCTTCAATGACAAGTTCATCTTGCCCTCGTCGTCACTGAACACCCGGTAGTTAAGCAGCTTGTGCAGCAATTTGTCGGCGCTCTCGACAGTATCCGACGGTTCGACAGCCACCAGCACCAGCAAACCCTGGTCGATCGCCCCTACTATTTCACCCGCGACTTCGACACGGGCGCCGCGCACCCGTTGCAACAGGCCCTTCATGCTTCTTCTGGTGGCAGGTCGAGCAGGCGCCGGGCCATTTCGCCGGTCGCGCGAACCAGCGCATCGGTAATACCGGGTTCGGACGCCGCATGGCCCGCTTCGCGGATCACTTGCAGTTCGCTGTTGGGCCAGGCTTGGTGCAGCGCCCAGGCGTTATCCAGCGGGCAGATCATGTCGTAGCGCCCATGGATGATGACGCCCGGCAGATGGGCGATCTTGTGCATGTCGCGGATCAGTTGGTCAGGCTCCAGGAAGGAGTTATTGGTGAAGTAGTGGCACTCGATGCGCGCAATCGACAGCGCCCGTTGCGGTTCGGCAAAACGCTCCACATGCTGAGGGCTCGGGCACAGGCCGAGCATGCGCCCTTCCCAGCCGGACCAGGCCTTGGCCGCGTGCATCTGGGCGATCTGGTCGTTGCCGGTCAGGCGCTTGTGGTAGGCCGCGATCATGTCGTGGCGCTCATCGACGGGAATCGGTGCGATGTAGTCCTGCCAATAATCCGGGAACAGGCGGCTCGCGCCTTCCTGGTAGAACCAGTGGATGTCTTGCGGGCGGGCCAGGAAGATCCCGCGCACGATCAAGCCATGCACGCGCTCGGGATGGGTTTGGGCGTAGGCCAGGGCCAGGGTCGAGCCCCAGGAACCGCCGAACAGCACCCATTTGTCGATGCCCAGGTGTTCGCGGATGCGTTCGAGGTCGGCGACCAGGTCCCAGGTGGTGTTGTTTTCCAGGCTGGCGCGGGGCGTCGAACGGCCGCAGCCACGCTGGTCGAAGGTGACGATACGGTAGAGGTTCGGGTCGAAATAGCAGCGGCTCTGGGCGTCGCAACCGGAGCCAGGGCCACCATGGATGAAAACAACGGGCAAGCCTTCGGGGGAGCCACTTTCATCGACGTACAGCGTGTGGATGTCATCGACGGCCAGATCGTGCCGGGCGTAGGGTTTGATCTGCGGGTACCAAGTCTGCATTGCGCGCTCCGTGGGGTGTCGGGTCCATCCCTGGGGGGACGTCTATTCTTCTGCCGTCTGGCACTATAAACCCGAATTGTGCAATGAGCATGTCCTTGAGCGCTTAGACCCGTGTCAGCAGTTCGCCATGCAGGCCAACCCGCGAGACCGCCGTCGATACCGTTCGTCACCCGTAGCGCTGCTGTCCCCAGGCCAGGAACGCTTCCAGCAACTGCTTCAACACCACCCGCGTCGGTGCGGCCAGATCGGCGCGGTAGCGGAACGGTTCAACTTCTTCCATATAAGTGCTCTGGCACAGCTCCAACTGCACCGCGTGAATATCCTGCGCCGGGTTGCCGTAATGGCGGGTGATATGGCCGCCCTTGAAGCGCCCGTTCAGCACATGGGTGTACTGCGGATGAGTCGCGCAGAGGGCTTGCAGCCGGCGGGCCAATTCCGGATCGCAGGCGGCGCCGTTGAAGGTGCCCAGGTTGAAGTCCGGCAGCTTGCCGTCGAACAGGTGCGGGATCACCGAGCGGATCGAGTGCGCATCGAACAGCAGCGCATAGCCGAACTCGGCTTTGAGTCGCGCCAGTTCCTCTTGCAGCGTGCGGTGATACGGGCCCCAGATTTTTTGCAGATAGCCGGCGCGTTCGGCTTCGCTCGGTTCCAGCCCCGCGCGGAACAACGGCACGCCATCGAACAGCGTCGCCGGGTACAGGCCGGTGGTGGCGCCGGCGTACAAGGGTTTATCGTCGGCTGGCCGGTTCAGGTCGATGACGAACCGCGAATACTCCGCCGCCAGGGTGCTGGCGCCCAGCTCGTCGGCGAAGTCATACAGGGTGGGGATGTGCCAGTCGGTGTCCGGCAGGCTTTGCGCCTGGGGGATCAAGCCGGCCTCCACTGCCGGCGTCAGGCGCAGGCCGGCGTGGGGCATGCTGATCAGCAGCGGCACGCGGCCTTTTTTGAAGTTCAGGACCTTTTCCACAGCAATGCTCCTTAAAGGGTGACGTCGACACCATGGCGCACGACGCGTTTATCCAATTCGCCGCCGAGCCAGTAGGCCAGGTCGGCGGGACGATCGATCTGCCAGGCGACGAAATCCGCGACCTTGCCCACT